>JAWOBP010000052.1:0-4554 GCA_046484285.1 Polyangia bacterium
GGCACTGGCACAGCCGAATGTCATGAATGACGCATCAACAATACGCTCATTTTCATCCACCTTCAAGAAAAGTTTCAGCGCATCCCCGCAATTCAAAGATCCGGTTTCTCCAACGGCATTGGCATCTTTAAGCTCCCCCACATTTCTGGGGTGCATAAAATAGATGGGCAGGCGCACCTCGGCGGACTGGCCGCCGGGGACCTACCCGCCGTCCTCGCTGTGGCCGGTGGGCGCCCCGGCCGCGCCCTGCTGAGGCGAGCCCGAATCGAGACCGAGAGGCAAGGACGAAGAGCGCAGGCGAGCCGAAAAGCGGACGCCCGGCGCACCGCTGCGTCTTTGGGAGCGATCATTCACGAAAAAGCGGCAGGCGGGGCGGCGCGGCGAGCCGAATCCCGGACGAACCCCGGCTGAAAAGGTCAACAGAAGCCGACACCGCCAGCCTTGGAGCCGAGCAAGCGCTGTAGCAATAGAAAGCCGTCTCGAAAAATCGAGGTCAACACTGAAATAGGAAATGATATCAATTCGATCCATATAGTCGCTTTGCATGTTGTATTGCATGTTGTAGCAGTATGTAGGGTAGAAGGAGTGGGACATCCGAAAGGCTCGCTCGAGTCCACTCCTTTTTTGGTAAGATGAACGGGTGCGGCGATTTCACCGAGGTCCCGTGCTTTGCCTCAAATGACGCCGCGCGGCGAATACAGGAGGGAAACGTGCTTTCCAAGACCAGTGCAGTCATGGCTGCTTGCCTGTTGTTGTCTCTGGCCTGCGAATCGAACGATGTCGAGAAAATGGGGGACGCCGGTGTTGACGGCGACTCCGACGGTGACTCCGATGGAGACTCGGATACAGACGGAGACGCCGACGGAGACGCGGACGCCGATTCGGACGCGGATAGCGATACAGGCACAGGGTTCGAGGAGTGTGCCGGCATCTCCGAGAGCGCCCAGACCGAGATGCTGCCGGTGGACATCATCTTCCTGGTCGATACCTCGGCATCGATGATGCAGGAGGCCGCTGCCGTGCGGAACAACCTCAACTGGTTTTCCCAGCAAATCATGGAAGCCGGGATCGACGTGCGGATCGTGATGATCGGGGAGCGCGGCGGCTGGCTGGGCAACCCGATGATCTACGTCTGCATCGAGCCACCGCTGGGCGCCGGCAACTGCCCTGCGGGCCCGGACACCAACCTGCCGACCTACCTGCACATCACCGAAGCGGTCGGTTCCAGCGACAGCCTGCAAGTTTTCGTCGATACCTACGACCAGTGGAGCATGCAGCTCAGGCCCGACAGCGTTCGGCACATCGTCGTCGTCTCGGACGACAACTCGGCAATCAGCGGCCAGGAGTTCCACGACAGCCTGGTCGGCCTCGATCCGCCGTTCGAGGAGTTCGTCTTTCACGGGATCGTCTCGGCCCAGGACTGCAACGCGGCCGCCTCGATCGGGCAGGTCTACATCGACCTGATCGACGAGACCGGAGGCGTGCTCGGGGATCTGTGCCTGCAGGAGTTCGCGCCCGTCTTCGACGAGATCTCGCAGAACGTCAACCAGGTCGCGATCTCGTGCTCGTGGGAGATCCCGGACCCTCCCGAGAACGAGGTTTTCGTAGCGGACGAAGTCAACATGGAGGTCGTGATAGACGGCGAGGCGATGCCGATCGGCTATGTCGAGGACGAGTCGATGTGCGACTCGGTGGAGCACGGCTGGTACTACGACGACCCCGAGGATCCGACGACCATCCACGTCTGTCCCCAGACCTGCGACATGATTCAAGCGGCGGAAGAGGGCGTCGAGGTGACGATCATCTTTGGCTGCGAGACGATCCCGGCCGAGGTCGAGTAGAAAACCTCTTCGACCGTCAGCCCGGACGGAAGCGGCTCCAGTCGATCCCCAGCTTGCGCATTCGCCCGCGCAGGGTGTGCGGGTTGAGCCCGAGCGTTGTCGTGATCGACACCGGGATTGCCGCGGCACAATCTGGTACTCTTGCTCCAGGCGATGATCTGAAGCAGGGGAGGCGGCATGCGTGGCAAAGCGGTATTGCTCTTCTGGCTGGCGGCGATCGCGCCGGGCGGCTGCGGCGGCGACTCGCCGTCGGTGGCTGACGGCGGCGCGGACGGGGAGCCGGTCGAAGACATCGGGCCGGGCTCGTGCCCGGACGGATTCGGCGAGGAGTCAGGCGAGCTGTTCTACGTCGACCCCGCCGGCGGAGACGACGAGAACGGGGACGGCAGCCAGCAGAACCCGTGGGCGTCGATTCAGTACGTGATCGACAACTACGTGGACTCGAAGGACCAGCACGGCGAGCCGTACCACGAAAACGCCCCGGTCCGGGCCGGCGACACGATCGCGCTGGTCGGGGCAGAGGGTCACGACCAGGCGCTGTCGGTGAGCGGCCTGTACAACGACGACTACGTCACGATCCGCGGGCTCGAGTACCGCGAGCCGGTAATCTCTTCTATTCACTTCCGGGGCAGCGCCTACTGGCGGATCGACGGGCTCAGCTTCGTGAACGGCGAGGCGGGCACGATGGTGCGCGCCGAGGACCACGACTGGCAAGGGCCCTGCCACCACATCGGGATCTACAACTGCCACCTGACCTCGGGCGACCTCCAGACCGTGGAGGACTTCGCCTCGCGCGCCTCGACCGGGATCTGGCTCTTGCACGATCCCGAGCGGATCACGGTCTCGTGCAACCAAATCGAGCGGGTCGGCCAGGCGATCACCGCGGCCGGGCGGTACCTCGACATCCTGAACAACCAAATCGATTTCTTCTCGCGCGACGCGATCGCCACCGGCGGGCACCACAACCGCTTCGTGGGCAACCGGATCCACGACGCGATCAAGCTCGGCGACGGCCACCACGACGACTTCTTCCAAAGCCACATGGGCTCGGAGCCCGACGTCTCGAGCGATATCGAGGTGGCCTACAACATCTTCACCAACCGCTACTCGGACGCATACCCGATCGAGATGCAGGGAGCGACCCAGTGCCTCAGCGCGTTCGAGGAGGGGCCCAAGACGAACATCCGCGTGTTCAACAACGTCTGCAAGACCGATCACTTCCACGGCATCCGCTGGGCGGACACCAACGACTCGCTGTTCGTCAACAACACCGTGGTGGGCGGTACCGAGCTGCCCGGCCTGCCCCAGCAGGCCCACGAGCAGGAGTGGCCGGAGCACTCCTGGATCAGCGTCGACGGCACGGGCAACACGGTGCGCAACAACCTGACCACGCTCGACCAGACAGACGGGGATCACAACCTGGAGCTGAGCGGCGACGAGGTGTACGACTACTTCGTCGACTGGGAGGGGCTGGACCTGAGCCTGCTGGAGAGCGCGCCGGCGGTCGACTCGGGAAACCCCGAGGGAGCGCCGGCCGACGACGTGCTGGGCAACCCGCGCGACGACGCCCCGGACGTGGGCGCATACGAGCACCAGGGAGAGTAGCTTCCTGGAATGGAACCGGTATCTGAGGAAACAATGTTTAACAAAGTCATTGTCTGGGTAACGGCGGTTTTTCTGTCGGCTGTTTTTGTCACCTTGTCTTGCGGCGAGGCGGAGGAGCTGGATGACGGGATCGACGCGGACAGCGGCAGCGGTGGGGACAGTGACACTGCACTGGAATGCGAAGGCGGTCGTCTGGATCCCAACACGGGACTGTGCTGGCAACACCCTAGCCAAGGTGGATACGACTGGAACGAAGCCGTCGACTATTGCGGAGAGCTCGTGCTTGCCGGACACAGCGATTGGGTTTTGCCGAGCCGCGACGACTTCTCGGCTCTCTTGGGCGATTGCGACGACGATGTTTTGAGCGGATACGCGGGATACTGCAACTCTTGCAACTCGAGCGAGACGTGCGGTGAGCTTTGGGCGTCTAATACGGAATGGTACTGGATCTCCTCGGAATGCGGGCCCGATTTGGCATGGACAGCGAATTTCGAAAACGGCCATATCATATGTGTGAGCAAGCCGGACCTGGATACCCGGGTTCGTTGTGTGCGAAGCCAAGCTAGTGCCGAGTCAACCTCTCCCGTTCGGGTGAGAGCGGCCCCTGCCCACGATCCCGGCGTCACTCCTCCTCGACGTGGCGCTGCCACGCCTTCGTCGTCCTTCCTTGGCCTCGCGGACAGTTGCTCGCTCTACCCGAACGTTTTCGATTGACTCGGCACTAGTAGCACGTCAGGCCTCCAAGTTCGGGTAGAGCCTCCGCAGCTTGACCCGTGCGTCTACAAACTGAAGACCCTGAAGCGCGGGTGTCAGACACGCTGAAGCGCGGCGGGGGTAGATAATCAGTTGATTGGAAAGTTCCGTTCCCGGCGGTTTTTCGCGCAGGACCAAACTTTTTTGCAACCGAGCGGGGCCAGCGTCCGATGTAAGGGGTATGGGACATCCAATCAGAATCTATCAGCCGGGGATCGTCTACTCGATGGTCTCCAACATCGTCGACCGCCAGTTCATGTTCAAGCCGGACCACCACCCGGACAACCCGCTTCTGTCGCTCGAGAGCCCGCCCGAGGCGCTGTCGCCGGACAACGACATCATCCCCGAGCCCAGC
>JAWOBP010000061.1:0-9289 GCA_046484285.1 Polyangia bacterium
ACAGGTCGACGTGGCTGCGCGCCTCTTTTTGGCCCGGCAGCAGCACCTCCGGCCAGGAGCTCCACCTCTCCTCGTCGGCCGGCCTGCCCAGCGCGTCGGCTTCGTGGTTCAGCCGCGGGAAGATCCGCTTGTAGGTCTCGAGCACCAGCCAGCACTCGAGCGCCCGCTCGGCATAGGCGAACGCCGAGAGCCCGCCTGTTTCCCGGTTGTGCTCGAGAGCTTCCCGCGCCGCCGCGAACACCTCTCCGGCCATCTCGTCTGCTCTTTTTCGATCGATCTGCATGGCTCTCACCCCTCCTGGGAGGATCTATCTCGCCCCCCGGCTTGATTGTAAACACAAAGCTGTTTCATGATAACCGACTCGTGCGACAGACTGTGTCCGATCCTCGAAAAAGAGAAAAAGAAGCGGTTTCTCAACGCCGGGGAGAGACCAGCCAACAAAGCGAGTCTTGTTCCGGTTCTCGGAGACGGCCGACGGCGAGTTGTCCAAAGGAAGCTCACACGGCAGGGAGCTCGGGCAGCTCGACCCCGCGATGGCTCGGCGCCACGATCCGGTTGCTGCGCAAGCGGCGCGTCACCTTGTCGCGCCAGTGCCAGCCTAGCCAGCCGGCGGCGGCGGCGTTGAGGTCCATCACCATGTGGTGACCCCACTCGGGAAGGGCGACCGGCAGGTCCTTGTACGGCGTCCAGCCCTGGAGGTGGGAGTCGGCGATCAGGTGCGTGGAGACGCCGACCCAGCTTCCGGTGACGAGCGCGTGCTCGAAGCGCCTGCCCACGGCCAGCATCCTGTCCCAGATCGGGGAGTGACGGCGCGGCAGCCGCTCGTGTAGCAGCTCGACCAGCTCGAAGGCCGAGCGGAAGCAGACCTCGGCCGCGAGCCCGATCAGCGCCGAGTGGAACCAGATGCTGCGATGGCCGCCGATCCCGGCCGCCGCGATGTCCATGTCGATCACTCCGCCGTCCCCCAACCCGCCGATCACTACGAAGCCCAGCACGCCGCCGAGAAAACCGGCCGCGTGCCCGGCCAGCTCCGCCCGACCGGCTCGCTGGAAGGAGCGCACCAGGCCCGAGACCTCGCGATAGGCCGACTTGACGCGGGCCCAGAGCGATCGCAGCGCCTTCCACAGGCGACGGCACGTCTCCTCGAGCCACTCTCCCAGCTCTCCGGCGAACAGCGCGCGAAAGAAGCGCTTGAACTCGTTCCACGCCCCCTTGGCCACCGCGCGCACCAGGTTGCGGATCATCATCGCCCGTTCCAGGGTGGTCTCCACCGCGATCTTCAAGCTTCCCAAGGCCCACTGGCGAAGCAGCCGGCCGTCCACCTCGGCGATCAGCTCGCGCGCCTCGCAGAAAAAGCGATCCCAGCGGTTGCGCCTGCCGCGCGGCAGGTAGGAGATCTCGGTCGGTCGGACGGCGGTCACGAGCGTGCTCGTCATTGCATCATCTCCCCTTCCTGAGGCAGGAACGACTCCGGGCAGACGACCACCTGCCTCCTGTCCAGCGTCAAGGAGCGTTTGACCAGGTTGATCCTATCATCGTACAAACAGAGGCGAGGGTCGTCGTACTCCTCCTCCTCCGCCGCCGCCAGCTCTTCCAGCATGACGATGTACAGGTCGCGCGCCGCGTTGAGCAGAGCCTTCCGGCTTCCCAAGACCTCGTGGTATTCGTCGTCCTTCGAGACGAGAACCACGTTGGAATCCTCGGGATCGTCGCTGAAGCGAAACACCAGCTCGAAAGTCCTGCTCACGGCGCCCTCCTTCCGCCTCGTTCCGGCACCTGAATGCAGGACGCCGGGCCGAGCGCGTTTCTGACAGCTCTCGATCACGAACCACAAGCCCACGGCGTTTCAATCCCCTTTAGCTCGGGGAGGTTTTTGGATCGTGGTGACCGTACCAGGCGGGCTGGGGTGACAGGCGGCCGTCTATTGCGGGGCCAGGCCGAGCCGCCCGGCGGTCTCGGCCGCGCAGCCGGTGGCGCCCAGGTAGGCGAACGACCAGCGGCCCGTGCGCCGCCGCCGATCGATGCGCGTCGCCACCCGGCGCCAGGTCGCGTTCACCGACGCATCCTCCTCGCCGTCGCTCACCGCCAGCAGCTCGTAGGACAGGTCGTTTCGATCGCGCACGTGCTCGGCCAGCAGGTCGAACGCGAAATTGAACGCGTCGAGCAGCCGCGTGCCGATGCCGCAGCGGTACTCCTCCAGGGTAATGTTATCGATCTCGTCGGCCGGGCGCGCGAAGCGCACCAGCTCGAGCGTGCCGCCGAAGCCGACAATCGTCACCAGCACCGAAAGCGCGTCCCGGGCGGACGCCGCCTCCCGCAGCCGCGCGAGCTTGCGGTTCACGCCCTCGACCGCAGCGGCCCGGCTGAGTTCCATGCTCGACGAGCGGTCGAGCAGCAACACCACGTGGGTCGTCTCGCCGTCGTCCTCCACCGGCCGGGGAGGGTCGGTCGTCACCGGCGCCACGTCGTCCTCCTCCTCCACGAACGTCGGATCCGCGGGCGCGCCCCCAGGAGGCGGCCCCGGCACCTCTTCCGGCGCGCGGGGGCGACCGCCCCGGGGTGCGCAGGTAGACTCGGTCTCGTACGTGATCACCTGTCCGCAGTGCGGGCACACGACGACAACATTGTGATCGCGGCAGTACTCGAACAGCGGCTGCCGCTCGCCGTCCGGCAGCAGCACTGCGATGTCGGCCTTGCGGCATCCCACCGCGCCGTGCTCCTCGTCGCGGATCGGATACTCCTGGTGAAAGTCGTACATCGAAGTGCCGTACGACGTGCCCAAAAAGCCGCGCACGATCTCGCCGTCGCTGCTCGACGGCCCCTCCAACGGGTGCGGAATTCGCGGAAAGTGCAAGTACTGCTCGCCGCTCGTCGTCGCCAGCATCTTTAAGTGCGCGAGCGCCGACGCCGCCAGCGCGCGAAACGCCGCCACCCGCTGCTCGTCTTCCCCCTCGCACGCCTCCACCCGCGCCGCCCGCCGCAGGTAGTACACTGCGTCATCGAGCTCGGCCCGGCACATCGCCCCGTCCAGCGCCAGCAACACCAGCCCCGCCATCCACCGCAGCCGATGGCTCCCTTCGCCGTTCGCCACCGACTCGAACTGGATCCGCGCGAGTTGCCGGGTGAGCTCATCCAATAGACGCCTCCTTTTGAACAACGTGACCACTCGCCGGAACGTCCAAAGAGCGCTCCGTTCGTTATGACGCGCTTGCGGGACTGTTTCTGACAGGGATTATAAACGCCCCACAGAGAGGTGCGACTTCAGCGATATGGAGATGCTGGGCTATTCGAGACTTTCGAGCTCGGGCCAGAAATAATACCAGTCGAGTTCTGCGGGGTCGCGTTCGAAGTATTCGCCGTGCTGATAGCATCGATGTTGGTCACGAGAGATTTCGGAGGTGATCCACCAGCGGCCGTCTACCTGTGTGAGCTCGACGATTTTGCCAAACGGAGCATCGCGTGCGATCTGTTTGCCGGTTTCACCGCGGACACCGAGCGCCACTGTCGTCATGCTCGATGCCAGGACAGCGAACTGACCGGCCTTGATTGCATTTAGCTTGTATGGAGGAAAGTACTTCCGCCTTCCCCCTTCTTTGATACTTGTACGAGGTAGGTTCGCAACATCGTAGAAGCACGGAACGATTTCCGGGTATGTGCCGAAATGGAGCGCGGATTCCTTTTCAACAAGCGCCTGCCGAAAAAGGCGGTAGGTTTCCACAGCACCGACGATCGGGGGAGAGAGCGTAGAAACTCGAAAGTCTCTAGGCTGTGGTGGTTCGAAGAGCATGGCTCCCAGGCTGATACCGATGGCCAGCAGCGCCGCGACACCGATTGCTACGAACGCCAAAGTTAGACGCGATCGCTTGCGTCTCCCGCTGGGTGCAGCTCGGGATTGAGGTGCAACCCGCTCGGTGGAATCGCCGGTGCTTGATTCCGACGCACCCGACAACGACCCCATCGATGCGGTCTGAATCCAGCGGTGCTGGGCGTCTTCTTGCAGCCCGAGCGTGCCGCGCAGCGGCATTCTCTCGTTCGGTGCTGCGTTCAGGAACTGCTCTACCGTCCGCCCATTCAAGAGCTGCTCGGTGTGAGTGAGAATTTCGAGCCCGGCGTCGGGCGCGGTCGGACGATCGTATTCCGGCCCTCCCTCACCCTGGCGGCTGTACGCGTAGAGCCCCCGGTCGAGGTTCGCACCGGCACCGTGAGCCACGTAGATCGGCGAGAGCACGAGCGCCGCGTCCGCCTCCCGGTCGACGGCGACGACGCAGCCGGGGTCCAGATCCATCGAGGTGCGGATCCGAAAGCCGCTGGGCATGTTGTTGAAGCCGCGCAGCGAGCGAACGCGCAGGGAGTGGTCGCCCTGTGTCAGCCGCGTGCGCTCGTCGATGACAATAGTCTCGTAGCGCGCGAGGAAGCGCGTGTCGTCGAGCAGGCCCGCGAACGCCGGCCAAATGTCGCCCACGGTTTTCCGAGCCTCCCGTTCTCCGGGAACGTGGATAGGGTGGCTGAAGCGGTTCCTCTTCTCGCTGACCACCGCGAGGTTCGCCGTGAACCGTTGCCAGCGTGTCTTTTCGAACAGCGACGGAAGCTCGCGCAAGAACGGATCGGTGAGCACCGGCGCGAGGTGGGTGATGGCGGCCACGTGGGCGCCGATCGTGGTCTGACCGAGACGGACGTTGCCCAGCGCCTTTCGTACGCGCTTGTTCTTCGCCGCCTGGTGTGCCGCGTCGACGATCAGGCACGTGCCGAAAAACCGCAGGTGCTCCTCCACGGCGTGGAGCAGGTGAACGGCGCTCTCGATGGGGCGATCGCGCGAGCCGTAGACCGCGCGCAGCGGGTACGCCACGGGGAACGGAAGATCGTTCGTGGCCAGCTGCAGTCGCTGCTTGTCGTCCACGAAAATTCTCCTCTGTCAACGCATGTGCCTCACTATTCCACAAACGGGTTCCCCTGAAAACCTCGGGCGCTCCAAGCGGTGAACGTCGGTAGACCGGGGATTCCATCGGCTGGGCTGGCGCTGTCGTTCGTCTGTGAACAGACCTTACCGTCGGTGTGATTTTCTGTTAAAAATTGAATCCTATGCTGACAAATATGATCGGGCGAGGGGAGCGCGATGGTCGACGATACTCGGGATTTGGAAGAACGCGCGTGCGCGCTGTTTCTGGATCGGGCCCGCGAGCGCACCGGCGAAGAGCTGCCCGGAGGAGCGGTGCCCAAGCGAGTGCCCGCGCTCGTGCGGGAGCGGGTGGTCGAGCGCGTCTCCCGCTTCGGTGGCGCGGAGCTGGATGCCGACGATGCGGTGCAGGAGGTGCTGCTCCGTCTGGTGCAGCGACCGCCGACGCACGAGCCGAGCAAGAGCGCCCGCCAGACTGTGCTCGCTTGGGTACGTACCACTACGACGAACCTGCTCACCGACGCTTTTCGGCGTGCGACCACCAAGTATGAGGACGGCAGCTCGGTTCGCAAGCGCAAGGAGGGCGTCGACGTCAACCAAGTGACCGGCACACGGTCCTACGATACGGCGCGTGAGCTCGCTCGATACGAAACAGTTGACGAGATTCGGGCGATTGAACGGTGGCTCGACGAGCACTACCCGAAGGGGGCGCGCTACGTGCGTGCCCGTCGCGAGAACCCGGATGCCGGCGGCGCCGAGCTGGCCGAGATGCTGGGCGTATCGCGCGCCAACTTGGACCAGATCGCCAAGAGAACCAGAGACGCTGTCAGGAACCGGTGTGCGACCGCGTCCCGGGAGCAGGGCCGATGAAGGGGATACGTGTGCGAATCGACAAACGAGATGCGCGGGAGCTGCGAATCGGCGATTTCGTCTCGCGCAAGGTGGCCCACGGGCACCTGTTCAAGCACGTAGTCCGCGTGTGCGGCCTCGACCGCCCCGAGCTGAGCTCCAAGGTCGATAAAGAGCAGTGGAAGCGCGCGATCGACACCCCGCCGCTCAACCCGGACCTGAAGGCGCGGCGCAAGCAGGCGCTGTCCGCCCTGGAGCAGGCCGGCGGTTGCGCGCTCTTCGAAGAGGCTCCCACCACCGGCTCCCCGTGCTCCGGGTGTAGGGACGCGAAGCAGCAACAGCGCGTCGACGAGAAGCTCGGCGACCTGCTCGGCGCTTACCGGGCGGTTGCGCAGCAGGCGGTGCGGTTCGCCTTCGAGAACCCGAACCATTCGAAGCCGCGCCTCGCCGCGTTCCACTGCGATTCCGCCGCCGGCACGCTGCACCGCGACCATGTCCGCTTCAAGACCATCGACACCCGCGGCGTCTGTGTGGTCGGGGTTGTGCAAGAAGACTCGGCGGAGTTGGCGCTGATCAGCTGCTACCGCGCCAAACGCGCCGAATCGTACAGGGCCGTCTGGAACGACCTGTCCCGCGAGATGGCCGGCCACCGGCGGGAGGGCACGTCGGTGGATATCGAAGTCGCGTCCAAGGAAGGTGTGTCATGAACGAGCAACGCTGGCAGGCGGATCCGGATCTGCGCGCGGCGATGCGAGAAGCGCTCGCCGAAGCCGCAAAAGAAGTTGACGCCGGCCGCGGCGATGCGACCGTCGACCTGTTCGAGGCGCTGGGCACGCTGATGCTGTGCGGCGCCGAGGGAGACGCCGACGCGTGGATCGGCACGAACGAACAGGAGACCCTCCGCGACCGCGCGGCGCGCGCGTTGGATGGCCTGGACCCGGACGAGCTCGACGACGCTGCGCTAGAGTTCTCCCTCGCGATCGAGCGATTGCGTGAAGCGGCCGACGACGACACGACCGATCTGGAAGAGCGGATCGTGGACAGCCTCGCCGTGCGCGACCGCGTCGAGCTGGTGCTGGCGGGCGTGGAGCGCGCCACGGAGGAGGCGCCGCAGCTCTCCGACGAGCTGGGCTCTGCGATAGATTCGTTCGATGAGATCGCCGAAGATCGGCTGATGTGGACCACGCGACTCGGCTTTCGCCGGGCGGCGCGCTGCGCCTGGGCCCGCCCCGAGCACCGCCGGAGATTCTGGTGGTGGAGCCGAGGCTCGGACCTCCCCGCCCACGCCCTCGACAGCCTGGAGATGGCCGCGCGCCTGATCCGCGTCTTCCCCGGCGCGCGTCGCGAGCTCGAGCTGCGCGTGGAGGCCGAGGAGTTGCTCGGGCGAATGATCTTGCCCGCGCAGGCCGACTCCAACTTGGTCAACCTGGCCGACTGGCTGAACCGCAAGGTGAGCCAGGCGCCCCTGCGGGTGGCCGCGAGCCCCGAAGGCGACGAGCGCGTGCTGATCGAGGGAGACAAGGTGAGCGTCTCGGCGACGGCCCGCTCGCTGATCGTCGACTGCGAGGTGCCGTGGGACGCGGGGCGCGATGACGTGGTCGTGCTGCGCGCCGAGGGGCTCGACGACCTGGTCGGGCGCCCCACGCTGAAGGGCCGCTACGAGTTCGATCGGGCCGTCGAGCACCTCGAGCGCGAACGCGCTCGTCTGGTCGTTCACCTGGAGGGCGAAGACGTGGAGGTCGAGCTGCCTCCGAGCGAGGCATGAAGTTCCAGGCCGCCATCACCGTCGCACGGTATCTGCTCGAAGCGCACCTGCCGCACTCCGCCGAGCGGTTGCTCGACGCGGTGGACGGCTACGGCCGCGAGTACAACGCGCTCCGTTCCGAGGCGCAGCGTCGCGCCGCGCGCACCGAGATCAAGCCCGGCGTCTACGCGCTCGTCACAGCGTCGCGGCTGGGGTGCCCGGAGGCGGGAGAGCTGGGTCTCGTGGTGCCGTTCGACACCGCGCAGGGGGATCAGTGCGGCGCCGACGTGGACGACGAGGCCCAGCACGCTTGCCGGCGGGCGGTGCGCGCGGCAACTCGCAACGTGGAGAGCGGGCGCGTCCGGCTACCGATCCTGCGCCCCGTGCTTCCCCGGTCGATGCGCTTCGAGGGCAAGTCGCTCGGGCTCCCGGCTGCGCTCGCGTTCGTCGCGCGCTACACGGGGCTTTGTCCGCAGGTGCCGGTACTCGCCACCGGCGACATCCAAGAGAGCGACCTGGTCGGTCCGGTCGGCAACGTGCGGGCCAAGTCCGATGCCGCGGTGCGCGAGCTCGGCGGCGGCCCGGGCGTGCTGCTCGTTCCCCGGGAAAACCGCGCCGACGTGCCCGGCGACGCCGCGTGCGAGCCGGTGGCCGATCTGCGAAAGGCGTTGCTCGCCGTGTGGCGCAACCAGCGGCTGCACGCCCACCACTCCCTCCTCTCGTTCGATGGGCTCATCGAGCGCGTGGAGAAGACGGCCGACCATGACGAGGCGCTGCGGCTGCTCGACAGCGTCGACCCGCTCGATCTGTCCGAGTCGGACCGGGCGGTGCGCTCGCTGCATCGCGGTGTGCGCCTGCGGCATTCGGGGCGCACCGAGGAGTCGGAGCAGGCGTTCGTCGAGATGAGCGAGCTGCTCGGCGCGGTCGAGCGCATTGGCGGGCCGGCTCAGGTCGAGACGATGCGCGTAGAACGGCTGGCCACATCGGTCGGGTGGTACGATTTCGAGCCGCTCACGCGGCAGCTCGAGCAGCTACTCGAAGCGCCGTTCCAGATCGAGCACAACAGGGTGCGCTGCCAGGGCATTCTGGCCCAGGTCTGCTCGCTGCGCGGCGAGCACGATCGCGCCATCGAGCTGCGGTTGAAGAACCTGGGCTTGCAGCACGGCAGCGACCGCATGCGGCGGGAGCGGCCGCGCACGCTTTGCTATTTGACCTTCGAAGCAGCGCGCGGGGGGCGGAGACCAGATTTCGATCGCTACGGCGACCAGCTAATGGCGGAAACCCCGCCCGGGGATCCGGTGCAAACCCGCTACAACAACAACGCCGTGGTGCGCGGCATGCTCTTGCTCGGCCGCTGCGATGAGCTGTGGGATTGCCTCCAGCGCCGTGAGCGATTGTGGGGTGTCGAGCCCGGCTGGCTCCTGCTCGACCTGCTCGGCGGGCAGGGTGTCATCCAGGGCTACCCGGACGTCAGCACCGCGCGAGCGCTCGTGCGACTGCTGCGCGCGCGCAAGGAACCGCAGGCCGCCGTGGATCTCGCCGAGCGCGTCGCGCCCGTGGACGACCGCCAGCCGCTGCTCGCCTGGATCCGCACCCTCGTCGACGTGGAGCGCGCCCTGGCCGAAGCGGACGTGGGAGACGACACGGCGGCGAACCGGCGCCTCGACGAGGCGAGGCAACGGCTGCGCCGCTTGCATCCCGGCGCCTACGACCACCACCTGACCGGGTTCGACAAGCTCCGGATCGCGCCTTCGATGGCGGGGGAGATCGAGCGGCTTTTGGATGGGGTTTACTACTGAGTG
>JAWOBP010000067.1:0-33693 GCA_046484285.1 Polyangia bacterium
TGTACCGCGAGGAGCTCGGAGCGTTTCTCAAAGCAGCGCTGATGGGCAGGCGCACCTCGGCGGACTGGCCGCGCCCTGCTGAGGCGAGCCCGAATCGAGACCGAGGCAAGGACGAAGAGAGCAGGCGAGCTGAAAAGCGGACGCCCGGCGCACCGCTGCGTCTTTTCGAGCGATCATTTGCGAAAAAGGCCGTCGGCGGGTCGGCGCGGCGCGTGGATCTGGGGCGATTTTCGGGTGAAAAGATCAAAAGGAGCCGACTCTTACAGACCTGCTGCAGAGTGCGCGCCGTTGAAAAAGCAAACAATCGAGGAAGAGCAAAAACCAGCACTCGAATCAATAATGATTTCAAATTGATCCATTCAGTCCCTATCAACCATTTATATCAACCATTTAGGCTACCGTCCGATCAGAGCCCGGATGAAGGCGTTTCCCTCGAGCGTGCCCAGCGCGCCGCTCTTCACCTGCTCCTCGTCGAAGGACTGCACCGCGTCGGGCTCGTCGCCGGGACGCGCGATCGCCACCGGCACCGGGTCGCTGGCGTGGGAGCCGGTCTCCACCGGAGTGGGGTGATCGGGCAGCACGGCCACGGCCGCCTCGATGCCGCGGCTCTCGAGCCCCTCGAGGAGATGGCGCACCAGCCGCTGGTCGAGGTACTCGATGCACTTGATCTTGAGCTCCAGATCGCGCTCGTGACCGGCCTCGTCGGTCGCCTCCACGTGGACGTAAACCAGGTCGTGTTCCTCGAGCGCGTCGAGACAGGCCTGGGCCTTGCCCTCGTAGTTGGTGTCCGCGAGCCCCGTGGCGCCCGGCACCCGGATCATGTTCATTCCGGCGTAGTAGCCCAGTCCCATCACCAGGTCCACGGCCGAGATCACCGCGCCGGAGATACCCCACAGCTTCTGTAGCGTATCCATGCGGGGCCGCCGCCCGGGAGACCAGCACCAGATCCAGTTGCCCGGCTGCCGGCCCGACGCCGCGCGCGAGCGGTTGATCGGGTGCCGCTCGAGGATCTCGCGGGCGGCCAGGTGGAGATCCCGCAGCTGCGAAGCGGTCTCCTCCGCCGCGGGATCCGCCGCGTCGGGAAGCAGATCGTCGGCTGCCTCGCCCACGTGGTCGTGCGGTGGAGCGCAGCTGACGCGCGGATCGGCCCAGTCGCCGCGCAGCACCAGCAAATGCCGGTAGCTGACGCCGCTGTGGAAGGTCAGCGGCCGACGAGCCTCGGCCTTGCCCAGCTCGCGATCCAGGGTATGGATCAACTCGCGCGCCTCCTCGGTGGAGATGTGCCCCGCCGAGTGGTTGGAGATGCGTCCGTCCTCACCAACTGAGATCAGATTGCAGCGCAGGGCGACGTCGTCGGGGGCAAGCTCCACGCCCATGCTCGCCGCCTCGAGCACCGCGCGACCCTGGAAGACACGGGCCGGGTCGTAGCCGAGCACAGAGAGGTTGGCCACGGCCGAGCCGTTGGGCTGGCCCGGGGGAATCGTGCGAAACAGCCCGGTGCGGCCGCGCCGCGCGATATCGTCGATGTGGGGCTTGTCCGCCACCATCAGCGGAGTCCTGCCCTCCAGGCTCGCCACCGGCCAGTCGGACATCCCGTCGCCGAGCACTATCACGTGTTTCATGCGCCGTGCTCCCGCAGCAGAAAAGACTTCAGCTCCCCGTAGTCTAACCCCATTTCGCGGTAGTGCTCGGGTTTTTCGTCGAGCCCCTCCAGGCTCGGCGGAAGCTCCGGCTCGGCGCCGGTCTGGGCCCGCACTTCGTCGGGGAACTTGGCGGGGTGTGCGGTCTCCAGCGAGATCGCGGTCGTCCTCGCCACGGCGGGGTGCTCGTCGAGGTAGCGCAACAGGCCGGCCCAGCCGACCGCTCCGTGAGGCTCCAAGACCATGCCGTGGCGATTGTAGGCCTCTCGAATCGCGGACCGCGTCGCGTCGTCGTCGACGCTCGTCGCGTACAGGTCGCGCCTCAACGCCTCCATGTCCGGCCGCTCGCTCAGCTCGCCGCGCTCATCCAACATGCCGCCATAGAGAGAGACCAGCCGCGCCAGGTTGGACGGGTGGCCGACGTTCATCGCGTTGGACAGGCACACGCGGCTGGGCACGATCTTCTCGTACGACCCGGTGGCCAGGAATCGGGGCACCTCGTCGTTGGCATTGGTCGCAACCACGAAGCGCTCCACCGGCAGGCCGCCATGAGAGGCGAGCAGGCCGCCCATCAGGTCGCCGAAGTTGCCCGAAGGCACCGAGAAGACGACCCGCTCTCCGCCGGCCACGTCGGCCAGCCGCGCTGCGGCGTAGATGTAGTAGACCGACTGGGGCAGCAACCGCCCGATATTGATCGAGTTGGCCGAAGAGAGGTGCAACGAGGTCAGCTCCGGGTCGGCGAAGGCGCGCTTGACCAGCGCCTGGCAGTCGTCGAATTTGCCCTCGACGGCGACGGTCTGCACGTTGTCGCCCAGCGTCGTCATCTGCCGGCGCTGTCGGTCGGAGATCTCCAGCCTCGGAAAAAGCACGAGCACGCGGATCCCGGGCACGCCGAGAAATGCATGGGCCACGGCCGACCCCGTGTCGCCGGAGGTGGCCGCCAGGATCATCAGCTCGCCGCCCCGCTCGCCGACCAGCCTTCCGAGCGCGCGCCCCATGAAGCGCGCGGCGAAGTCCTTGAACGAGGCGGTGGGGCCCTGGTCGAGTCTCAGCACGTGCCGCGGTCCTTCCACCCGCTCGAGGGGGACCGGGAAGTCGTAGGCGTCTTCGCAGATCTCCCGAAGATCGTCGCGGTCGAAGCTGCCGGCCGCGTACGGCTCGAGCACCGCCGCCGCCAGCTCCGGGTAGCTCATCCGGCTCGCCCGGGCCAGTAGCTCCGCGGGCAGGCGTGGAACCTCGTCGGGCATGTACAGCCCCTTGTCGCCGGCCTGACCCTGTAGCAAGGCGGTGGCCAGGTCGACATCGGCCACCCGCCCGTTGGTGCTGCGGTAGGTGATCGTCATGGAAAAAACCTCGTTTCGGTCACTACTCGTCCCGCGCCAGCCGCGCGCTCGACGAACCGCCCGTGGAGTACTCGTAAGGCACTTGCACCGCCAGCTCGCCGTCGATCCCGCCCAGCGCCTGATCCAGATCGGCGATCACGTCGTCCGGATGCTCGCCGCCCACGCAGAGTCGGATCAGGTTCGGCGGGATATCGGCCATCTCGCGACCTTCCTCGCCCTGCTGCTGGTGCGTCGAGATCGCCGGGATCGTGGCTACCGACTTGACGCGGCCCAGATCGGTGGCGCGCCAGACGCGCTGCAAAGCGTCGAACATCTTGCGTGCGGCCCCGGCGCCGCCTGCGACCCGCAGCGACATCAGGTGACCGTAGCGGTTGACCGGCTCGCCGTACTGCGGATCGTGCTCCGCGTCCACGAGGAACAGGTAGCGGCGGGCCAGTTCGTGCAGCGGGTGGCTCTTCAGCCCCAGATAGTCCACCTGCTCGACGCGCGGATGGCCCTCGAGGAACTCGGCGACGCGCATCGTGTTGCGGCTGAACATGTCCATCTTGGAGCGCAGCGTGCGCATGTCGTTCAGCGACAGGATCGCGTTCATCGGAGAGAGATTCTGGCCGTTGTCGCGGTTGGGCAGAGCCTTGAGGTACATGGAGAAATCGGCCTTCATCTCCTCGCTGCCGAAGTTGGAGACGATGTCGTTGCGCGAGATCACCGCGCCGGCGATGCCGAATCCCGAGGAGGTCAGCGACTTGGTCACCGACTGGATCACGATGTCGGCGCCGTGGGTCAGCGGCCGCAACAGCGCCGGAGAGCCGACGGTGTTGTCGATGATCACCGGTACGCCGCGGGAGTGGGCCAGCTCGACCACCTTCTCCAGGTCGAAGAACGCCTGGCCGGGGTTGGAGGGCATCTCGCCGTAGACGAAGCGCGTGTTCTGGTCGATCTTGCTCTCCCACTCGCCGATGTCGGTCGAATCGACGACCCAGCGGCAGTCGATGCCGCGCTCCTCGGCCTTGCGAATTCCGAACTGCTGGAACGTCCCGCCGTATACCTGACACGTGGTGACGAAATTGATCTTCTGGCCTGGCCTGTCCGGGTCGACCGCGAGGAACGGATCCGTCGCGCTGGCGACCGCGGCCATCCCCGAAGAGGTGGCGCAGCAGGAGACGTCGCCGTCGAAGCCGTATCCCTCGAGCAGCGCCAGCGTGTTCTCGAAGTAGTACAGCGACGGGTTGCCGATCCGCGAGTAGCACCAGGTCGGAACCTGGTAGGCCAGCGCGGCCTCCATCTCGTCCGAGTCGCGGTAGGCCTGGGAGGAGCACATGTAGAGCGGCTCGATGATCGCGCCCTGGTTGAAGTTGAGCGCCTCGTTTGCCGAGTACAGGCCGTGCACGGCGATGGTGTCGAAGCGACAGCGGCGAATGCGCTCGATATCGGCCCGCCGCCGCCGCGCGGCATCTTCGGCGGCGTCGATGTATCTTTGCACTCCGGGACTGAATTCGTTTTCGGACATCTTCCTCTCCTTCGTGCCTTCGGGCGCGGTCTCGAGCCGGCATAGCCGGTTCCGCCCGGTTCACCTCGGAATCTAGCGGTTCGGGGCGAGTCAATGCAAGGCTATAATGTCTATTTGGTTAGTAGGGATGAGAAAAAGCCGGAGATTGTACGAGATCTTTTGTCAATCGGGGAACGGCGTTAGGGTGCATGCAACAAATGACGAGAGCACTGACAAAAAATCGTAGAATGAAAATTGCGAACGTTGTTCCTGGTCGTCTCACGGTCCGCCGAAAACGCCACACTGCGTTGATCTGCCTCGTTGCGATACTATTGGCGACGAACGATCTCGTGCGCGCCGAGCGGCGCAACGGGGATCCGCCACCACCGGCGGAGTCGCTGGGGCCGCACGTGGCGTTGAACCTCGGCGAGCAGCTGGCAAAAAAGAGGGGGACGGTCGTCGCCGTGGCGCCCGCCGAGACGAGGGGCCTGGCTCGCCGGATCGAGGATCCCTCCGGCACGGCGCTGGATCCGTTCTACGAAGCGCTGCTGGCCGCGGCGCTGCGAGAGCCCGGCGCGGTCGCGCGCGTCGCGCACTGGGGCGACTCTACGATCGCTTCGGACGACATCACCTCGACCCTGCGCCGGCGCCTGCAGCTACGCTTCGGCGACGCCGGGCACGGTTTCGTGCTGGTCTCCAAGGGCCATCTGCCCTACCACCACCGGAACATCCGCCACTGGGGCCGCGGCTGGAAGTTGTTCCAGCTGATCCAGGGCCGCCGTCGCGACGGCCGCTACGGGCCGGGAGGGGTGCTGTTCACCTCATGGGGAGGGGCGCGGGCCTTCTTCGGAACCGCCAAGAGCGGAGAGATCAACCGCCGGGTCGGTAGCTTCGAGATCTTCTACCAGGCCCATCCCAAAGGCGGCAGGATGCGGATCGACCTGGACGGCGAGAAGCTGGAGGTGCTCTCGACGCGCCACGATCGGGTCGAAGATCGCTGGCGCGAGATTGCCGTAGACGAAGGACCCCACGGGCTTCGCGTCGAAGCGCTGGGAGGCGGGCAGCTGCGGCTCTACGGAGTGGCGATGGAGAGCTCCGGCCCGGGAGTGATCTACGACTCGATGGGAATCGTCGGGGCGCGGGCCTGGCGAATGCTCAACTACGACGCCGACCACTTCGCGCGACAGGTGGAGCACCGCGATCCCGACCTGCTGGTCCTCGAGTTCGGCGGCAACGAGACCGAGGACAGCAACATGACTCGCGGATGGTACGAAAAAAAGCTGGGCGAGGTCGTGCGGATGGTGCGCGCCGGCAAGCCCGAGGCCGCCTGTCTGCTGCTCTCGCCGGTCGACCAGGGCCGGCGCGGCCCCGACGGCGAGATCGTGACCGTGCCCGTGCTGCATCGGATAGTGGAAGCGCAGCGCAACGTGGCCGCGGCCGAGGGTTGCGGCTTCTTCGACGTCTTCGCCGCGATGGGAGGCGAAGGCGCGATCGGGCGCTGGCACGAGGTGGAGCCGAAGCTGGCCTGGGGCGACCACTCGCACGCCACTCCGGAGGGCTTCGAGGTGATCGGCAACATGCTCTACAAGGCGTTGCTCCAGAGCTTCGACGACTACCTGTCGAGAGAGGGGCTGCCCGTGCCGGGGCCTCCGGCTCCGCTGGGGGAGTGTCCCTATTCGGGCGGGACGTAGTCGCCCTCGCAGACGGCCACCTCGAGAATCATGTACAACAGCACGTACTCCTGCGGCCGAATCTCGGTCGAGGCCGAGGACTCGACCACCTGGTAGACCGAGAAGAACACCTTGCCGCAACCGAAGTTGTAGGTCACGGTCATCGGCGATCCCTGGGGACGATTCAGGCCGCCGTTGTCCGAGACCCAATTTTTCGGGATCACCCAGCCGTCGTCCTCCTCGAGCCCCATCCCGTTGTCCACGTTGTTGATCTGGTCGATCAGGATCCAGGCGCCGGTGAACGGGAAGGCGTCCAGGTTCTCTGCCGGTGTGACCACCGACAGCCAGTCGCGCATGTCGGGGTCCTCGATCACCGCAGTGGTGTTGTACGAACCGATGTTGCCCGCGTTGTACGCGTTGTCGTCGCCGGCGAATTCGATCATCGCCGGGAACGGCTGCTCGGCCCACTGCGAGGCCCAGCACGAGCTGTAGAGCTTGCCGCCGTGGGCCACGTAGTTGCGTAGCATCTCGATGTAGTCGCCGGCCGAGAGCGTCGAGCAGATGCAGGGGAAGAAGATCATGTGGTACTGCTCGAGGTAGTCCTGGCTCTGGAAGACCATCGACGACTGCCCCACGGCCGAGCTGGCGGTCTCGGCGTCGTTGTAGACATCGAACTGCTCGGTGCCGGGCACGAAGTGACCGTCTCCGCCGAGCTCGGCGATCCCGAGCTTGGCCAGCAGGTCCTCGGAGCGGTCGTACCAGTTGAGCAGCACCGCGTAGCTGGGGATGTGGTCCAGACCGTCGCCGCTGTTGGCGGTCGGCAGCTTGGTGACCTCCATCGGCACGTCCTGGACATCTTCGCCGGTGACCGTGATCTCGCGCTGTCGCTGGAAGAACCCTTTTCTCGTGACGATGTTCCAGCTGCCCTCGGGCACGTTCTCCAGCGTCCAGGTGCCGTCCGGATTGGACAGCGTCCACTTCTTGCCGGTCATGTCGTCGCACTCGTAGCAGTACACGCTGTCGGGAATCTCCGAGCCGTCGCCGGTCGTGAGGTAGACCAGCGCTCCGGGGATGGGGAAGGTCTCCGAGGGCGACATCACCACGCCGTTGAGCGTGCACGATCCGTCCGGAACGTCTCCGTCGCCGTCCGAATCGCTGTCGGAGTCTCCATCAGAATCTCCGTCGGAGTCCCCGTCTCCGTCGCTGTCCGAGTCGCTGTCGGCTCCGGTTTCTTCCCTGGCCGAGTCGCCTCCCTCGCACGCTCCCAGAGCGAACGCCGCGAGCCAGGTTATGGTTAGTATTTTCTCGAACATGGTGATTATCCCTCCTCCCCATCCTTTTTCTTTATTGTAGTAGAAGTTCGAAAAAAAAACGAGGCAAAAACCCACAATCTTTTTTCCAGTTTGATCGAACGAGTAGGGACCGCGGGCGGCCGCTGCGCGCCTGCCCGCGGCGATGGGGCGGGTCAACCCGTGGTCACCTCGATCTGGCGGGGACGGAGCCTGTCTGCCTTGGGCAGCACCAGCTTCAGCACTCCGCGCTCCAGCGAGGCGCTGATCCCGGACTGGTCGATCGTGTCTCCGAGCTGGAAGCTCCGCGTGAAACCGCCGATTCCGTACTCCGACCAGATCGGCTCCCACTTCTCGTCCGGCTCATCCACCGCGCCGGTGATCGTGAGCCGACCGTCCTCCACGTTGATGTCGAGCTTTTCCTTCTCGACCCCGGGTAGATCGGCCAGCAGTGTGATCGCCTCCTCGGTTTCGTAGATATCGACCGCCGGCGAGTAGCACACACCCGCACGGGTCGGCTCGCTCTGATCCCTGGTGACCTCTTCCTTGTCTCGAACAGTCATTTCCTGGCTCATGGCACACCTCCTTTCTCGCGCCGCGGGCGTCCGCTCGCGAGAGATCAGGACGCCACCTCGATCTTGCGCGGCTTGGCCTCCTCGGACTTGGGCAGCGTCACGTGCAGCACTCCCCGCTCGTAGCGCGCCTCGACACCGTCCGGATCGACCGGCTGCGGAAGGCTGATCGCCCGGCGGAACCTGCCGTAGCTGCGCTCCCTGCGGTGCGCGCTGGCCTTGTCGTCCACCTCGAACGGTTCGCGCTCGCCGGCGATGGTCAACGTCTTGCCCGTGGCGCTGACCTCCAGCTTCTCCGGGTCCGCTCCGGGCAGCTCGGCTCGCACGACGAAGCTGGTGTCGTTGTCGAAGAGGTTGAGCGCCGGGTAGACGCCCGCCCTCGGTTCGTCGCCCGCGCGACCCAGCAGCCGATCCATCTCCCGGGTCACCCGGGCCATCTCGCTCCATACGTCCGGAAACTGGTGTCCCCATCTCGTCAGCATGGCTTCACCTCCTGTCTCGCTTTGCGGCCGGGGCCCTTCCCGCGGCTCGCCTCGTCGCACCCAAGGTAGGCGCGTCCGACCGCCGGTAAAGCCCGGCAGGCTCGTTTTGCTGCGATTCGGTCTCTACAAAGCGGGCGGGAATTCCCGTCGAGGAGAAGCAACGCCGTGATCGTCGATGAGGGCCGGCCCGACCCGGCATTGTGGGGTTGACGAGGCACTAGCATCCCGCCATGGGTTGGGATGTGATCTCGATCGCCAAGCTTTTTTTCCAAGCCCGGTTCATCTGGTTGTCGGCGGCGGCGGCGGTGCTGCTCGCCTCGCCTCTCGCGCTGGCCGCGGAGGACGCCGTCGACCCGGCGGACGCGGGTCCGCCCGATCTCGATCCCGAGAGCGTCGACGAGGTGGTGGTCACCGCCTCGCGCGCACGAGAGGAACCTTTCGAGTCCACCCGCGCGGTGGACGTGGTGAGCTCCGAGGAGATCGCCGAGCGTCGGCCGCGCACCACTCCGGAAGCGCTCGCCGAGTCGACCGGCGCCTTCGTGCAGCACACCAACCTGGGCGGCGGCTCGCCGATCGTGCGCGGGCTGGTCGGACCTCGCGTGCTTGTGCTGATCGACGGGGTGCGGCTCAACAACTCGGTGTTCCGCACCGGCCCGCTCCAGTACCTCAACCTGGTCGACATCTATCAGGTCGAACGGCTCGAGATCG
This sequence comes from Polyangia bacterium, assembly GCA_046484285.1. Taxonomy (GTDB): domain Bacteria; phylum Myxococcota_A; class Polyangia; order JAAYKL01; family JAAYKL01; genus CAZHCG01. The sequence goes on from JAWOBP010000067.1 coordinate 9,191, forward strand.
TGCGCGGCCCGGGCTCGGTCCTCTACGGATCGGATGCGCTGGGCGCCACGATCCAGGCAGTGCTGCGCTCGCCGCGGGATCGCAGGCTGCTCGGACCCGGGGCCGGCGGAAGGCTGCTCGGTCGCTTCGGCTCCGCGGCGCTGGAGAAGACCGCTCACACCGAGATCGACGCGGGCGGCGGCTGGCTCGGCGTCGGCGCGGGCGCGACGGCGCGGGATTTCGAGGATCTTCGCGGCGGCGGCAGGGTCGGCGCGCAGCCCCACTCGGGATACCAGCAGGTCAACACTTCCGCGCGGGTCACCGCCCGCCTCTCGGAGGGAGCCTTCCGCGACTGGCGGCTGACGGCCGGCTACCACGCGGCGCTGATGGACGACGTGGGACGCGCGGAGAAGCTGGCCGCCCGCGACGTCTACGACACCTACTGGAACCGCCACCACCTGGCCCTGCTGCGCGGCGAGGCACCGCTGCGCGGGCTGGAGACCGAGCTGGAGCTGACGCTCTCCTACCAGCGTTTCTTCGAGCGCAAGGACCACACCTCGCTGACACCGGCGCAGGACTCGATCGAGAGCGTGGCCAGCGACCGCGTGACCGTCGACACGCTCGGCGCGGATCTGGAGATCACCACGCGCCTGATCGGCGGTCGGCTGCGCCTCACTTACGGCGGCGAGGCTTACAGCGACGCGGTGGGATCGTCGAGTCGGCTGCGCGACGGCGGTGGGAGCTGGAACCGCGCCGCGCGCGACCCCTACCCGGATGGCGCGCGGGCGCAGCTGGCCGGCGCCTACGCGCACGCCCGCGGCGAGCTGCTGCCGCGGCGGCTTCCGCTGGGGCTGGCGCTGACCGCCGGAGGGCGCTTCCAGCACATGGGCGCTCGCGCCTCGGCCGAGGGCGGCGAGCCGGCGGTGCGTCGCGGCGACCGGGACTTCGTGCTCTCGGCCGGCGCTCAGCTTGGCTACGAGGACGCCTGGAACATGGCGCTGACCTGGAACCAGGGCTTCCGCGCCCCCAACTTGATGGAGACCGCCCTGGTCGGAGACGCCGGCACCTTCTACCACGTGGAGAACTCGCGGCTCGGCCCGGAACGCAGCGATACGGTCGAGCTGCTGACGCGCCTGCACGCGGGGCCGGTTCGCGTATACCTGTCGGGCTACGCGAGCTTCCTTGCCGATCTGATCAAGCGCGTTTTGGCCGCCACGGACGACGGGCGCGCCGAGGTGGACGGCAGCCCGGTGGTCCGGAACGCCAACGGCGGCGAGGGTCGCATCTTCGGCGTCGAGGGCGAGGCGGCGCTGGAGCTGCCCGGCGGCCTGGAGCTGCACGGTGGTCTGACCTGGACCTACGGCTACGAGCTGCTCGACGGCGAAGCGCGCGCCGAGGACGAGAGCAACCGCTCGCGGGTTCCGCTGTCCAGGATTCCGCCGCTGTTCGGCGACGCCGGGCTGCGCTGGTCCGCCCGGATCGGCGAGCGGCTGCGCGGCTACGCCGGACCCGTAGTGCTGTTCGCCGGCAGACAGGACCGGCTCTCCGACCGCGATCGACGGGACATCCGCATTCCAGAGGGAGGCACGCCCGGCTGGGCCGTGGTCCATCTGCGAGCCGGGGTGGTCTACCGCGAGCTGGTCGGCCTCTCGCTGGCGGTCGAGAACGTGGGCGACGCGCGCTACAAGTACCATGGATCCGGTATCCACGCCGCCGGGACCAACGGCTTGATCTCGCTCGAGATCAGGCATTGAGCGCTCGGCGCTGCCGGTAGAAATGCGAGCCGGAAAACCGCGCTCGACACACCCTCCTTACGCAACAGAGCGTCTTTGTGGTAGAAAGTAAGCGGGAAAAGTGCCTTTCGACGAAAAAAAAGGCTCTTTTTGGCGAGCGAGGTCGATTCAAATGCTGCGAAAAACCGATTTGACAATTGCGATCCTGCTGCTCGCGCTCGGTGCGTGCGAGCAGCCGGCCGAGGTCGTTCAGCTGTCTCCTCCTGGAAGCGAAGGCTCCGAGCCATCCCGCGCGAGTGGAATCGTCGGTCCCAGCTGGCAGAACTGGGAGCAGGCCAAGGGTGTCGTGCTGGTGCGCCCCGGGGGAGGAATGTGCACCGGGACCCTGATCGACCCGGAGGTCGTGCTCACCGCCGGGCACTGCGTCAAGCTGAACGACACCCAGGGCAACTACGACTACACGACCAATCCCGCGGGCCTCTCGGTGGAGGCCGGTCCCTCGGCGAACACCGCCAGCTCGATCGGAACTCCCGAGCAGATCGTGACCCATCCCTCCTGGACCGGGAACATCCAGGAGAGCCAGACCGACCTGGCGATGATCAAGCTCGCCGCGCCGGTGACCGATATCGAGCCGTTCGGCGTGCGCGACTACCCCGCGCCCGAGAGCGGGAGCGGCGGTCTGCTGGTCGGCTACGGCGAGGACGGCAGCTTTTGGGGCGGCGCCGGCACCCAGCGCATCGGCGAGACGACCCTCTTGAACGTGATGGCGCTCCTGATCGAGACCGGCGATCCGTGCAACACCTGCTCGGGCGACTCGGGAGGCCCGCTGTTCACCCAGCAGGCCGAGGAGTGGGTGATCACCGGCGTGACCTCGTTCGGCACCTCCACGCAATGCAGCGAGACCGAAGGCGGGTACAGCGTCAACCTGCTGGGCTACTGCCACTGGATGAACACCGCGATGATCGAGCTGACCGGCCACGATCTGGGCCTCGAGGAGTGCGTGCAGTGCGTCGAGGAGGTGGTCGACGACTGGGGTCAGGGCTGCGGCCCGGATCTGCCGGCCTGCCCGGAGGGTACCCAGTGCACGCCGGTGCAGGGCTACTCCAGCGGAATCTACGGTTTCTGCTCGACGGCCTGCTGCGAGACCGGCGCGGCCGATCCCACCTACTGCTTCGATGTGGCGCCCGGCCAGGAGCTGTGCGCGCTGACCGGAGGAGACGGCACCTCCTACTGCGCGATCGAGTGCGAGACCGACTCCGACTGTCCCGAGCACGCCGAGTGCGTATCGCCGAGCACGATGGGACCGTCGCTGTGCATGGCGACCGATCCGTCGAGCAGCGACGCGGATTCCGACGCGGACTCGGACTCAGACTCCGACGTGGACTCAGATTCCGACGCGGACGGTGACACCGCGGACGGCGGGAGCTCATCGAATGGAGACAGCGGCAGCTGCTCGGCCGGCGCTTTCGGGGCAGGGGGAGGCCAAGACGGTCTGGCCGCGATGCTGTCACTTTTGTGGTAGACTATTTTTGCAAGCGGTCGACCGCGACGAAAAAAGGAAAGGACTCGGACATGCTGCGCTCCCCCCTGGCAAAGGCCCGCCTCTCGGCAGCCGCGGCCCTGCTCCTGGCCACATCCCTGCTCGCGCTCGGATCCTGCGACGAAGGGGTCGAGGTCGTGGACGTGGAAGTTCCCGAACAAAGCCGCGGCTTCCAGGGAATAGTCGGCGGCGAGGAGACGAACTGGGAGAGCTGGAAGGGGGTCGTGGCCGTCTACACGACAGTCGGGGGCTACGCGGGAGGGCTGTGCACCGGAACACTGATCGACCCGGAAGTGGTGCTGACCGCCGGTCACTGCGTGTATTATCCGTCCGACGGCATCGATTCGATCAGCGACCCCGGCTCGGTCCAGATCCTCGGCGGCGCCAACCTCAACAGCGGCGCGTACCTGATCTCCGATGTCGACGAGGTGGTCAAGCATCCAGAGTGGACCGGCAATATCAACGACATGGGGGTCGACCTGGGTCTGATCCGCACGACCGATTACGTGACGGCCGTACCGTTCTACGGCGTGCGCCAGGGTTCCTACCCGCAGGTGGGTGACGAAGGCATCATCGTGGGCTACGGCAACAGCAGTACGAACAGCGGCTCGGGCGTGCATCGCTGGGGCGAGACCACCGTCTTGCAGGTCTACAGCAACCTGCTCGAGCTGGGCAATCCGGCCGGAACGTGCCAGGGCGACTCGGGAGGCCCGCTGTTCACCGAGGTCAACAATCAATGGGTCGTCACCGGTGTCACCTCGTTCGGCGAGAGCACGACGTGCAGCGCCACGGGCGGCAGCTGGGACGTGATGGTCCAGAGCTACCGCAGCTGGGTCGAGAACCAGGTGATCGACTGGACCGGGCACGGGCTGGAGGAGGGCCAGACCGACGCGGACGTGGACTCGGACGCTGATTCGGATTCGGACGCGGACGGCGACTCGGATTCCGACGCCGATTCGGACGCGGACGGCGACACGGATTCGGACGCGGACGGCGACGGAGACGGAGACTACACCGGAGACGATGGCGGCAACGAGCGGCCGTTCGGCCTGGACAGCGAGAACCCGATCGAGTCGTCCTGCTCGACCGTAGTCGCCGGAGGGGACGGCTGCGGCGCGTTCGGCCTGCTCGTCGATCTCTGCCTGTAACAGCACCCGCCGAGATCGATAGAGCCGCGCGGTTGCCCTGACGGCCCGGGCTTCGTATACAGGTTGCATGCGCGAGCAGATCGCGTCTTTTCTTGAGCGCCGCGAACGGCTGGTGGTGGCTGCGATCGTGGCCCTGGCCGCCGTGCTGCGCGGTCTCCATGTCTGGTCGGCCGCCGGCTCCGATCCGTTCTTCTACATGCCCGCGGTCGATCCCGAGGTCTACCACCGGTGGGCCTCGCGGATCGCGGGCGGCGACTGGATCGGCGACGAGGTGTTCTTTCTCAGCCCCTTGTACCCGTATTTCCTGTCGGCGATCTACGCCCTGTTCGGTCCCGACCTGCTGGCGGCCAGGATCGTACAGGCGGTGCTCGGATCGCTGAGCTGCGCTCTGCTCTACCTGGTGGCGCGGCGGGCGTTCGGGCGTCCGACCGCCGCCCTGGCCGGTCTGCTGGCCGCAGTCTACTCGATGTCGATCTTCTACGACACGGTGCTGTTGGTGACCGCGATCCAGACGCCGCTCAACCTCTTGTGCGTTCTGCTGCTGTTGCGCGCTGAGAGGTTGCGCTCGCCCTGGCCGTGGCTCGCCTCCGGCCTCCTGCTGGGCCTCTCGACCCTGGCGCGGCCCAACGTGCTGTTGCTGGGAGGCTTCGTCGTACCGTGGATGTTCTTCTCGCTGCGCAATCGTCTGTCGTGGCGCGGCATCGCGCTCAGAGCTGCCCTGTTCGGGCTCGGAGCGGCGCTGATGGTGCTGCCGGTCACGGTGCGCAACTGGGCGGTCGGGGACGACTTCGTGCTGGTCAGCTCGCAAGGCGGCGTCAACCTCTACATCGGCAACGGACCGGGCGCCACCGGCAGCTTTCGCGTTCCGTCCGAGTTCCCGACCACCCGCGCCGACGATCCTCTCCAGCAACGGGAGTCGTACCGCGCGATCGCCCAAAGAGATCTGGGCCGCGAGCTGAAGCCGTCCGAGGTTTCCGGCTACTGGACGAACCGCACCCTGGAGCAGATCGCCGAGCACCCGGGAGAGTGGACCTGCCTGCTGGCCCGCAAGCTGCTGATGCTGCTCAACCACTACGAGGCCGGCAACAGCCGCGACTACTACAGCTCGCGCCGCTTCTCCGCGGTGCTGGGGCTGCCGCTCGTCGGCTTCGGCCTGATCGCTCCGCTGGCGCTGCTGGGCATGGCGGTCGGGCTGCGCCGCTTTCGGATCGCGGCGCCGCTGTACGGCATGGTGCTGGTCTACGCACTGTCGCTGGTCGCCTTCTTCGTCTTGGCTCATTACCGCATGCCCGTGGTTCCGTTCCTTATCGCGTTTGCGGCCTTCGGGGTCTGCTGGCTGCTCGATCAAATCGAGCGGCGCCGGATCGTCCCGGTGCTGGTTGGCGCCGCGGGCCTGGCGGCGGCCGCCTGGGTCGTGCATCTGGACCTCTACGACGAGGAGTCGTCGCGCTACATGGTGGAGTACAATCTGGCCAACCGCTTCCGGCGCATGGGTCGGAGAGAAGAAGCGATCGAGGCCTACCGCCGCTCGATCGAGCTCAACCCGGGCTACATTTCTTCGCACCACAACCTGGCGCTGTACTGCGAGGAGCCCCCGCGCGACGTGGACTGCGCGATCCGCCACTGGAAAGCCGTGCTGGAGCTGGCCCGCGCCCGCCGCGATAGACATTACTTCGAACGCGCCCGCAGCCACCTGGAGCGCCTGACTCAAAGCCGAAACCAGCTCTGAACTAAAAGGTGGGTCTGAATCGGCACTAGTAGCACGTCAGGCCTCCAAGATCGGGTAGAGCCTCCGCAGCTTGACCCGTGCGTCTACAAACTGAAGACCCTGAAGCGCGGGTGGCGCGGGTGTCAGACACGCTGAAGCGCGGCGGGTGTCAGACACGCTGAAGCGCGGCGGGGGTAGATAATCAGTTGATTGGAAAGTTCCGTTTCCGGCGGTTTTTCGCGCTGGGCCAAACTTTTTTGCAACCGAGCGGGGCCAGTGTCCGATGTAAGGGGTATGGGACATCCAATCAGAATCTATCAGCCGGGGATCGTCTACTCGATGGTCTCCAACATCGTCGACCGCCAGTTCATGTTCAAGCCGGACCACCACCCGGACAACCCGCTTCTGTCGCTCGAGAGCCCGCCCGAGGCGCTGTCGCCGGACAACGACATCATCCCCGAGCCCAGCGTGATCAACATCATCGGCTCGGCGGCGGCCAGGGCGCAGCGCGACAACCCGGTGTTGCTCCACTGCCTCGAAGTGACCCCCAACCACCCGCACTCCAGCACCTCGGTCGAGGAGGAGCAGCAGCTGGAGAACATCCCCGGCTTCTACCGCGACTTCAACAGCAAGGTGGCCCGCCAGCTCAACGAGAAGTGGGAGCACGAGAGTCACGTCTTCGGCGGTCGCTACCGCTGCTCCGAGTGCCAGAGCGAGGTCAGGGCCGAGCAGCAGCTGCTCTACTCGCTGACCAACGTGGTCAAGGACGGGTTGGTGGAGGGCGTCGGGCGCTCGCCGTTTTTCAGCTGCTGGCCAGCGCTGGGCGAGGGCGAGGAGCTGAAGTACTGGCACATCGACTGGGAGGCCTACCTTTGTTCTGCGTGTCTGATGCTGGATCATGATGTCAGTTGACAGCCTTTTTTGGCTCGGCCAAACTGGCCATCTATGAGTCGCCAGAATCGCAAGCGCTACAAATCATGGCCGTTCAAAGAGGCTCAACGGATAGTCAGAGCCTTCGGTCGTGATTCGCTGCCGGCCGAAGCGGTCTTCGAAACCGGCTTCGGTCCCAGCGGCCTGCCCCATATCGGAACCTTCGCCGAGGTGGCCCGCACCAGCTGGGTGCGCAGAGCCTACGAGCTTCTCACCGACTCGAAAACCCGCCTGATCGCCTTCAGCGACGACCTGGACGGTCTGCGCAAGGTTCCCGACAACCTGCCCAGTCGCGAGATGCTCGAGGACAACCTCGGCAAGCCGCTGAGCGACATACCGGATCCTTACGGCTGCTGCGAATCCTACTCCGGCCACATGATCGGCAAGCTGAGCGAGTTCCTCGACGAGTTCGGTTTCGACTGCGAGCTTCGCTCCGCTTCCGAAGCCTACCGCGCCGGAGATTTCGACGACGGTCTGAAAAAGCTCCTGCAAAACGTAGACGCCGTCCTCGAGGTGATCCTGCCCACTCTCAAGGAAGAAAACCGCGCCGACTGGTCGCCCTTCCTGCCGCTGTGCGAGCGTTGCGGCCGGGTCTACACGACACGCGTGACCGGTTACCGGCCCGAGAGCCTGGAGCTGGACTACAGCTGCGATCGACAATTCGGAGACATCGAGGGCTGCGGACACAAAGCCACCACGACGGTGCTCGGCGGCGCCGTCAAGATGGGATGGAAGGTCGACTGGGCGCTGCGCTGGTACTGCTACGGCGTGCACTACGAGATGTACGGCAAGGATCTGATTCCCTCGGCGGAGCTGTCGGCCAAAATCGTACGCGCGATGGGCGGACGGCCGCCCTGCGGCTTCTTCTACGAGATGTTCCTTGACGAGCGCGGCGAAAAAATATCCAAGTCGCGCGGCAACGGCGTCTCGGTTGAGGAGTGGCTCGAGTACGCGCCGGTCGAATCCCTGGCACACTTCATCTTCCGCGATCCGCGCCAGGCCAAGAAGCTGTACTTCGAGATGATCCCGCGCGCCATGGACGAGTACCTGCACCAGCTGCGCCGCTATCCCGACATCCCGGAGGAAAAGCGCCCGGACAACCCCCTGTGGCACATCCACGACGCCGGCAGTCGGGTACCGAGCTACACCGCGAACGTGGACTTCTCTCTGGTGAACAACCTCGTCTCCGCGCTGGGCCACCCCGAGCCGCGGCTGGTCCGAGATTTCCTGTCGCGCTACGACGAGCGCACCAACAGTCACCCAGGGGTGATCGACAGCCTGGTGGAAAAGGGTATGCGCTTCTACCAGGACCACGTGCTGCCCTCCAAGCACTACCGCGATCCCACCGGCGACGAGCGTTCCATGCTCGAGGACCTTCGCGAGCGCCTCGCTGATCCGCAGGTGGAGTCGATGAACGAAAAGGAGCTGCAGAACCTGGTCTTCGACGTGGCTCGCGAGCACGATGCCGAGCCCCGCAAGCTGTTCGGGGCCATCTACCAGGTGCTGCTGGGCCAGGACCGCGGTCCCCGCTTCGGCACCTTTGCCCGACTGGTCGGCCCGCGACGCGTGGTCGAGCTGATCGACGAGCGACTGCGTTGACCCGCCGCGCGGCCAGAGTGCTCGTGGTCGCCGTGCTGGTGCTGCTGCTCGGCTCGGCCCTCGTGTTCCTGCTGCTGCGCAAGGCCGAACCCGGTGGAAAGGAGCTGCGCCGGGCACGCGAGCCGGGCGCGATCGACGTGCTGCTGGTAGTCGTCGACACCGAGCGCGCCGACGCGATGACCCCCTACGGTGCACCGATCGACACCACGCCGTTCCTCGCCGAGCTGGCCGAACGGGGCATCGTCTTCGAAAACGCCTTCTCGCCGGCGCCGTGGACCGTGCCGGCGATGTACTCGATGATGACCTCCCTCCATCCCCGCGAGCACGGAATCAACACCGGCGCCAACCTCGGATCGCTGGTGGTCGGTCAGCCCAGCCTGCCGCCCGTCGCCCGCACGCTGGCCGAGGAGATGCGCGAGGGAGGCTACGAGACCTTCGGCGTGTGCACCAACTTCCACCTCAGCTCGCGTTTCGGCTTCGACCAGGGCTTCGACGTGTTCGTCGGCGACGACTTCTCTTTCCTGCCGTTCCCCAACCGAGCCGTGCACTCGATCGCCGAGCAGGTCCGCTCGAGCCGAAAGCACTTCACCTGGCTGCACTACTTCGACCCCCACTATCCATACAGGACGAACGCGCCGTGGTTCTCCCAGTGGAACCGCTCGCCGTTCGGATCGTACGAGCAACTCTCGCACGCCGAGGTGGCCCGGGTCTACCGCAAGGTGAACCGCATTCCGCCCGGCGATCCGCTCCCGCGAGAAAAGCTGGGAAAGCTCCACAAGATCGGAGTTCTCGGTGCGGTGCGCCCTTTCCTGTTCTTCAGCTATGTGAAAAGCCAGGTCAGCTCTCCCGACGACCCGCGTGCACGCTTCCTGCAGGCCGCCTACCTGAGCGAGCTGCGCCGCGTGGACGCCGCGATGGAGCTGGCGCTCGCGGAGCTCGGCGTTGATGATCGCACGCTCGTGATCGTCACCTCCGATCACGGCGAGGAGCTATACGACCACGGCGATCTGGGTCATCGCAACTCCAACTCGCTGTACCAGGAGCTGATCCGCGTGCCGCTGATCGTGGTTCTGCCGGACAGGCGAGCGGCCGGCGAGGTGATCGAGGAGCCGGTCAGCACGCTGGACCTGATGCCCACGATCCTGGAGTTGGCCGGTCTGGCCGTGCCCGAGGGGCTCTCCGGGCGCAGCCTGGTTTCGTTGATCGAGGGGGCCTCTCAGGACGAGCGGGCTTTTCACTCGGAAGTCATGACGTTCGCGCCGCCCAATCGTCAGCCCGGCGACAAGGACCAGATCCGCGCCCTGGTGCGCTTCCCCTGGAAGTACATCCACGACTACCGCGAAGACAGCGGCGAGCTGTACGACCTGTCTGCCGATCCGAGAGAGAGAAACGACCTGGTAGACGAGCATCCGCACCGCGCCGCCGAGATGCGCCGAGAGATCGAGCGCTGGAAGGAATCCACCGAGCCTCGCTGGGAGACGACGGTCCAACGACCGCTGGGTCGCCAGGCCATCGAACGCCTGAAGAAAATGGGGTACCTCCAGTAAGGCGTCGCCAGCGGCGCCCGCGACCAAACCGGCGCGTGCATTTGGCGGCGCAGTGGTTATACTACCCCTGTCCGGCCCTGCCGGAGACGATCTTTGACAATGGGGGCGATACGGTTTCGACGGGTGCCAACGAGGTGCCGGTCGCGCGCCGCGGATTCTCGTCTCCGCGTCAAAAAGGCGGGGAATCACAGCTGCCAACGACAGCAACTTCGCTCTGGCCGCATAACAAGGCCGGATGTCCCACCGGGGAGTGCCCGTGCACCCGGCCGGGGCATAATGCCAACGGGATCGCCCTGAAAGCTGTCCGCGGCTCGAAGGGTTAAACAAAACGCGGAATCGCCTCCGACTCGTCCCGCTCGCCGGACGACCGGAGGTCAGACTCGAGGCGAGCTACGCGCGTAGACGCCGTCGCTGAGGGCATTCGGACCCGGGTTCGACTCCCGGCGCCTCCACTAAAATAGCCTGGTGCCTCGTCAATCGAAAACGTTCGGGTAGAGCGAGCAACTGTCCGCGAGGCCAAGGAAGGACGACGAAGGCGTGGCAGCGCCACGTCGAGGAGGAGTGACGCAGGGATCGTCGATGAGGGCCGGCCCGACCCGGCATTGTGGGGTTGACGAGGTACTAGCATTTTCCAGCTACTTGGACTTCTTCGTGCAGAGCCGGCTACGGCTGATGTCGAAGAATCGTGCCTTCGCTTCCGACAGCCCAGACGTCCGCTCCCGGCGCTCCCCAGACGGCGTTGAGCTGCCTCGAAAAACGTACCGAAAATAATATGGTCCAGTCTCCGGCCTCCGCCGTCGAGCGTCGAAGGGGGCCTCGTACATCGCTCGCTGGAATCGACTCGCCGCCTGGAGCGTGGTATTCTATCGCCCGATGAGCGGTTGCGACCGCAAGGTATCCAAGAGGTGAACGAGATGATGACGAGAACGACTGTTTCGACTGTTCTGACCATGCTGCTGGCGACGGGCTTCTGGGGTTGCGGCGACGACGGCGGCGGGGGCGGCGACGCGGACACCGACTCCGATTCCGACTCGGACAGCGACTCCGACTCGGACGCGGACAGCGATTCCGATTCCGACACCGACACGGATTCCGACACCGACACGGATACGGACACCGACAGCGACACCGGCACCGAGGCCGGCTGCGAGTGGACGTTCTCCGTGGCCCAGGCCTCCGACGTGCCTCTTCGCGACATCGGCGGATACGGCGAGGACCAGATCCTGGCCGTGGGAGACACGACGTTCCACTACGACGGCGGCTCCTGGAGCGAGGTCTCGCTTCCCGTCGCGGCCGAGCTGAACGGCGTCTGGCTCCCCTTCACCACCTCGGCGGTGGCGGTCGGCGACGACGGCGCGACCTTCACCTTCGACGGCAGCTCCTGGAGCGCCGAGAGCGGCAACACCTGCGACTCGGACCTGCTGGCCGTCTGGGCGCCCTCGCTCGACGAGCGCTACGCGGCGGCCGGCTACACGATCGAGAGCTACCCGCAGGGCACGGTCTACGAGTGGCAAAGCGGCGACTGGTACAACTGGATGGGCACCGCCGAGTTCTTCCGCGGCATCTGGGGCGCCTCCTCCGACGCGATCACTGTGGTCGGCGACGGCGGTCAGATCAACGTCTGGGACGGCTCGGACTGGAACATGGAGACTCCGACCTTCACCGACGCGGAGCTGCACGGAGTCCACGGTAGCTCGGCCTCCAACGTCTGGGTCGTCGGCGAGAACGGAATCGCCTTCAACGGCGGCGGCGGCTCTTGGAGCGAGGTCGCCCTGGGCAGCTCCGCCACCTTGCTCGACGTGTGGTGCGCCTCGTCGATCGCCGTCTTCGCCGGCGGCGACGACGGAACCCTGCTGGTCTACGACGGCGAGGAGTGGGAGAGCGTCGAGACCGGCTACGCCGAGCCGCTGTCGGGCGTCTACGCCCCGAGCGCGACCCACGTCTACTGCGTGACCGAGAACGGAGCCGACTCCAAGATCATCGAAGGCGTCTGCGACTGAAGCTCCCCTCGCCTACCCGTCGGGATCCCGGCAGCAGCGGAAGCCGGCGTAGAGCGACGTCCAGCTCGCGTTGTAGGTGCACTTCAGGCGCACGCTGGCCGAGGCGCAGTTGAACGCGCCACCGCGCACCTCGTAGCCCCGCGAGTCCTCTTCGGAGGGCACGATCTCCCAGACGTTGCCGGTGATGTCCCAGAGGCCGAACTCGCCCGCGCACTCCTCGAAGTCGCCGGTGGGAGCGACCCTGAAGCAGCTGTCGTTGCCGGAGCAGTAGTACTCGTAGGCGGGGCAGTCGGTGTCGTCACAACCGTCGCTTTGGCAGATCGGACCGCAGTGGTAGCCGCAGTTGGAGCCGGTCCAGCACTCTTCGCTCGAGATGGACTCGTCCTGGCAGTAGTCGTCGCACCAGCTGTCGACGCAGTTGCAGGTCTCCACGTCGAATTCGTCGCCGAAGGTGTAGTCGGTCCGCGCGGTCCCGGTGCAGCCGAAGTACCACTCCTCCGGCTCGCAGAGACGCTTGCCGACCGCCTCGCAGGCCGCCTGGAACTCCTCGAGCACCGCGGAGCTCATCTGGGTCTCGTACCAGGGGAGCACGCCGGGACGCGAGCGGGCCACCGAGGTGTCCGAGCCCATCGAGACCTCGGTGGCGTCGTCGCGCGAGGCCTCCCAGCGATCGATGCAGAACTCCTCGTCGACGCCCAGGTCGGTGTCGACCGGGATCAGCACCATCTCGCTCGGGCAGGGAAAGGTGTCCGTCTCCGTGTCCGTGTCCGTATCGGTGTCGGTGTCCGCGTCTGTGTCGGTATCGGCGTCGGTATCGGCGTCGGTATCGGCGTCGGTATCGGCGTCCGAGTCCGCGTCCGAGTCCGCGTCGGTGCCCGGAACCGTGTCGCCCGGATCCGCGGTCCCGGAGCTGTTGCAGCCCCAGGCGGCCGCCTGGATCGTCCAGCAAAGCAGCAACGAAAAAACGCGAGCGAGTCTCATCCCGACCACCTCCTTGCTGGTTCCACGCCCCGATTCTAACGCCGGTCGTCCCGGCGGACCAGGATCGAAACCGCGGCCGCAAACAGAGTCAGGACCCCTCGCGCAGGCAGCGCACTCCATGTGCGGTGCCCGCATCGTGGGAGATCAGCCTGCCGAGCATGAACATGGCGGCCCATGACAACTCGTGCTCGAAAACGGTCGAAGACCAGAAGTACCCGCCCTGGTGGCCGAACATCTCGGTGCAGATCGTCTCCCCGTCGTCTCCGTTGCAGGCCAAGCCGTCCAACGCCCCGAGCTCGCTCTCCTCGAAGAGCGCGGAGAAATCCTCGCGAGTGGGGAGGCGGTAGCGCGCACCGAGCCTCAAATTGCACAGATCGAGACCCTGGTTGGTAGTGAAGCAGTGAAAGTCGACATCGTTCCCGCTCGCCTTGCACCAGTCGACCTCGACCTTGCTGCCTTCGCAGGAGCCACCGTTCCAGCTTCGACCAAGCGGACAGCGGCACCACCACAGGTCGGTACCGGGCTGGCGGACCTCGGCACATGCGGCGTCTGCGTCCGAGCCCGCCCCCGCTCCGGACCCGGAATCCTCGCCGGAGGCCGCGGCGTCGACGTGCCGGCAGGAACAAAGACACGCCGACGCCAATGAAAATATGATCACCCCAGCAAAATATCCGGACCTCTGCCCTGTCAAAGAACGCCCGCCGAGATGTGCTTGGAAATCTCGATTATCTTTGATTCTGCTTTGAACTCGAATTTGATTTTCCCTAGTCCCGAAAGGAACACCTCCAATTCGGAATCGAAATCGAACGTTCCGGCCGATTCCACGGAGTACGCAGCTATCTTGGAGTAAGGGATGGAGGTGTAGTCCTTCTTCTTGCCGGTAACACCCTGAACGTTCAGCGCGATTATTCTCTTGTCCGTAAACACCACGCCGTCTCTCATAGATTTGTAGGAATCGACGATCTTCTCTCCGGGCAGAAGCAGGCTCTCGACCTTCGTTGCGTACTCCTTGTTGCGCTTCATCTTAAAGAAAGCCTTGTTCTTGAAATCTATCATCTTCCCCTCCTGTTTGCCGGCGTCGGGCCCACCCCGACCAGAATCCATCGATTCATGATACCACAGGCATAACCGCCATCGCTACATCGGCCGGTCCGTGTACCGAGATTGGAGTGGCTACGACTGCGCTCAAGGCGTCCTGGCGCACCTGAAGCCCAGGCCTTCGTTCTGGTAGGTCGGATCCATCTCGGCGCGGTTGGCGGCGCGCAGCGCGTCGGCGTTGCTCGCGAAGCCTCCGCCGCGCGCGACCCGGGCCGAGCCGAGCGGATCCTCCCAGGCGGAGCCGTCCGCGGGCGCGCCCTCGTAGCTCGGGTGATACCAGTCCCGGACCCACTCCCAGGCGTTGCCCGCCATGTCGCACAGGCCCTGCTCGGTGTTGCCCTCCTGCCTGGAGCAGACCTCGAGCGGCCCTCCCGAGTCGCAGCCGTCCGAGTGGAAGAAATCGTCCATCACCGCCAGCGAGCAGTCGGCCTGCTCGTCGCCCCAGGGGTAGACGATCTGCTGGCCCGCCGAGCGGGCCGCGTGCTCCCACTCGGCCTCGCTGGGCAAACGGGCGCCGACCCACTCGCAGAACGCCGCGGCCTGGCTCCAGCTCACGCAGTTGACCGGGTGGTCGCCGTACCAGGGGTCGTACCAGTAGCAGTCGCCGGCCGTGCCCGGCTCGCCGCACTGCCCCGCCTCAACGCACTCGGCGTACTGGTCCAGCGTCACCTCGCGGCGCAGCATCTCCAGGCTCGGGACGTTCACCTCGTGGACCGGAGTCTCGTCGGAATCGCCCTGGTCCGATCCCATCTGGAAGCTGCCGCCGGGAATCGGAGCCCAGTCCAGCACCGGACCGGTATCGGTGTCGAAATCTGAATCGGTATCGGAGTCGGAGTCGGTGTCGGTGTCAAAATCAGAGTCCGAGTCCGAGTCGGAATCTGTGTCGGTGTCAGCGTCAGAATCAGAGTCGGTGTCGGTGTCAGAATCGGTGTCGGTGTCGGTGTCGGTGTCTGCATCCGAGCCGGTGTCCCCCGTGTCCGGCGTGTCCCACGTGTCCAGCTCCGAGCCCGGGTCGGAGTCCGAGCCGCCCTGCCCGCCGTCCGCCCCGGAGGGAGCCCCAACGTGCCGGCAGCCCGAAAGGCCGGCCAGCAGCAAAACCGCCGCAAACGCGCCGCTTGTCTCCCGCCTGCTCATCCGACGACACCTCCCCGATCCGGGCGGAATACAGCCAGTGCCCCTTCAACCTCTCCCGTGTCGGTATCCGCGCCCGGGCCGGCGTCCCGGGCCTTGGTCGAGAAGCCTTTCCACCAGCACCCCTGCGATGATACCAGCACCGCGACCAGCGCGAGGACGACGGCTCGATATCGAGTCGATACGAACACGCCAATACAGTGCTATAGTGCAGAAAAGCGCTTTTTGGAACGAATCGTAAAAAACGACGGCGGCTTTTACGGATCGACGCGATCGTCGGGCCGCTGCGCTCCGCCTTCGCGAAGACCTGGGCCGCTGCGAGCAGGAGGCCTGGCTCGGCGAGACCGGGCTGCTGCTCGCCGAGATCGACCACGCCTCGAAGAACCTGCGCCGCTGGAACAGGCCGAAGAGGATCTCGGCGCCGCTGTTCCACCGTCCCGGCCGCGTCGCGCACGGCGGCCGCAGCGATCCGCGGGACCGCTACATCGAGCCGGCGATCCTGGTCGACGTGCCCGACGACGCGCCCGCGATGCAGGAGGAGATCTTCGGCCCGATCCTGCCGGTCGCGGTCGTGCCGGACCTGGCGAGCGCGGTCGAACGGTTCAACGCGCGGCCCGAGCCGCTGGCGATCTACGTCTTTTCCAACAACCGCGGTCCAGCTCTCGCTGCCGGCCCTGCCGTTCGGCGGCGTGGGCGCGAGCGGCTGCGGGGCCTACCACGGCCGCGCCGGCTTCGAGACCTTCAGCCATCCCAGGAGCGTGCTCTACAAGTCCACCGCGCCGGATCCCTCGCTGCGCTACCCGCCCTACACCGCGCGCAAGCTGAAATGGCTCAAGCGTCTGCTGCCTGGAGTCGGGAGACGATGATGGCTCGACCCCTTCCTGCCGGAAAGGCTGCCGAAGGGCAGGTCCGCCCCGAAGCGGCCGCCCGCCGAAACCTTGGCCACAAGGCGGGCCTGGTGCCGCAGCCCGAACTGGCCGAGCATGGGGACCCGCCTGCGCGGCTACGACGAAGCAGCGGAAAAAGGGTCAACCCTGATCCAGCCGTGCTCACCGAGATGAGCTCGGTATAGCCCCCCGCGATCCACCGCGGCCACGAGGACCGCGATACCCGACGCCGACTGGCCGCCGGGATGCTGGACGCGGGCATGCCGCTGGCCGAGGTGGAGACTGGGTTCGACGAGGGCGACACCATTCGTTCGCCCGGAACGGACCGAGCTGCACACCCGAGCTTGGCGCCAGCCCCTCCGGCAGGGCCGAAGCGGAGAGCCCAGTCCCGGCCCGCCTCTCATTGTATCTGCAAGATCAAACACCCCGGACCTGGCGTATTTTATTTGCCTTGGTTGTTATTTTGGCTAACTTTATTAGGCTTGGGCAAGCAAAAGAAACACCTATCAGCCGGTATCTGCGATGGCCGGCTACGACCACGACTGGCCTCCTGGGACCGAAAAACGCCCAAAATCGGCCGACCAGAGGCCGCAGGGCGTCTCGAGAGGCGTTTTTTGTAGTATTTACATGTGTTCCAGGCAAAATAGCCGTCAAGGAGACAATCGACCGCTTCTCTCTCCCGGCAGTTTTCTTCCTGGCCGGCGCATGCTGCTCGTCGAAGGATATTTGCATTGTATACATTTGCGCCGCATTTCGTACGGTTGGCGATTCGTCATCCCAAAGCCTTTTTCACCGTCTGCAAAGCGGTCTTCTACCCAAATCTGCAGGTACACGAAACGGCGACTTGAAACACCGAGGCGTGCCAGATCATGACGACCGAAATCATTTTTGAGGCGAAGGCCATATCTGTCTCTACCCCAACGTTGTGAAAAGCATCGAGATGAAACGCGCCACGGTGCGTCAGCCGTGGACGAGCAAAGCGTTTTGGGGCGGAAGCGAACTCACCGTTGGAGACCATTGACCGCTGCGTTACCAGCCCTACGGCGAACGCAAGCCGAAAGGGCTCGGGCGGCTGCTGCCCTGCGCCGCGAGACGACGGGCGGGCTTGGCAATCCTTCCGCTGGCGTCCTCTCGATTCGCAGGTACGATATCGTTGGGCGCTGAACGCCCCCTGGACGAAAGGAACAGCCATGGGCAATCCCGCATACGGCCTCACCGCCAACCTCGGTCGCACCGATTTCAGCGCGGCACGGGAGCGCGTGGCCGCCGCCCTGAAGGACGAGGGCTTCGGAGTGCTGACCGAAATCGACGTGCGCGCCACGTTGAAGCAGAAAATCGACGTCGACTTTCGCGACTACCTGATCCTGGGGGCCTGCAACCCGCCGCTGGCCCACCGGGCGCTGAGCGCCGATCCCGCGATCGGCCTGCTGCTGCCCTGCAACATCGTCATCTATCGCAACGACGCCGAGGAGATCGTGGTCCAGATCGGCAGGCCGACAGCGCTGTTCACCGTGGTCGACGCCCCGGGGGCCGACCAACTCGCCGCCGAGGTCGAGGACCGCATGCGGCGCGTGATCGCCGCACTGTAGACCCCACAGCCGCAAAAAAGGCATCGGCCGAAAACGCCATCGCCCGTACCAACAACCGCCTTGCGGGCCGTTGGAGGTCGATTCGCTTTTTCGGCACCGCGCTTGGCGTTACGCTGCCGGGCGGTGTTCTTCAACTGGACGGAGCGGCTCCATGAAGGCGAAGCGGATCCACTGCACTCTGATCGCGACGCTGATCGCCGCGGCGGGCTGCAGCGAGGACGCTCCCGGTGATGCCGCCGAGTCGAGGGAGGCGGCGCCGTTGATCCTGATCTCGGTCGACGCACTGCGCGCCGATCGGCTGGGCTGCTACGGCTACCGGCGGCGGCCGACCAGCCCCGCGATCGACGCGCTGGCCGCCGACGGCGTGCTGTTCGAGCGGACGATCGCCGCCGCGCCCTGGACCACCCCCTCGCACATGACGATGCTGACCTCGCTGAGCCCCTCCGGCCACGGCGTGACCGCCTCCTTCCGCGAGCTGAAGCGCGGGCTGACCGGCGGCGGCGAGTTCGTCAGGCTCCCCGGCGCGCGCACCACGCTCGCCGAGGCGCTCTCTTCGCGCGGCTACGCCACCGCGGCCTTCACCGCGGGCGGCTGCGTGGCTCCGATTCTGGGCTTCGGCCAGGGCTTCGACAGCTACGACGTCTCGATGCACAAGCTGACCGAGAAGAACACCGGCCGCATGTGGAGCTGGATCGAGAGCGTGGCGACGCGGCCGTTCTTCCTCTTCTGGCACAACTTCGAAGTCCACGCGCCGTACCTCGACGCCCGCTTTCTGGACGAGGCGCTGCCGGGCGCCGACGCTCGCGCCGTCGCGAGCCGCCTGCGCGAGCTGGCCGGCCTTCCTTTGCCCTACGTGGCGATGGGCGAGCGCCCGCAGCGGCAGCGGCAAGGCCAGCTCCGGGCGCTGAAGTCCCGCGGCGCGTTCGGCCCGGCCGCCTGCGAGGCGCTCTACAGCGGCGGGGTGCGCTCCTTCGACGAGTGGCTGGGCCGCTTGGTCTCGCGCCTGAAGAAGAAGGGAATCTACCAGCGGGCGCTGATCGTGCTGACCAGCGACCACGGCGAGGAGTTCGCCGAGCACGACCCGGAAGAATACTACGACGCCCACGGACACTCGCTGTACGGAGAGCTGCTGCGCGTGCCGCTGATCGTGAAGCTGCCCGGGGGAGCCCATGCCGGCGAGCGCGTCGAGGCCGTCGCGCGCACCGTGGACGTGATGCCGACCGTGCTCGACGTGCTGGATCTGACCCCGGCCGGCAGCGGCGAGATGCAGGGATCCTCGCTGCGCCCGCTGTGGGAGGGCCGCAGGCGGGCCTCGCGCGTCGCCTTCGGCGAGTCGCTGATCACCACAGGCGAGAAGAAGAGCGCCGGGCTGGGGCGCTGGAAGTACATCGTCGGCGCCGACGCCGGGCTGGTCGCAAAAAAAGGTCGCGCCTTCGTGCCCCCGCCCGGAGAGGGCGACGAGCTCTACGACCTGCGCGAGGACCCCGGCGAGCAACGCAACCTGCTCGATGGAAACGGGACCCGAGTCGAGCGGAGAATAGCCGAGCGGCTCAACGAGCTGATCCGCGAGCACGTCGAATCGAGCCGGGGAAAGGCCGAGCCGGTCGAGCTGGGCGGCGAGCTGGTCGACAAGCTGCGCGGGCTGGGGTACGTGGAGTGAGGCGGGACGAGACCGAGCGGAATCGGACCGTTCGATTCGATATCGGCGATTCGATCACCCCGCCTCGAAAGGAGCGTTTCGATGGAGGCTATCGACGACGCGCTTCGCGCGCTCGACTTCGACTACTTCTCGAAGGGGCTGCACAAGATCTCGCCGGCGGCCCTGTTCGAACGACCCCGGGCCGTGTTCGTGGACATCCGCTGCGACGAGGAGCTCGAGGTGCTGCCGATCAGGCTCGGGCGGCCGACCTGCATCCATTTGCCCCTGCACGAGCTGCCCACCCGCTGGCACGAGATCCCGCGGGACCGCCCGGTCGGGCTGTTCTGCTCCGGCGACATCCGCTCGTCGATGGCGCTGGCCTACCTGCTCGCCCGCGGCTACGGCTCGGCGCGGATCGTGTCCGGCGGCTACGAGGCGCTCGTCGCCCAGCTCGAGCCCGGCAAGCTGCGCGGGCTCCTTTCTGCGCGTGACTGAGATGAGCCTGGCCGTTGTGCTGGCGGCGGTCTTCGTCATCGCGGTCACGATGACAATGGCCGGCCGCGGCGGGGGCAACTTCTACGTCCTCGTCCAGCTGCTGGCCGGCGTCTCGATGCACGAGGCGGCCTCGACCGGCCAGCTGATCATGTGCTTCACCTCGCTGGCGGCGCTGATCGTCTTTCAAAAGCACCGCAACGTCTCCTGGCGCCTGGCCCTCTTCATCGGCGCCACCGCCAGCGTGGCGGCGTTCTTCGGCGGGCTGCTCGCCCATCTGATCGAGGGCGTTCAGCTCCAGCTGATCTTCGCCAGCCTGCTGGTGCTGGCCGGCCTGCTGATGCTCTACCCGGTCGCCGAGCGCGCGCCCTTGCCGGCCGGGTCCGGGTCGCGGGCCCGGGGCGTGTTGAGGTTCCGGGCAGCAGGCGCCGAGGTCCGGGTAGATTTGCGAATCGCGGCGCCTTTCTCGATCGCGGCCGGCCTGTTCGCCGGGATGGTGGGCGTCTCGGGCGGGTCGTTCCTGGTTCCACTGATGGTGCTGGCCTGCCGCGTGCCGATAAAGCTGGCCGTGGGCACGGCCTCGGCGATGGTGGGCGCGACCGCGGGGATGGGCTTTCTGGGACACCTGGCCGAGGGCGGCGTCGACTGGAGCTGGGCCCTGCCGCAGGCCGCGGTAGCCGTCGCCGGAGGGATGATCGGAGGCAAGCTGGCGCTGAAGACCAAGCCGAGGTCGCTCAAGAAGATCTTCGCCGCAACCACCCTGGCCGCGGCCGTCTTCGTCTATTTGAAGACGTTCGCCTAGTGCCTCGTCAACCCCACAATGTCGGGTCGGGCCGGCCCTCATCGACGATCCCTGCGTCACTCCTCCTCGAATTGGCACCGCCAGTCCTTCGTCGTCGTTCCTTGGCCTCGCCGATGATCTCTCGCCCCGTACCCGAAATCGTCGGGTTGACGAGGCACTAGAGATTTCGGCCGGCCGTTCTCTGCGGCTCACAACCGACGACCTCGCGGGCCCTTGGCGGGAGCCTTTCTCACCACTGCTCGACCGCAATCGACTCCTCGGCCAGCAGGCAGGAGGGGCAACTCTCGCCTTCGGGAAAGACCTGCTCGTAGGCGGGGACGATCTCGCGCCTGCCGATGATCCAGCCGTCGTACTCGATCGAGACCAGCGCGCTTTGCGGCGCTCCCAAGATCACCAGCCACATGCGGCGCGCTCCGTTTTCGACCGCCGGCGCCAGCAGGTCCAGATCTCCCAGCTCGCACTCCAGCCCCGACTCCTCGTGGGCCAGCCAGCACTCGACCGACAGCTCGCCACCGTCGGGCAGTTGCGCGGCGAAACGGTACGAGCCGGGCCAGAAGGCGCTGTTGTCCGAGCGCAGGATCTCGACCTCCAGCCTGTCCTGGCACGGCTCGGAGCAATAGCCGGCACCGGCGTCGGCGCCGGCCGAGAGCGCGTCGAGCATCTCGCACGGTCCGGCCCCCAGACCGACGACGGCCAGCAGGCAAAGCGGTATCGCGCGTCTCATGTCTCGATGATGACATCACCGCCGGCCTGATCAAAAAAAGCGGCGAGTGTGGGACCGAAAAAAACGCGCTGTTGGATTCCACAGGATCCCCGTTCAGACACACTGAAGCGCGGCGCGGGTAGATAATCAATTGATTTGAAAGTTCCGTGAGCCCTACAGGCCCGAGGACCGGTACTGGAGCGGGTACGTCTAGTGCCGAGTCAATCGAAAACGTTCGGGTAGAGCGAGCAACTGTCCGCGAGGCCAAGGAAGGACGACGAAGGCGTGGCAGCGCCACGTCGAGGAGGAGTGACGCCGGGATCGGGGGCACGGGCCGCTCTCACCCGAACGGGAGAGGTTGACTCGGCACTAGCCAGGCCGGGCTGATTCGGCAGGGGCGAAGGGGGGAGTGACGCCGCCGGGCGCGGCGCCGGGCGCCGGGGTGCGCCCGAAGCCGGGTTTCCAGCAGAAAACGGACAAGCTCGGGGGGGCGAGCCGGGGCGAGAATCGGCACCGGACGGCCGCTTTCGAGCGCGGACAGCAACCAGACCGGGTCGAACCGCGCCCAGACATCCGTCGGCGCACGAATTCCGCCATCGCTTGTTCTGGGTGTCTGGGGGTGGCCCCAACGAGCTTAGAATCGCTTTGTACTTTCGTGTAAAATGCGCTCCGTGAGCACCAAAGAGATCGTGCGGATCACCCGCCGGCTGGCGGAGGAGGCGGACCGGATGGAGTTCGGTCCTCCGGTGAGCTGCGTCTACAACCCGCTTCTCTACGCGCGCGAGCCTCACGAACGCTACCTGGAGCGGTACGCGCGCGGCCCGCTGCAGGCGGTGCTGGTGGGGATGAACCCCGGGCCGTTCGGGATGGCTCAGACCGGGCTGCCGTTCGGCGACGCGCTGATGGCGCGCGAGGTGCTGGGCATCGCCGGCGAGGTGCGGCGCCCGCCCGTGGAGCACCCCCGACGCCCGGTGCAGGGCTTCGACTGCCCGCGGCGCGAGGTGAGCGGAACCCGTCTCTGGAGCTGGGTTCGCGAGCGCTGGGGAGGAGCAGATGAGTTTTTCGACTGCTTCTTCGTGCTCAACTACTGCCCGCTCGTGTTCCTCGAGAAAAGCGGGCGCAACCGCACCCCGGACAGGCTGCCCGCCGCCGAGCGCGAGCCACTGCTGGAGGCCTGCGATCGCGCGCTGGCCGCGGCGGTCTCGGCGCTGGAACCGCGCGCCGTGATCGGAATCGGCGCCTGGGCCGAGCGCAGGATCCGCGCCGCGCTGCCCGGCTTCGATGGGGTGGTGGGAAGAGTGCTGCACCCCAGCCCGGCCAGCCCGGCCGCCAACCGCGGCTGGGCGCAGGCCGCCGACAAGCAGCTCCGCGAGCTGGGGATCGACCTGCCGTAGCGCCGTCAGTATCCGTAGATCTCGAAAGCGAAGTCTCCGCCGTAGCCGGCCGTGGCCAGGTTCAGCCAGCTCGCGCCGGAGTCCTCGGAGTAGCGATTCTCCCCGTCGGCGTAGAGATCGGCGGTGTAGTAGACGCCCCAGTAGGTGGTGGCGGAGTCACTGACGGAATAGCTGGGCACCATCACCAGCCAGTGCTTGGCCCCGAGGGTCACAGCCGTCTGTCCGAGATCGACGCAGATCGGGTCATAGATCCCGTCGGTGGAGTAAGCCGGATCGGCCGTGCCCGAGGCGAGCACGGTGGTCGAGGGCACGTCCATCGTTCCGCTGCAAGTCATCCCGCAGTCGTTGATGCACTCGTCGACACACTGGGAATCCCACGCCGTGGTGCAGCAAAAGCTGTCCCCCAGCGTGTAGCAGACGCACGACTCGCAGGCGCACCCTCCGCACCCGGGAGAGGTGCTGGTCACGCAGCCCGGGCCGCCTCCGGTGCCGGTCGTTCCGGTACGCAGCTGGATCGTGTGCGCGCCGACCTCGCTGTCGGGCTCGTCCATGTAGATCGTCGCCGAGTCGATCGTGGAGACCGAGGGAACGAAGGACTGGGCCAGGTAGAGAGTGCTGACCAGCGGGCCCAGGCCGTCCATGGTCAGAGTCTGCGAGACGAGAGGGGAACCGGCGCAGACGCCGACTGGATCGGTGTCGCTGTCCGCGTCGGTATCCGTGTCAGTGTCGGTGTCGGTGTCGGTGTCGGTGTCGGTGTCGGTGTCGGTGTCCGTATCGGTGTCGCTGTCCGTATCTGTATCGGTGTCGGTATCGGTGTCGCTGTCCGTATCGGTGTCGCTGTCCGTATCTGTATCGGTGTCGGTATCCGTATCTGTATCGGTGTCGGTATCCGTATCTGTATCAGTGTCGGTATCGCTGTCGGTATCCGTGTCGCTGTCGCTGTCCGCGTCGGTGGAGCCGTCGTCGTCTCCGTGGATAACGGAAGAAGAGACGCAGCCTGGCGTGAGCAGAGCCGCGGCGACGAGCAACAGAAATCCGGTCCGGAGATACGAGACCACGTTCTCTCCCTTCAGGACAAAAAGCCCTATTGATATGATATTCTATTCTTTCTCTCTTGACAGCCTATTTCGAGCAATCCGCGCTGTAGCTTTTTTCTGTGAGGTCCGCCGCACGCACGGGCTGATCTTGCAGCCGGTACGATAAACGATCTCGTCTTTCTGCCCGGCTGATCCGAGAAAACGCTTGCGAGCCCATCGGTCGCAAAGCTATTCTGTTGGTAATCAGCCGTCCATCCGCGGGGGATGCGGCACCAACTAACAGGGAGGCGACGATGCGCGAGGTCAAAAGGGTTTCGAAGGGGGGGGGCGATGTAGACTTCGAGCGCCGGCCGCGCTCGCGGCGGCAATGGTGCTGCTGCTCCCGCGCCTCGGGCTGGCGGTCGATCCTCCCGACCCGCTGAGCGTGCTGTTCGTCGCCGATGGCTGGTACCAGCAGGAGGACGACATCGAGACGCACCTTCTCGACCTGGGCCACGACGTCACCGTGAAGACGGCGTGCGCTCGGTCTACTACAGCTCGGAGTCGTTCGGCGAGGTGGCGGTGCT
>JAWOBP010000142.1:0-47068 GCA_046484285.1 Polyangia bacterium
CGCCGTCGTCGGTGGGGAAATCGAGGCCGTACAGCAGCGCGTTGTACGTCACCGGCTCCAGGTCGACACCGCCGAAGGCCACGTAGCTCAGCATCCCGTCCTGGTCGCGGAAGAAGACGTAGGCCGCGTCGCCGATATTGACCGCTCTCGGCGCCGCCGTGATATCGACGTTCGGACCCATGCCTTCCACCGGAGACGCGAACCAGCGCTGCTGACCCGACTCGGAAGCGATCACCCCGTTCCTGTAGACCTTGCAGCTCATCGCTCCATCCTGGGCGGGCTCGATCCCGTCGTATTCGAAGTCCGTGCAAGCTACGACGTTGTCCCGGTAGACGGTCGTGGTGTTCCAGATCGTACCGTGGTGCTCGTTCGCCTGGTACTCGGTCAGTCCCAGCGTGGTCAGCCCGGGAACGTAGCGGGCCCTGCCGATCACCGTGTCGACCGGAGTGAACGGGTCCGCGTCCGCTCCGTACTGGCGCACCACCACGTCGCGCCGCCCGTCGTCCCCCTCGGGTCCTTCCATGAACGCCACCGCGACCGTGCGGACGCGGATGTCCATCGCCCACTTCCCGTTCAGCCGGCCCTCTCCCTGCACCAGGCCGGCTTCGAGATCGACCGGGAGGGGGTTCGGTGACGGCGGTTGGGTGATGAACTCCACTGCATTGGGCAGCAGCATCGACGCCGCTTCCAGTATCTCCGGGTTCGACGCCGCCGACAGCGACATCGCGCCGTTGAGACCCAGGGAGCGCAATTCCAGCTCTGCTTCGGCTCCCTCGGGCGCCAGCGCGTCGTCTGCCAGGGGACGGCTGTTCACGCCCAGCTCGTTTTCGGTCATGATGCCCCGCACTGCGGTGTGCAGGTGCACCAGGTTCTCGGCCTCGAAGTCGTCGCCCGGCGGCGGGTCGCTCTGCGACTCGGCGGCGAAGGCCGCGCCGTCGTAGCCCGGGTGCCCTTCCCACACCGTGTCCATCGGCACGTCCGGGGTGAAGCCCAGGTTCGCCAGCATGTCGAGCGTGGTCTGGTCGGCCGGGTCCACGTAGCCGAACCACGGCGCGTGGATCGGTATGTCGCAGTTGACGCAGGGATCCTGGTAGAAGGGCGGAATCTCCACGATGTAGACCGATCCGCGGTCCACGACAGTGGCCCGCGGGCTGCCGCGCACCACGGTGTCCGGGTCGTAGGCCACCCCGCTCCAGGTTCCGCACGGGTTCTCGTCGCTGATCAGATTGGGATGGAGCACGGCGTGGGCCAGCCGGCCGTGGGGGCTGCCGACCTGGCCGGAGGGCGGCTGCTCGTACTGGCTCCAGCCGACCCAGATCGAATCGCCCAGCTCGACGGCGGTTGGCGCGAAGCCCGAGCGCGCGGCCTGGTCTCCCGTCTCGGGAACCGGCACCTCCGGCAGCTCGCAGACGGTCGTGTCGGTCCAGGCCGAGGATGCGCCGTCCATCCTCGTCACCGCGTAGCCCAGGGGTCTCTCGTAGCGGGCGGGATTCTGGTAGCCGTCGGGGTCGTAGCCCTCGAATTTTCGGAAGAAGGTGATCAAGCGCTGGTCGTCGGCGTTCTTCCAGTGGAACACGGCGTCGAGATCACTGGCCGCCCCGTCGATTCGACCCGTGGGTTCGAAGATCCCGGTCTCGCGCAGCGACCGGCCGATGTCGGTCGCCTGCTCGTCGGTCAACCCGCCCGCCGTGACCGCCTTGCTCGCGATGTCCGCGACGCGCTCGGCCCACTCCGAGTAGCTAGAAAGGCCCTCGGAGTAGATCGCCTCGAGCAGGTCTTTCTGCTTCTCGGCCGCGGCGCCCGGATCGCCCTCGACCAGCGGAAACTCCGCGTCGTCCAGCCCGCCGAGGTCGTAGAAGAAGCGGTTGTGGGGGCCCATGTTGGCATGGCCGACGCTGAAAGTCGCGCCGCATTCGCAGGGCGCGTCGAAGTTGGGATTGTTGTCACAATAGTGGTCAAAGTATTCTTCTTCATTTCCACCGACCGCCCAATTTTCTATGATCCCCCTTGCGAACTCTTTCGATCCACTGTTCAAGAGCTGGTCGTAGGTCAGCGGGCCGCGGCCGTGACCGTGGTTCTTGGCCTTGGGGTTGCGCAGCGAGCGCCAGATGTTTTCGGGTTCGTCAGCGTCTGGAGGGAGGAGCTTCAGGCTTTCGATCGCGCTGCAGCGCGTGTACCTGCCGATCTGCTGCACCTGGATGTTCTGGTGGTAGAAGCTCGGCTCCGGCTCCTCGCGCCAGACGTCGAAGCACGAGTGCAAGGCCCCCGGGTCCGGGACAGAGGCGTATTGAGATCCCGTGCTGTCTGCGCATTGGAATGCCGGTGCGTCCGGGTCCTCCTTGTACATCTGCGCGTATATCATCGCCATCGCGTCTCCGATCCCCTCTTTCAAGTAGGAAGGCCCGGGCTCCTCCAGGATCCCCTTCTGGTGGAGCCGGTGCCCGAACTCGTGCGCGGTCGTGCCCACGGATTGCGCGCCCTCCACGTGGTGCAGGCCCTCGTAGTTATCCCAGCCCTCGGGCGCCGAGTAGGCGGCCGTCTCGGACTCCATGTAGACACCGAAGAACAGCCGGAACGGCGAGCTCTGCCTGCCGAGGAGGCCCGCCGGGTTCTGCGGGTAGTCTTCGCGGAACATCTCCCAGACGAGGTGGGCCATCGGAGAAAACGCATCGTACCAGTGATCCGGAAGGCCGCCGGATACCCAGTCGCCGTTCTCCCAGATCAGGTCGTTTTCGAAATCGACTCCACTATTGTACGGCGTGTAGTTTCCGTCGTCGCCGTACGGGTCGCCGTAGAAGAATAGCTCCTCGCAGGTCTGGGTATCCTGGTTCCATTCCTTGCAGTAGGCCGAGTCGTACGGCACGTCGGCATTGTAGAACACGATCTCCGGGGGGATGTTCAGCTCGGGTTCCTCAGGCGGAGGGAACCGCCAGTCCGGTTCGTGACGGAGCACCACCTCGCCCGTGAGCGCGTCCACGCGGAAGGCGCCCGCGGGTCTTCCGGTTTCCGTCCCCACGACAGCGACCTCCCACACGAGCCGAGTCTCCCGGCGGTCGGCTCCGCTGCTGGCGACGAACAAACCGTGCCTGGCGATCTCGACCTCCTCGCCGACCAGGTCACCGATCGCGGCGAGCGCCTCGTCCGGAGCAACCTGCGGTGTCGTTGCGTGGGAGATGCTCGGCAGCGTGTCGTTTCGGATTCGGGTCAGCCGACCTTCCTCGTCGAAAGTGAGAAAGAGAGAACCATCTATCAAAGGCACCCCGCCGAAGCTCTGGCGGTAGACGACCACCGTCTCTCCGGTCAACTCCACCGAGCGGGCTTCGCGCGACAGCTCGGCCTCGCTTCCCAGATCCAGGACCATTCCGCCCAGCCCGGAGAGAAACGAGTCCGCAGCCTCTTCCGGGCCAAGGCCCGACTGGATGCCGAGATCGTCGGCGGTCAGCGAAACTCTCGTGAGCAATCTCAGCGCGCCGTCCGGGTGGTGGTCCACCACCGCCGCTCCGGGCACCTGGCCGAACCAGCCGTGGGTGTTGATCCGATTCGCTCGCTCTTCGAACGGGAGCGCGGCCAGCTCCTCGGCCGTGCGGCGGCGCTGCTCGCCGGCCCAGTAGCCGACCGTGCTCGCGGCGCAGGCCTGCTCGTCCAGGCCCAGCGAGGAGCAGTCCTCGCAGTCGGCCGGGCACTCCCAGGGGCTCTCGCCAACGCCGCAGAGCCCGTCCCCGCAGTCTACGCCCCAGTAGCCGTCGCACTCCTCGCCGGGCAGACAGCCGCGCACCGGGGTCAGCCAGCCGCAGCACGACGACGGGTCCTCTGTGTGCTCCCCCGCCATCGTGCACTCCATGCAGACCGTCCCCGGCCCGGGCGCGACGTCCACGCACTGCTGCCCGATCGGGCAATCGAGGTCCTCGCCGCACGGGATCTCGCAGGTCCGGAGAGGCTGCTCGGCGGCGTCCTCGTATTCCATGCACGTGAGCCACGGCCAGCAGTCGATCGAAGAGCAGTCCTCGTGCTGATCGGCGCAGCACTTGGCGCCCAGGCCGACCGCCGCGATCATCACCAGCCCCAGGTTCCTACGAAGAGGTGATACCCCCCCCGATGCTTCTACTCTCCCAGTCCTCGGCATCTTCTCCTCCTCCTTCTCTCGCGTCCGTTGTCGACGCTGCGGTTTGGAGGGCGCGATCCGCTCGGGCGAGAAGCTGGACAGGTGCCGCGAGATCCTGGGACCGAAAGGATGGTTTCAGCGTGAGACAAGCGCCCCTCCGGTCAAAATTTTCATCGCGCGTCTTTCGCATGTCAAGTGTTTTTTTGCGAGCGCTTCGCGCTTCGTCGAAACAGTCGCGGTCCGGGGAGGTCGAGAGGCGCTTTTTCGTGCAATCCTGTGCCCTGTGAGAAGACCCACTCGGAAATACCTACTGCGCGGATCGCTCACCCCCGCCCGCGGCAGATCTCCAGGATCTCGGGGCCGTACTTCTCCAGCAGCCCGGGGCCGAAGCCCGACAGCTCCAGCAGCGCTTCGTCGCTGGTCGGTCTGGCCGCGGCGATCGCGTTCAGCACGCGGTCGGTCAGCACGCGGAAGGCCGGGATCCTCTTGGCCCTGGCCCGGCCGAGGCGCCACTTCTTCAGCTCGGCCGCCAGCTCCGGGTCGGGCGGCCCGAGCCGCGCGGTGTCTCGGTCGGGGGAGGATTTGCGTCTGCGCTTGGAGCGCTTGGGTGCCTCGGCCGGCACCTCGATCAGGCTCGTCGCCGCGAGCGGATCGAGCGCGGCGCGGGCACCGTCGCCTGTCAGCGCCAGGCGCTGGAACTCGATCGTTCGTCCCTCCTTGACGAAGGAGCCCGGCTCGATTCGCAGCAGCCCGGCGCGGCGCAGAGCCTCGACCAGCCTCTCGAAGTACTTGCGCGGCATCTCGTCTTCCAGCCGGCGGCGGAACAGCGCGCCCTTGGCCGTACGCCCGGACAGCGACAGCTCCTCGAGCAGCAACGCCGCGCCGCGCGCCTCGGCCTCGCTCGCCGGCCGCGTCTCGACCGCGACCGCGCTTTGCGGATCGCAGATGTCGCAGATTCCGCAGGGAGCCCCCGAGTCCTTCATGTCTCCGAAGTGCCGCACCAGGCCCAGCATCCTGCACTGGGGCCGCCTGGTGTAGCGCGAGACGCGCTCGAGCTGGTCTTCCTTGTGGCGCCGCTGGTCCTCGTAGGTCCGGCGCCAGCCCTCGCTCCCGCGCGCGGCGTTCTCCTCCGGGTCCACCAGCGCACCGCCGTGGATCCAGAGCTTCTCCAGCGCGGTGGAGAGCTGCTCCTCGTCCAGATCGAGCAGCTGTCCGAGATCCCGGCTGGAGCGCCGCTGCTCGCCCAGCAGCCCGTAGAGCCGCTCCAGCAGGCGCGGATCCGGGTAGTCGCGCTCGAGGAAGTACTCGTGGGTGCGGCGATCGGCGAACGAGTGCAGCAGCACGGCCCGCGAGGGAAGGCCGTCGCGCCCGGCGCGTCCGATCTCCTGGTAGTAGCTCTCCAGGCTGCCGGGCAGCGCCAGGTGGATCACGGTCCGCACGTCGGCCTTGTCGATCCCCATCCCGAAGGCGATCGTGGCCACGATTACGTCGAGGCGTCCCTCGAGGAACTCGGCCTGCACGCTGTTTCTCGTCTCGGAGCTCATCCCGGCGTGGTAGGCGGCCGCCGCCATGCTCGAGCCGAGCTGCTCGGCGGTCTTCTCCGCGCTCTTGCGCGTCGGCGCGTAGACGATCGCCGGCAGCCCGCCCTCCCGCTCCAGCACGCGCCTGGCCGCTTCGGTCCTGGCCGAGGGAGGCCGCTCGAGAACCTCGACCGCGATGTTGGTGCGGCGGAATCCCTGGATGAAGCGCGCCGGATCGCTCATGCCCAGCTGCGCGACGATGTCGTCCTGCACCAGCGGCGTGGCGGTCGCGGTCAGCGCGATCACCGGAGCCGGCCCGAGCAGCGGCAGCCGCTCGCCGAGCAGGCGGTAGTCGGGGCGGAAGTCGTGCCCCCAGTGCGAGATGCAGTGCGCCTCGTCGACCGCGATCAGCGCCAAACGCCGCTTGGCCAGCATCTGGGGAAAACCCGGCACGCCGAGGCGCTCCGGTGCGATGAACAGGTAGTCGAGCCGGCCGTCCAGGTAGTCGGCGCAGACGGCCCTGGACTCGAGGCGATCCATTCCCGAGTGGATCCGCTCGGCCGCCAGCCCCAGCTTCTGGAGGCCGCCGACCTGGTCCTCCATCAGCGCGATCAGCGGGCTCACCACCAGCGCCGTCCCGTCCAGCGCCAGGGCGGGGAGCTGGTAGCAGAGCGATTTTCCCGCCCCGGTCGGCATCACCAACAGCGCGTCGCGCCCCGCGATCACCGCGCGGCAGACCTCCTCCTGGTAGGGCCTGAAGCCGGCGAAACCGAACACCTCCCCGAGCAACGCGTCCAGATCCGCGCCGCCGGGATCCGCTCGCCGTCTTTCTTCTCTGGATGGCTCGCTCATCTCTTCACCTCGGTGCGGGCGATTCTCCGATCGGTTCCGTCGCCCCGAAAAGCTCCCGGTGGTAGATATCGACCGATCGCCCCGAGGAGTTGCATTTTTTTTCGGGCGGACTTCTAGCCCGGTCTACGTGCAATCCCTGACGAGAGAAAAGCAGCCTTTGGCCCACTTGTCACTGTAGAAGCACAGGCTGCGGATTATCGAAGTCGCTATGGCTCGGCAACTGGGAGTGGGCGACGGCGTGCCTCTCGGAGTCGCTGATGGCGATCCGGCGCGGGTTGCAGTCGGCGCTGTTTCGCCTGGGGCGGGTGCCCGAGTACCTGCAGACGGACAACCGAGCTGCGGACGAAGAAGGTCGGCGAGGAGCTCGCGGCGATTGAAGGAGCTCGCGGTTTCGCGCCTGCGCGAGCACAAGGAGCTGTCGACGCGGGTGACGGGGCAGAGCGCGATCCGCGTGCTGCACAACACCTACTCCGTGCCTTCGCGGCTGGCGGGCGAGCGGGTCAAAGCGCACCGCCTCGCCGTCCAAACGAGACACAAAGACCTTCGCCGCGCTGGAACGGCTGGGCGAGAAGCTGGGCGAAGGGGGCCTGGTCTGCCTGGTCGAGCGGTCACTGCCGCTCTCGGACAAAGCGAGATCGATCCCCGCAGCCGCGCTTTGATTGATAGAAGCTTTACCTGTCAGCAATTATCCGGTACCGGGGTGCAAGAATCGGAAAGGTTGTCGTGTATATTCAACTCTTCTAGACTATATTCTTCGATCTGCCCAAGCAGTATACAAACATTGCAATCCGGCAAAGAAGGGTTGAGTACAACGCTTATTTCTCCAAAAATCGATGAAACAGCGCTCAATCCATCCAAGCTCGGAAGCGACTCATTTTTGATGATTTCCAATGAGCCGCCAATGGAAACGAGATCGCCAAGACCATCCCCAAAAACGAGCTCTGGATTATTCCTTATTCTCAGGCGATCGCCGATTTCGTTCAGTGATTCCAGCTGGAATTCCGATAGAGACTCGTTCTCTATGATTATCAAGCTGCCTTCCACTTTCTGCAAGACAGGCAACTCAAAACCGACGAGATTGTCGTTGTAATGCACTGAAAAATCCCCTCCAATGTATTCGAGGGTGCTCAGTCCTTGCAGTTCTGTCATGTTTTCATTTGATATACGGATGTCACCTCCTACTGTCAAAAGGCCGTTCAATCCCTCGAGAGTGACCAGTGAATCGTTTTCGGAAATTACCCCTCCATCGATTATGACATTCCCTTGCACTGAGCTCAGCGAGTCTAGTCCGACTGCCGTCAAAGCTGGATTTCCGCGTATTTCCAGGTCTCCCCCAACCTTGTTCAACCCGCCCAACCCGTCCAAGCTTTCTAGCGAAGAGTTTTCGCCGGTAGTATCTCCAATATAAAGATCCCCATTTACTTCTGATATTTTTTTTAACCCCCCGAGGTCAAATAGTGCACTATTGCCAGAAATGTAAATATTGCCTACTGATTCAAGCGCACCAAAACCCTCCATGCTTGACAATGAAATATTCCCAATTACTTCCAAATTTCCAACGATGGTGTTGACGTTATCAAAACCGGTCAATTCTGAAAGATTATCATTGAAACCGACCATGATACTCTCAACTGTCCCGGAGATATTGCTCAGCCCTTCAATATTTGCAAGAGATTCGTTTTCTGAAATAGAGATCCCTCCAACGGAATTCACTCCATCCAACCCGTCGAGATTTACGAGTGAAGCCGTGCCGTGGATTGACAAGCAACCACCAATAGACTCCAGGTTCGGAAGAGGCAGGGATACATGACCGTAGTCTTCGTGGACGAACAAACCACCGGTAATGCAAGAATAGGGATATATCAATGCCAGATCAGCTACGCTCTCTACGGAAAAGTCACCTTGATAGCAATCCTCATATGTCGTACTTGTTTCTGTGTCTATTTCCGTGTCCACTGAATCTGATGAGTCAGAATCAGTGTCAAATCCATTTCCTTCTTCGCCAGCTGGGCTGCCGATCCTATAGCAGCTAGATGCAAATACAAGAATCCACACATAAATAGCCGTAGCTTTTGTTGTTTTCAAAATGCCCTCCTATATCACTTCACAGAAGTTCTATAATAGGAGAAAAAGATGAGTTTGTCAAGAACAAGACCCGGCATAGACCTCCGAGTCGGTGGAGGTGTATGCTCGCTCGAATTTCAACATGTTGTCATAGAGGTCGTAGTCGAAATCGGTCAGAGCCGAGCTTTCTTCACCCCAGTAGACAATGTCATCGGTTCCAAAAATGTACATGCAATCATAATCATCCATTATGTAGTAGGGGTTGCCCTTCGAATATTTTGCAGCCCAATCGTCCCAATCGCAGTAATCACAACCAGAGGAAGAGGTCGTTTTCCAATTTCCTTTTATTGAATCAACATTGGAATACATGTGCGTCTCGTCGTTATAGCATACATAGTACTTCGAAGAGCCAGAATTCCACCTTACATCTGTATCAACATGGGTATGTTCCCAGCGGGTTCCTTCGCCATGGGTGGTAGTTACTGCGTATGCAATAGGTCTAAACGCAAAACAATCGCCTAGAGTATTTGCTTGTTCATCGTACGGAGATTCGACCGTTGAAGCAAACTCAAGCAGAAAGTCATCGAGTTCTTGGTCGTCCCAGAACACGTAAGAGCCGTTTTCCGGATCATCGACATGGTTTTCATCGAACCAGAATCCAGACGGATGGCTCTCGTCGTACACGCTCTCGCTCTCATAGGACCAGGCACCGGTCGCGAAGAGTGGCGCGGCCAGGGCGGTCGCGATTGTCGCCGTCAGTTTCTTCATCGTTCCTTCTCCTTGATTGTACCCCGATCGCCTCGATTCGGGGAAAAGAATTTCGTGACCTCGGCCCATCCGGGGTCACGATGCACGCCGGCTGCCGTGCCGGCGATCAGCACCATCAGCTGAAAAAAGCTCTCCAGGCTCAGCCCGCGCAGCCTGGGCAGTACTGCCCTGTCGGCTAGCTCAGTGTCGGGTCTTGTGTGTGTGTGTGTTCAGGTAGGACCGGCGATCGTCGCGACGTTCGGCCTCGCGCCTTGACCTGTCAGCTGCAATCGCCCCCGCATCGAGCATGATACGGATGGTAAGATCAGGGATCACGGAAAGTCAACACAATAATTATGACGGTTTTTGTTTGGGTGGAAATTTACAAACAAGAACCGCCGCCGGGCGCGCGCAGGACGACCGCCAGGCCCAGGCCCTCCGGCGAGATCGAGCAGGCGGCCAGCAGGCTCCCGGCGCGGGCGGCGAGCAGGTGGCCGAGATCGACGAGCGGTCCGGCGGCCTCGGCCAGCCCGATCCGCGGCTCCAGGGAGTGGATCGCCGCCCGGTCGCCGAGCACCTCCAGAGCGGCGCGCCGGGCCGCGCCGGGCCGCGCCGCGATCGCGTCCACCTCGTCGGGCCGCGCCCCGGCGCGCTCCAAGGCGCGCTCCAGGGCGCGCGCCGCGGCCGCCTCTCCCCCCCCGCGCCGCGGGTGGCCCGCGTCGGTGATCCCCGCGAAGCCCAGGACCTCGGCCAGCGGCTCCGCGCCGCGATCCCGGGCGGATCGCAGCGACTCGACCAGCAGCGCGGCCGCGCCCTCGCCCGGCGTGACGCCGGTGCCCGGACCCCAGAGCCCGAGGCGGTACCCGTCGGCCAGGCTGCGCTCGCTCAGCTCG
The DNA here is from genome assembly GCA_046484285.1 of Polyangia bacterium. Taxonomy (GTDB): domain Bacteria; phylum Myxococcota_A; class Polyangia; order JAAYKL01; family JAAYKL01; genus CAZHCG01. The sequence goes on from JAWOBP010000142.1 coordinate 10,179, forward strand.
TCGGCCCCGGCGGCGACCACCAGCTCGCCGTGACCCTGCTCGACAGCGATCGTCGCCGAGCCCAGCGCGGCCAGACCGGCTCCGATCCCGGCGGCCAGCACGGTGTTGTGCCCCTTGAGCATCAGCGCGCGGGCCACGTTGCCGGCCACCTCGTTGGGAACCACGTAGGGAAAGGCTCCCAGCGAGGGGATCGCGAAGTCGTTCTCGAAGGTCGCTCGCAGGTGCTCGGCCTCGCCGCGGCCGGGACCGCCGGCGATCCCGAGCACCATCCCCACCTTGGCCATCACCGCCGGCCGGGGGCGCAGTCCCGCCCTGCTCAACGCGCTGCGCGCGGCCAGCGCGGTGTAGCGGGAGCAGTCGTCCAGCCCGCGCAGGTCGAGGCGGCGATCGACGCGGCGCGGATCGATCTCGGGAATCGTTCCGGCCCGAAAACCCGAGGCGGGAGTCGGGATGCGCCGCAGCTCGGAGATGCCGCGGGATCTTTCGTCGAGAGCGCCGAACGGCTCGGTGCCGAGACCCAGCGCGGTCACCATCCCCAGGCCGGATATCACCGCCCGGGCGTCGGCCGGCTCGGGCGCCGGAGCGGCGCGCCTGTGCGGGTCGGGATCCACGTCCAGCACCAAACAGGCGTTGTTGCCCGCGAAGCCGAAGCTGTTGGACAGCGCCAGCCGCCCGCGCCAGGGGCGACCCGGATCGGGCACGCAGTCCAGCTCGGCGCAGCCCTCCCGCGGCTCGGAAAAACCCGCGGTGGGCGGCGTGAAGCCGGCGCGCGCCGCCAGCACCGTGGCCGACGCCTCCAGCGCGCCGGCGCCTCCCAGGCAGTGGCCGATCATCGACTTGGTGGAGCTGATCGGCAGCTGCCGAGTGCGCTCGCCGAACAGGCGCAAGACGGCGCGGCTCTCGGCCGGGTCGTTGGCCCGCGTGCCGGTGCCGTGCGCGTTGAGGTAGTCGATCTCCTCGGCGGTCACTCCGGCGTCGTCGAGCGCGGCCCGCATCGCCGCCAGCTGGCCGCGGGCCGAGGGATCGGGCGCGGTGGGGTGGTGCGCGTCGTTGGAGAGCCCGGTGCCCAGCAATTCGGCGAGCACGGTCGCGCCGCGCCGGCGGGCGTGCTCGAGGCTTTCCAGCACCAGAAAGGCGGCGCCTTCGCCCAGGTTGAGGCCCACCGGCGTGGAGAACGGCGCGCAGGTCCCCTCGCAGGTGGCCTTGAGCGCGTCGAAGCCCACCAGCGTGGAGGGCGAGAAGGCGTCCGAGCCGCCGGCCAGCGCCACGTCCACCAGGCCGGCGCGCAGCAGGTCGGCCGCCTGGGCCACCGCTCCGGCGCCGGCCGCGCAGGCGGTCACCACGCTCAGCGCCGGGCCGCGGGCGCCGGTCGCCCAGGCCAGCACCTTGGCCGTGGTGTAGTAGCGCTTGGAGAACGCCAGGTCCTCGTCCAGCACCTCCTCGCCCCGGCTCAGCGCCTCGTAGTGGCGCTCGATGCTGAGCATCCCGCCCGAGCAGGTGCCCAGCACCACGCCGGCGCGCGCTCCCAGCGGTCGGTCGCCGAGACCCGAGCGGCTCAGCGCCTCGCGGGCCGCGCGCAGCGCCAGGTGCACGTTGCGATCCAGGGGGCGGACCTCGGGGTGCTCGGATTCGGCGGGCTCCAGGTCGGGGATCGTAGCGGCGCGGGTGGCCCGCAGTCTCGACAGCCGCGGATCCGTCAGCGGCGAGAAGCCTCGCCTCGCCTCGCGCAGCGCTGCGGTGAAATCATCCGAATCCCGGGCGGTCGAGCAGATCGCTCCGATTCCCGTGATCGCGATCCGCACCCTCATCTGCTCTCCTCCCGGGCCGGCGCCAGCGCCAGCGCCAGGTTGTAGCCCAGCTCGCTGGTGGCCAGCAGCAGGGTCTTGACCGGCCCGCGCGGCAGCGGTCGCTCGTCGATCTCCTCGAGCCCGGTGATTTGCGGCCACGGCTGGCCGCCGTCACACCAGGCCGCCAGCAGCGCGGCCAGGGTGGCGCTGCCCGAGGCGGACTCGGCCAGGCCGGTGTGGAAGACGCTGGTCACGAGCGGCACCTCGCGTCCGTGCGGGCCGAGCGCGCGCTCCAGGGCCGCGGTCACGCGCAGATCGCGGCGGTTGCCCTGCGGAGACCAGCTCACCAGCTCCACCTCGCCGGGCTCCCAGTCCGCGGTCTCCAGCGCGCGCAGGATCGCGGTCTCGAGGCCGGCCGTGCTCTCGATCGGGTCCAAAAAGGTGTCGATCTCCATCGCCTGCCCGGCGCCGCACACCTCGGCCAGCGGGCGGGCGCCGCGCCGCAGAGCCGCGTCGCGATCCTCGGCCACTACGTAGGCCGCCCCCTCGCCCAGCACGCGCCGATCGTCGATATCAGGAGCGATCCGGTAGCGCGATTCATACTCGCCGGTGTGCAGCAATCCCAGCTCGTCGTAGTTGAGGTAGTATCTGGAGTAGAGCTCGTCGGCCGCTCCGGCGATTATCCTCGGGCCGAAGCCGGAGCGCAGCGCCATGTGGGCCGCCAGCAGCGCGAACAGCCCGGCGTCCGCTCCCTGGGAGACGGTCAGCGCGTAGCCCTTGAGCATCAGCGCGGCCGAGGCCCAGCCGGCCGTGGCGTTGGCCACGATCGACGAGAAGCCGGCGATGTCCGCCGCGGCGCCGCCCGAGCTCATCACCGCCGTCATGTGCGACTCCTCGGAGGGACCCACGTAGACTCCGTTGATCAGGCCGGTGCGCTCGGCCTCGCGAGGTCCCGGTCGCAACCCCGCGTCCGCCATCGCCAGCCTGGCCGCCGCGGTGGCCAGGCGGCTGATCGGGTTCATCGAGCGCGTATCGAGGCGGCGGTCCACCTCCCGATCGGCAAAGCCACGGACCCATCCGCCCAGCCGGGAGCGGGTGCTTCCCTCGACGCGATCGGCGGCCGGGGAGAGCCCGCGGCGACCCTCGCGCAGCGCGGCCAGCAAGCGGCCGGCGCCGAGGCCCAGCGAGGTGACCGCCCCGGCGCCGGTCAGCACGGTGACGGCCTCGGGGCGCGGCTCGGCCGCCGGAGGCCGCGCCGCGTCCGGCAGGCCGATCACGACCGCGGCGTTGTGCCCGCCGAAGGCGTAGTTGCAAGACAGGAAGCGGTCGTACCTCGCGGCTCGCGGTCGGTTGGGGACGTAATCGAGCGAGCAGCCGGGACGGGGCTCGCCGAAGTTGATCGTGGCCGGGATCGCGCCGGCGCGCATCGCCAGCAGCCCGGCGGTCGCCTCCAGGATTCCGGCCGCGCCCAGACAGTGGCCCACCTGCGACTTGAAGGAGTGCGCGGGAACGCGCGCCTCGCCCTGGACCCGTCCCACGGCGCGAGACTCGGCCGGGTCGTTGGCCGCCGTGCCGGTTCCGTGCAGGTTGTAGCAGCCCAGCTCGTGCGGTGCGGTTCCGCTCCGCTCGAGCGCCTCGTTCATCGTCCGCATCGCTCCGCCGCCCCGGGGATCGGGAGCGGTCGGGTGGTGGGCGTCCGAGGTGAAGGCGTAACCGCGGATCTCGCCTTGGACATCGGCGCCGCGCCGCTCGGCCGCGCCCAGCTCCTCCACCACCCAGAAGGCGGCGCCCTCGCCCAGGTTGAGCCCCACCGGCTCGGAGAACGGGGCGATCCGGCCGCCGGAGGTGGCCTTGAGCGCATCGAAGCCGGCCATGGTGGCCAGGCACATCGCGTCCGCGCCGCCGGCCAGCACCACGTCGACCTCGTCCTGTGAGACCAGCTCGCGAGCCAGCGCCAGCGCCGCGGTCGAGGACGAGCAGGCGGTGGTCGTGATCCAGGTCGGGCCGGTGACGCCGAGCCCATAGGTCAGCGCCTTGCCCAGCGCGTGGTAGCGGATCAGCAGCGCCACCACCCGGTCGAAGCTGCCCCGCTTCTTGCCGCAGAGGACCTCGTACTGCCGCTGAGCGCTGAGCAGGCCTCCGTTGCAGGTCCCCACGACCAGACCGGCGCGCGGTCCGGGCCGGCGCGCGCGGGACCATTCCAGGCCGGCGTCTTCGAGCGCCTCGCGCGCGGCGTGCAGCGCGTACTGCAGGTAGCGATCGCCAAAGCTCTCGATCTCCTCGTCGCTCAGCCGCTCGGCCGGGTCGAAGCCGTCGAGCTCGCCGCCGAAGGGTGTGCGGAACGGCGAGGGATCGAACGAGCGGATCCGATCGATTCCGCTGCGGCCCGCCAGCACCGCCTCCTCCAGCTCTGCGCGGCCGTTGCCCACCGGAGAGAGGACGCCGATCCCGGTCACCACGGCGCGCCGCGGTCCGCCCGCGCTGGAAGTGCTCATCCGCTCACCTCTCCAGCCCCACCTTTTTCCGGCGCCGGCGCAGGTGGGGCTCGGAGCGATCGGGCTCCAGCTTCTCCACCACCTCGAGGCCGGACAGTTCGTCGTAGTGCTCCTTCCAGACGCGGACGAACATCTCGTAGAGCCGCTCCGGGTCCAGGTTCAGCGGGAGCGAGACCACGTGGGCGCCGTTGTACTCCGCCCAGCGGCGGTGCAAGATGCGGCCTTGCCGCTCGAGCCGGTCCCAGTGCACCGATCCCGGGTAGGGCGTGAAGACGAAGAACTCGGCGGTGCGGATTCGGGCCTGGCGGCACAGCTCCAGGATCGAGTCGGCCAGATCCTCTCCGTCCCAGTCGCGCCCCATCCCGAACGAGGCGAAGAAGCGAATCCCGCGCTGCTCGAGGCGGGAGACCAGATCCGCCAGCTCCCGCCGCGGGCCGGGCTCTCCGCCCAGGGCGCGGATCGACCTGGGATCGACGTTCAGCGTGCAGTAGAAGGAAGTGACCCCCGCGCGCGCGATGCGGTCGAGCAGATCGTCGTCGGTGTTGAGCGACATCGTGGAGGAGACGAACAGCTTCTTGCCCAGCGGCTCCAGCTCCTCGAGCAGCGAGCGCGTCCAGCGCTCCAGCCGCCTGCCCGGGAAGAACAGCATGTCGTCGGCGATGTAGACGTTGTCGTGGCGCAGCCCGCGAATCTCGTCGATCACCTTCTCGATCGGACGCAGGCGGATGCGGTGCCCGGCGTGAGTCGGAATCGAGCACATTGTGCAGTTGTAAGTGCAGCCGCGCGCCACCTGGACCAGGTCCTCGTGCCAGTCGTACCCGATCTTGTCGTAGAAGATCTCGCGGCGCGGCACCGGCATCTCGGCCATCTCGAAGCGCGTGCCGCCGTCGTAGCGCCCGGCCAGCTCGCCCCTTTCGAAGTCCGACAGCATCCGGGGCCAGATCGGCTCCCCGTCGCCGGTTCCGACCGCGTCGCAGTGCTCGAGCGCCTCGCGCGGCATGGTCGACGGCCAGAAACCGCCCATCGCCACGGTCTTGCCGGCGGCGCGGTAGCCGTCGGCCAGCTCGAGGGCGCGCGTGGCCTGGGGAGTGAAGCAGTTGATCGCGACCAGGTCGGCGTCGCCGTCGAAGTCGACCGAATCGCCGCGGTTGTCGTCGACCAGCTCCACCTCCCAGCTCGGCGGGGTCAGCGCGGCCAGGATCGGGATCCCGAGGGAGGGGGGAGTGGTGAAGTTGCCCAGGTAGTGATCGACCAGCGCCCTGTCGAGCTGAGGGATCGACTCGAGGAACTTCTCGAACCTGGGGTAGACGAACGTTACCTTCATCGGTCCAAGGATACCTCGACTGGTCGACTCGCACACCCGCGCATCGCCATTTACGACAAAAGCGGGCCTGTGCCGCGCCGGGACATCAGAAGCGGACCGCGGCCGAGACCGCGGCCCCGCCCGGCAGCGGCGACGCTCCCAGCGACGCCTCGGCCGCCGGCTCGCCGTCCGTCTCTCCCTCCGGTTCCCGGTCGTCGTCCCGCAGGACGATCAGACCCGCGATTCCCAGCCCCAGCCCCACCCCGCCCAGCCCGGCGAGCGGAATCGCCGGCACCACGGTGTCGAAGTACTCGCGACAGCCGTGCTCGGTCTCGTCCACGCAGGGGTCCTCGACCGCGAACAGCACCACCCCGGCGATCAGCGCGGCCCCGCCGGCCGCGGTCAACGCCCAGGCCGCACCGCGCTTGCGCGCGAGACTCTGCTCGTCGTCCGTCTCGGCGCCGGAGTCGAGCGGCGTCTTCTCTTCGTCTTCGTCGCCGGCGACCGCGGGCTCTCGCTCCTGCTGCGGCGGTCCCTGCGCCGCCGCGGCCGGCGCCTCTTCCTCGGCGGGCGGCTCGGCCGGGGCGGGCTTTGCGTCGTCCTCGGGCTCGCCCGCGGCCTGCACGGCGGCGCGCGCCAGGCCGCGCACCTCGCCCAGCATCCCGGCGAACGGACCGGTGAAGCGCGTCGAGAGCGGCTCCAGATCGCCGATCGCGACCTCGACCTCGTACAGCGCGCCCGACTCGGCGACCGAGATCCGCAAGCGGGGAGCCTGCGCGGGCGGTTCCTCCGGCGAGCACTCGCGGCCCGCGTCCCGAACCCCGGCGGCGGCCTGCTCGGCGACCATGCGGGCCTTCTCCGGAGCCTCGCTGTCCTCGCCCACCAGCCGGTAGCCGACCTCGATCGCGATCGGATCCGAGGCCAGCGCGGCCGAGGCCGCCAGCAGAATCGAGAAAAGTGCGATGGCGCCGCGAAACATGAAGGCAAGCTACCCGCGCCGAGCCACGCCCGTCAAGATCCCTCTAAAACAACACCCACTACCCGCAACCACTCGGTATCGGCTGTTCTTTGCAGAGGGAATCCTTTGTCGACAAAGGCCCGGGCGAACAGCAATTCTATCAGATCGAGAAACGACGCGTCCTGCAGGCGACCGCCCAGGGCAGCCCCACCGGCTCCGGCCTGTTCGTCACCTCTTCCCACCACTCCTTGGCCGCGCGGTGGTTCGAGGCCGCGCTGTTGTAGGCGTAGATCAGAAGATTCACGTCGGCCGCGAGTGTCACCGTGGTTCTCATATCGTATAGCGTGATGTTTTATGCCTACGATGTCAATATGTCAATATTGTTGGATAGGATTCAAAGGCACACGTCGGGCCGGGACTCGGCTCCGGGGACGGGCTCGACCTCTGTGTCGCACGCCTTCAGATCGTTGTGCGCGCAGAAGCTGTTCAGGATCGCCGGGGCGGTGCGCCCGCTCATCTCCAGGCGGTTGTTCAGCATCCAGGTGGGGCTGCCCTCCACCCCGACCGCGTCGGCCAGCTCGAAGCTCTGAACCAGCAGCTCGCGGCCGCGCTCGCCCTCGGCGCAGCGGCGGATCCGGCGGGCGCTCATCCCCTTGGGCAGGCAGGACTCCCAGTCCCCGCCCAGCGCCTGGCTCGAGCGGCAGACCACGTAATCCATGAACAGGTCTTTTTTCGCGTAGAGATCCTGAGCGCAGATCATGCGCAGGTCCTCGGCGACCTCCTCGGGGCCGTGCATCGAGTACAGCTCGCCGTCCTCCAGCACCTCTCCGATGAACTGCAGCCGGAAGTCCACCTCGCCGCGCTCGCCGTCCAGGTGCTCGAGGAAGCGCCGCACCGAGGGCATCATCTCCGAGGCGAACGGACAGCCGCTCATCGCGAACAGGTCGAGGCGGCCGGGCTGCTCCTCGCGGCAGACCGGCCTTTCCGCGCAGCCGGGGTCATCGCAATCGGCCAGGCCGTTACCGGTATCGTCCTCGCCGTTGTCGCAGATCTCGGCGGTCGGGTCCCAGCCCCTGCCCAGCGGAATCAGGTAGCCGTCGCCGAACGGCATCAGGAACTCCTCCATGCGCTCGATCGCTCCGGGCCAGTCGGCGAGGCCCTCGTCCAGCACCAGCAGCGGCAGGGTGGCCGGACCGCCGGCGCGCGCGATGCTGCGGTGGATCGCGCGGCCCTCCTTTTCGGAGTAGTCGACCTCGACGAACTCCAGATCGGGGATCAACATTGAGATGAACTCGATCTCGCGCGCGACGTCGCACAGCCGCGGATCGTCGCAGCGCTCGTCGACCAGCAAAGTGGCGCTCACGCCGGAGGGGGCGTCGACCTCTTCGCAAGGCTCCGGACGGGTCTCGGGCTCGCCGGCCTGGTAGCAGATGTGGGTCAGCAGCGCCTCCCGCGTGCGGGGACCGAAGTAAGGACGCTCGCCGATGAAGAGCGTCGGAGAGGCGGTGATCCCGGTCTCGGCCGCCGCGGCGATCGAGCGCTCCAGGTCCTCGCGACCCGCTCCGCTCTCGATGCAGGCGCGGATCGCCTCGACGTCCAGGCCGGCGCGGCGCGCGCAGTCGGTCCAGCCGCGCGGAGCGCTCCTCCAGACGTCGCCCTCGTACTGGCACTCCAGGAACTCCAGCCACTGGCGACCGTCCGCCGCACCGCTGACGCAGATCTGCATCTCGGCCGCGGCCACCTCGGCGGCTCCCTGCTCCAGCTCGGCGTCGCCGAGATCGTCCACCGGGCCGACGTAGCCGATCGCCAGCGGAACCGCCGGGCCCAGCTCCTCGAGCAGCGGGATCAGCACCTTCATCAGCTCGGCGCTGTAAGGGCAGCGGGCCATGACGAACGCCACCACCTCGGTGTGGCGGGGAGCGTCCTCGGGCCCGGCGTCCTCCGCCCGGGGCGGATTGCTCGGGTCGCCGGGAGCGGGAGAGCTCCCGCCGCAGGCGGTCAGTGAGGCGAAAGCGAAGAGAAGAAGCGTGAGCGCGCGCATCTGGCCTCCCGGCCCGAGGTTCTCAGAAGTAGTACCAGATGCTCTCGTAGTCTCCCACCGTCTCCTGGAACTCCTCCTCGAGACGGGTGAGGTAGCCGAAAATCGGGATCGATTCCCCGAGGTAAGATCTCTGGTCGACGATGTTCTTCTCCCAGGGGTGGAATTCGTAGAGCCGCGTGCCGTCCGGAAGAATGGTCAGCAAATCGCGGTGCTGCGAAGCCCTCAAGTAGTTCTTGCCCAGGCGCGGCACGTTGTAGATCGCCTCGTCCGTACGGGTCAGGCCCGGCATCAGCCGCGCCTCCTCGGCCTCCTCCTGAACGAGACGCGCCAGCGGCACCCGGTAGTCGTCGGTCTCGGCCTTGCCCTTGGGCAAAAAGGTGTAGTACGGGTCGATCCCGATCCGCCGCAGCAATCGCCGCAGCAAAGCGGTTTCGAAGCGGCGCGAGACGTAGAACGTGTAGACCTGCTGGTTGTAGACCGACAAGCCGTGCAGCCGCAGCTTCTCCACGGCGGCCGCCATCTCCGCGTTGATCTCGTACGGGTACTGTACGTGTGTCACCACCGCGATCTCGCGGTTGACCGGCTTGCGGAAGCGAGCCAGCATCTCGACCAGCTCGTCGGTGAAGCGCATCGGCAGGGTCACCGGAGTGCGCGTTCCGATTCGAATGCGGCGGACCGACGGAATCGCGGTCAGCATCTCGAGCAGGCGCTCGAGCTGGTGGTCCTCGAGCAGCATCGGATCGCCGCCGGTGACCAGCACGTCGTGGATCGCGGGGCGCTCGGCGATCCACTGCACCGCCGTTTCGATGTCGTCCCAGGAGGCCATCGCGTGCGGGTCGAGCACCTCGTCGATCTCCCAGTTGCGCTGGCAGTAGACACAGATCTGCGGGCAGGTGTTGAACGGCTTGAGAATCACGATTCCCGGGTAGCGCCTGGTGACGAGATCCACCGGCGAAGTGTCCATCTCGCCCATGAAATCGAACGCCTCGCTGCGATCGGCGCGGCGCGCGATCATCTCGTCCACGTAGCGCCGCGGCGGGAACACCTGGGAGCGGACCGCGCGATCCCGCTCGTCCTCCTCGCCGTCCATCAGCGAGAGGTAGAAGGGAGTCACGCCGAACGGCAGGTGGTTCTCGCAGGCGCGCGAGATGTTGCTCTTCTCCTTTTCGGAAAGCTGCACCAGTTCGTGCAGGGTCTCGAGGTTGCGCCCCACGTGTCGCACCTGCCAGTGCCAGTTCCGCCAGTCCTCGTCCGTGCCGCCCAGGGCCTCCAGCACCTCCTTGCGCCGCTCGGCGCGCCGCTCGTGGGCCTCGGGTTGGAGCCCGTGGTCGTAGCGCTGCATCCAGTTCTCGACGCGGGTCCAGAGCTGGTCGAGCTCCTCGGAGCGCACCCGGGCCGCCTCGCGGCCGGTCAGATCGCTGGCGACCGATCCCTCCTCGTAGAGCGGTTGGTCGGCGGTGCGATGCTCGAGCGCCCAGACGATGTGCATCATCTCGGCGAAAAAGCCCTTCTCCAGGTCTTCCCGCGGCTCGCCGCGCGCCAGGTCCCAGAGCGCCCGGGTCACGCTGAACCCGGTCAGGTGCTCGGAGCGCGACGAGATCATGGACAGCAGGGCCCGCGTGGCGTCGCGGGTGCGGGCCACCTCGCGGCTCCACGGCTCGTCGTCGTACATCGAGTTCTCGACCCGGAGCCGCATCGCTCCCTGGCGCAGGGTCTGTCGCGCGGCCTCCAGCGTCCGGCACTGGCGCAGCGGGTAGAGAAAACCCTCGCAGTCCTCCAAGAAGCGCTTCCGCGTGTAGGCGGAGAGCACCATACCCTTGCCCTTGCCGGGCTTGGGCCGCGCCGCCACCGGCCCGGCCGCCGCTTCGGAAGAAACCGGCTTGACGTTCGAACCCATACCCTTCATCTGCTTCCTCCCGAGGAAGTTCACGCGTGCGCGAAAAAGCGGCCCAACGGCCGCCCGTCTACGAAACGCTCGACGGCGATTCGTACCTAATAAACAAGATACGACAACCGCGGGCCAGGTGCAAATAGCGGCGGCGCCCCGCTCAGTTTCGGTTCAGCGGTTGACAGCGATCCGCTCGGGGATAGGATTGGCTCCTGAATTGAACAGCAATGTTCAATCGGAGGTGCCGTCGGGGCGCTCCGAGCTCGAGGTGAGGCGCCGGTGATCGGGCTGTTGCACGTCTTGGAGATTTTGCTGCCGCTGCTGTACGCGGTCGCGCTGGTCGCCTACGGTCTCTATTTTGTCGATCGGCGTTCGGGGCTGGGCCGGTGGAGCACCCCGCTGCTGTGGGCGACGGTCGCCGCGCACATCGCCTACTCCGTGCTGCGCGGGTTGGAGTTCGAGCACCATCCGATGGCCAGCGTCTACGAGGTGCTGTCGATCGTGGCCTTCTCGCTGGCCTTCGTCTACCTGATCATCGAGCTGTGGCGGCGCAACAGGAGCACCGGCGCGTTCGTATTGCCGTTCGTCGTCGGGGTTCAGCTGGCGGCCTCGATCGGGATGGGTCCCACCCGCCAGATCGACCCGCTCCTGAGATCCGGAATGTTCGGTCTGCACACCGGGACCGTGGCGCTCGGCTACGCCGCGCTGTTCCTCTCGGCGGTCTACGCGGTGATGTACCTGCTGTTGCACCGCGCGCTGAGGCGCAAGCAGTTCGGCCGCGTCTTCGACCGGCTGCCGTCGCTCTCGGTGCTGGCCCGGATGAACCGCGGGGCCGCGCTGGTGGGCGTGGTCTTCCTCGGCGTCGCGATCGGGGTCGGGATCTGGTGGGCAGCGGACGAGATACCGCGTTTCTGGGACGAGCCGCGGGTCTGGACCACGGTCGCGGTCTGGGCGGTCTTCGCCCTCGCCGCGGCCTGTCACTACGTGCTGCGCTGGCCGGCGCGCCGTGTCGCCGTGATCTCGCTGGCGGGGTTCGTGCTGCTGGTCGCCGCGACTCTCTCGGTCAACGCGCTGCCGGCTAGCTGGCACAGGTTCGGAGTGGGTTGAGATGGCGGATCGCGGTTGGATCCTGGTCGGAGCCAGTCATCGCTCGGCGCCGCTGGAGCTGCTCGAGGCGGTCTCGCTGACGCGCGAGCAGGTCGCCGAGCGGCTGCCCGAGGTCCGACGCCGGCTGGATCTCGACGAGGCGATGCTGCTGGCGACCTGCAACCGCACCGAGTTGCTGGGCCGAGGGTCGCTGGACGAGGAGCGCGCGGAGCGGATGGAGGGCTGGCTCCTCGAGCTGTCCCGCAAGGATCGAGCGCTGAGCAGAGAGCACCTCTACGTGCGGCGCGAGGGCGAGGTGGCCGAGCACCTGTTTCGCACCGCCTGCGGCCTGGAGTCGCTGATGGTGGGGGAGACCGAGATCGCCGGTCAGATCCAGGTCGCGCTGGAGAGCGCCCGCCGGGCTGGAACCTGCGGAGCGCGGCTCGAGGAGCTGATCTCCTCGGCCTCGCGAGCCTGCAAGCGAGCGCGGACCGAGACCGGGATCAACGCCGGGCACACCTCGGTGGCCGCCGCGGCGGTGCACCTCGCCCGGCGCGTGTTCGGCGACCTGAGCCGCAGGAGCGTGAGCGTGCTCGGCGCCGGCGAGACCGGCACTCTGGCCGCGCGCCACTTCAGGCAGCACAGTCCGCGCACGCTCTACGTGGCCAATCGCACCGCCCGGCGCGCCGAGGAGCTGGCGCGCGCGGTGGAGGGAGAGGCGCTGCCCTTCGACGACCGGGTTTCGCTGGTGCGCAGGGCCGACGTCGTGGTCTGCGCCACGCACGCCGCCGAGCCGCTGATCACGACCGAGGCGGTGCGCGCCGCTCTGGGTCGCCGCCCCGGCCGGATGCTGCTCCTGGTGGACATCTCGCTGCCGCGCAACGTGGAGCCGGCCTGCGGAGAGATGGAGAACGTTTTTTTATACGATATGAGCGACCTGGAAACGATCGTGAAGCGCAACCTGGAACGCCGCACCGGCGAGATTCCCCTGGTCGAGAAGATTATCGACGAGGAGCTGGGCGCCTACCGGGCGCGGCGGGCCACCCAGCGGGTGGGACCGGTGATCCGAGAGCTGCATCAGCGCTTCGAGGAGCTGCGGGCGCGGGAGCTGGAGCGCTTCGCCCCCAAGCTCAGCGAGGAGGATCGCGCGCTGGCCGACCGCATGAGCCGCGACCTGGTCAAGAAGCTGCTGCACTGGCCCACGCTCGAGATTCGCGCCCTGGGTCGCAACGGAGATTTGGACGCCGAGCTGCTGGGCTGGGCCAGGCAGCTGTTCGGTCTGGACAGGGCGACCAAAGGGAGGCGGGGCGAGTGAGAGGCACGATTCGGATCGGAACGCGTCGCAGCGCGCTGGCGCGCTGGCAGACCGAGTGGGTCGCGGCCGAGCTGCGGCGCAGGTCGCCTGGGCTCGAGGTCGAGGTGGTGCCGGTCCGCACGCTCGGCGATCGCGATCGCTCGACCGCGCTGTCCGCGCTGGGCAGGGCCGGGGTCTTCACCAAGGAGATCGAGGACGCGCTGCTCGACGGCCGCTGCGACGTGGCGGTCCACAGCTACAAGGATCTGGCCACGCGCCTGCCCGAGGGATTGATCCTGGCCGCCGTTCCCGAGCGGGCCGATCCGCGCGACGCGCTCGTCTCGCGCAGCGGTCTCGGGCTGGACGATCTGCCGGCCGGGAGCGTCGTGGGCAGCTCCAGCCTGCGTCGCAGGGCGCAGCTGCTCGACCTGCGCCGCGACCTGGAGGTGCGCAACCTGCGCGGCAACGTGCCCACGCGCCTGGCGGCCGCGGGGCTGGCGGTCGAGGGCGGGCGCCCTCCGGCCGGCGAGCCGCTGGACGCCGCGCTGCTGGCGCTGGCCGGGATGACACGTCTCGGCCTGGCGGATCGCGCCTCCCAGCTGCTGGATCCCGAGCGTTTTCTGCCCGCCCCGGCCCAGGGCGCGCTGGCGCTGGAGGTGCGGGCCGACGACCGGCGCGCGCTGGAGACCGTGGCGGCGCTCGACCACGGGCCTTCGCGGCGCGCCACCGCGGCCGAGCGGGCCTTCCTCGCCGCGATGGAGGGAGGCTGCCACGCCCCGATCGGAGCGCTGGCCAGGCTCGAGGGCGAGGAGGTGGCGCTCGACGGGGCGCTGACCCAGGTCGACGGCCTGGAGGCGGTGCGCGGCACGGCGCGCGGCAGCGATCCGGAGCGGATCGGGAGGCTCCTGGCCGAGAGGCTGAGAAGCCGCGGAGGCGACCGCATCCTGGAGGAGATCGCCGCGCGGCTTTCGAGCGAGGAGCCGGGGAGATGAGGGCGGAGGCGGTCGATCTCCCGGTCGAGCGGCGGGAGCGGATCCTGGCGGCGGCCGGCGAGCTGTTCTGCGAGCGCGAGTACGCCGCGGTCTCGCTGGTGGGCGTGGCCGAGCGCGCCAAAGTGGCGCGCGGCACGGTCTACAACCAGTTCGGCTCCAAGGAGGCGCTCTACCGGGAGGTGATCGCGGCCAGGCTGGGACGGCTGCTGGAACGCCTGGACGAGGTGCTCGGCAGCGAGGGCGATCCGTATCTCGACCTGGAGCGTTGCGTGGTGCAGCCGCTGATGTTCTTCGTCAAGTACCCCGGGGTGCTGCTGCTCTGGCGGCGCGCCGGCCTGCACCGGCGCGCCGGCGTAGACGGTGGTGCCCGGGGCGGGGAGGGCGCCTTGCGCGACCGGGTGGAGCGCGTCCACGAGCGGATGCTCGATTTGGTCACCCGCGCGATAGCGGACGGCGTGCGCCGCGGCGTCTTCAGGCCGGTCGATTCCCGTTCCGTGGCCGGGGCGGTGCTGGGCGCGGTCGAGGGAGCCGCCGCCTCGCTGAACGGCCGGGGTGTGCGCAGCGCGGCGGTGCTGCGCGCCCGCGAGCAGCTCTGCGAGATGATCCGTTCCGGGCTGCGGGCCGAGCCGCGAGAGGAGGATCCGGCATGAGCGGCGCTCTACGGGGAGAGCGGGTGCTGCTGACCCGCTCCGAGGAGGACTCGCGACGGCTGGCGGCCGCGATCGGCGAGCGCGGGGGAGTCGCTTCGATCGCGCCGCTCACCAGGATCGCGCCTCCGGCCGATCCGGGGCCGTTGCAGCGCGAGCGGGCCCGGCTGGGCAGCTACGACTGGATCGCGGTCACCAGCAGGCACGGCGTCGCGGCCGCGCTGAGGGGCGTCTCGCCGCCGGAGGAGAGACGGCCGCGCGTGGCCGCGGTGGGGCGCTCGACGGCGCGCGAGTCGCTCGCGGCCGGCTGGCCCGCGGATCTCGTCGCCCCGCGCGGAGACGGCGTCTCGCTGGCCGAGGAGCTGGAGCGCCGCTTCGATCTGGACGGCGCCGCGGTGCTGCACCCCACCTCGAACCTGTCGCCCGGAGGGCTGGCCGAGCGACTGCGCCGCGCCGGCGCCACGGTGCGGGAGCTGGAGGCCTATCGCACGCTGCCGCCCGAGGACGGCGGAGCCCGGCTGAGAGAGCTGGTCGGCGAGGCGCGGCCCGCCGCGGTGGTCTTTGCCAGCCCCTCGGCCGTGCACCGCTTCGTCGAGCTGCTCGGCGACGGGGGCGCGATCCCGAGCGGGATGATCGCGGTCGCGATCGGGTCCACGACCGCCGGCGCGGCGCGCCGGGCCCAAGCACGCAGAATCGAGACCGCCGAGACGCGAGACGACGACGGCCTGCTCGCCGCGCTGGAGCGGGCCCTGAGCCGAAGCAGACCGCGCGAGGAGCGCGGAGAAAGGGAGACGCGATGAGCTTTCCTACTGATCGACCGAGACGTGTCAGGGGTCAGGCGACCCTGAGGGCGATGGTGCGCGAGACGGAGCTGGGCGCGCACCGGCTGGTCTACCCGATGTTCGTCACCCACGGCGAGGGCGTGCGCAACCCGATCCAGTCGATGCCCGGCTGCGCCCAGCTCTCGATCGACGGGCTGATCGAGGAGGCCCGCGAGGCGTTCGACGCCGGGGTCCGCGCCGTGATCTTGTTCGGCATCCCCGAGAAGAAGGATCCCCGCGGCAGCGAGGGCTACGCTCCGGACGGGATCGTGCCCCGCGCGATCAAGGCGCTGAAAGAGGAGCTGCCCGAGCTGAACGTGTGGGCCGACGTCTGCCTCTGCGAGTACACCGACCACGGCCACTGCGGCCTGATCCGCGACGGCGAGGTGGACAACGACGCGACCCTGCCGCTGCTGGCGCGCGCCGCGGTGGTCTACGCCGAGGCCGGCGCCGACGTGGTGGCCCCCTCGGACATGATGGACGGGCGGGTCGGCGCGATTCGCGAGGCGCTCGACGAGGCCGGGCTCGAGACGATCCCGATCGTCTCCTACGCCGCCAAGTACGCCTCCGCCTTCTACGGGCCGTTCCGCGACGCGGCCGAGTCGGCCCCCCAGTTCGGGGACAGGCGCGGCTACCAGATGGATCCGGCCAACTCGGACGAGGCCCTGCGCGAGGTGGAGCTCGACCTCGAGGAGGGGGCGGACATCGTGATGGTCAAGCCGGCGATGGCCTACATGGACGTGATTCGTCGCGTAAAGGAGGAGTTCGGCGTGCCGGTCGCGGCATACAACGTCTCGGGAGAGTTCGCGATGGTGCACGCCGCAGCGGAGAAGGGCTGGATCGACGGCGACCGGGTCGCGGCCGAGATCCTGCTGGCGATCCGCCGGGCCGGAGCGGACATCATCCTGACCTACTTCGCCAAGGACGCGGCGCGAATTCTGAAGGAGAATGTATCATGAGTGATACCGGAAGCTGGCGGGCCGGATCCCGCAGCAGGGAGCTGCTGGCAAGGGCCAGCGAGCTGATGCCCGGAGGCGTGAACTCTCCGGTGCGGGCCTTTCGTGCCGTGGGAGGCGAGCCCTATTTCGTCGATCGTGCCGAGGGACCGTACGTCTGGGACGTCGACGGCAACCGTTACATCGACTACGTGGCGTCGTGGGGACCGCTGATCCTCGGCCACGCTCCCGGCGAGGTGATCGAGGCCGTGGAAAAGGCGGCCCGGCGCGGCACCTCGTACGGCGCGCCCCACGAGGGCGAGGTGCTGCTGGCAGCCAAGGTCCGCGAGATGATGCCGGGCGTGGAGATGATGCGGCTGACCACCTCCGGGACCGAGGCCACGATGAGCGCGGCCCGCCTGGCGCGCGCCTGCACCGAGAGACCAAAGATCCTGAAGTTCGCCGGCAGCTACCACGGCCACGGCGACGCCTTCTTGATCAAGGCCGGATCCGGAGCGGCCACCTTCGGCCAGCCGGACTCGCCCGGGGTCACGCCCGGGACAGCCGCGGACACCCTGCTGGCCGACTACAACGACCTGGAGTCGGTGCGCCGCGTCTTTGCCGAGCACGGCGACCGCATCGCGGGCGTGATCGTGGAGCCGGTCGCGGGCAACATGGGCTGCGTTCCGCCGCAAGACGGGTTTTTGCAGGGCCTGCGCGAGATCTGCGACGAGGCCGGGTCGCTGCTGATCTTCGACGAGGTGATGACCGGCCTGCGCGTCGGGCCGGGCGGCGCCCAGCAGCTCTACGGCGTGCGGCCCGATCTGACCACATTCGGCAAGGTGATCGGCGGCGGGCTGCCGGTCGGCGCCTTCGGCGGGCGCCGCGAGCTGATGGAGCGGATATCGCCGCTGGGTCCGGTCTACCAGGCCGGAACGCTGGCCGGGAACCCGATCGCGGTCGCGGCCGGCCTGGCCACCCTGGAGCGGCTCTCGTCCGAGCCGCAGATCTACGATCGCTTGGAGCAAAGGACGGCGGCGCTGGTCGAGCGCGTCGAGGCCGCGGCCCGGGAGGTCGGTGTGCCGCTGACCGCCAACCGGGTGGGAAGCATGTTCTCCCTGTTCTTCAACCCCGGCCCGGTGCGCAGCTGGAACGAGGTGGCGGCCTCGGACGCGGAGCGGTTCGCGGTCTTCTTCCGCGCCGCTTTGGCGCGGGGAGTGGCGCTCGCTCCCTCGGCCTTCGAGTGCGGCTTCGTCTCGAACGCGCACGGAGACGACGTGATAGAAAAGAGCGCCGAGGCGCTGGCCGGCGCGCTGCGAGAGGCGGCCTCGGCCGGGGGCGGGTCGTGAGCGACCTGTTCCTGCGGGCCTGCCGGGGCGAGCCGGTGGAAAGGACCCCGGTCTGGATCATGCGCCAGGCGGGGCGCTACCTGCCCGAGTACCGCGAGCTGCGCGCCGAGAGCGACTTCTGGACGCTGTGCCGCACTCCCGAGCTGGCGATGCGGGTCACCCTGCAGCCGGTCGAGCGCCTCGGCGTGGACGCCGCGATCCTGTTTTCGGATATCATGGTCGGTTTCCCCGCTATGGGGCTGGAGGTGGAGTTCGCGCCCGGGCCCAAGCTGGACAGGCCGGTGCGCGGGCGGGACGACGTCGCGGCGCTGCGGCGTCCGGATCCCGGTCGCGATCTGGGCTTCGTGCTGGAGGCGCTCGGGTCGATACGGCGCGAGCTGGCCGGCCGCGCGGCTCTGATCGGGTTCGGGGGCGCTCCGTTCACGCTGGCGGTCTACGCCGTGGAGGGGGGCGGCTCCAAGAACTTTTCCGCGATCAAGTCGTTGCTGCACGGCGACCCCGAATGCGCGCGAGAGCTCGTCTCCCTGCTGGCCGAGGCCCAGGCCGACTTCCTGGAGGCCCAGGTCGAGGCCGGCGCCGAGGCGATCCAGCTGTTCGACAGCTGGGGCGGGATCCTGCCGCCCGACCTGTGGGAGGAGTTCGCCCTCGAGCCCGCGGCGCGGGTCATCGAGCGGGTGCGCGCCGCCGGCGCGGTTTCGATCTACTTCCTGCGGGACGGGGCCCACCTGCTCGAGGGAGTGGCCCGCACCGGAGCCGACGTGATCTCGGTGGACGAGAAGCTGCCGCTCGACGAGGTGGCCGCCAGGATCGGACCCGGTCCGGCCCTGCAGGGAAACCTGGACCCCGCGGTGCTGCTCGCGCCGCCGCCCGCGATAGAGCGGCGCGCGGCCGACGTGCTCGCCGCCGCGCCGGCCGGGCGGGGCCACGTCTTCAACCTGGGCCACGGCATTCTGCCCGGCACGCCGGTCGAGGCGGCGATGCACCTGGTCGACACGGTCGCCCGCCTCTCGGCGCGCGGCGAGGAGAAGGACCGATGAAGGAGGACCTCGCTTTTCTGGAGCAGGTCACGCCCGAGCTGCTGGCGCGCCACGATCGCCCCGGACCGCGCTACACCTCGTACCCCACGGCCGTCGAGTTCACCGGGGAGTTCGGATCCGACGAGCTCCTCGGTCGGCTCGAGGCGGCCTCCGCCCGGCCCGAGCGGCCGCTTTCGCTCTACCTGCACGTGCCGTTCTGCGAGCGGCGCTGCTCTTTTTGCGGCTGCAACGTGATCATCACCCGCAAGCGGGACAAGGCCGACGACTACATCGAGCACCTGGGCCGCGAGCTGGAGATCGTCGCCCGGAGGCTGGGGGATCGGCGCAGGGTCGTGCAGTACCACTGGGGAGGAGGGACGCCCACCTTCCTGGACGAGAGCCGGATGGAGAGGCTGCACGAGAAGGTCTCGAAGTATTTCGATATCGATGAGAATGCAGAGGTCGCGATCGAGGTCGATCCGGACGTCACCTCGGTGGCGCAGCTCGAGACGGCGCGCGAGCTGGGCTTCAACAGGCTCAGCATCGGAGTCCAGGACTTCGACAGGAAGGTGCTGGAGTCGGTGCGGCGCACCCAGTCCGCGCCCAGGACGCGCGAGCTGCTCGAGGCCGGTCGCGAGCTGGGCTTCGCCTCTGTCAACTTCGATCTGATCTACGGCCTGCCCCACCAGCGGCCCGAGACGTTCGATCGCACCCTGGAGACCGTGCTGGAGATGCGGCCCGATCGGCTGGCGGTCTACTCGTTCGCCTACGTGCCGTGGATTCGCGGCAACCAGCGGCGGATCGACGAGTCGACCCTGCCGGACCGGGAGACCAAGTTCGCGCTGTTCGCCCTGGCGGTGCGCCGTTTTCTGGCGGCCGGCTACGCCCAGATCGGGATGGATCACTTCGCCGTGCCCGAGGACGAGCTGGCCCGGGCGGTGGAGCAGCGCCGGCTGTTCCGCAACTTCATGGGATACACTGTGCACCGCGCCACCGAGATGATCGGAGCCGGAGTCTCGTCCATCTCGTCGGTCGAGGGCGCCTTTGCCCAGAACCTGAAGAAGCCGCTTTCCGAATACTATCGGGCGATCGAGGAGGGCAGACTGCCGGTCGAGCGGGGCCGCGCGCTGGACGAGGACGACCGCATCCGCGGGCGGACCATCACGGAGCTGATGTGCAACTTCTGCGTGCGTTTCGACGAGATGTCCGAGGAGCTGGGGATCGATTTTACAGAGTACTTCGCACCGGAGCTGGAGCTGCTGGCCGGCGAGGACGGTCCGGTGCACCGCGAGCTGGTGCGGCTGGACGGCGAGTCGCTGCGGGTCACGCCGCCGGGCAGGCTGTTCGTGCGCAATGTCGCGATGGTGTTCGATCGCTACCTGGCCGAAAAGTCGAAAGGCGACGGCCCGGTCTTCTCGCGGACCGTCTGAGCGCGGTGGGTTTTCGAAGAGGTGGAGGATGAAGAAGGTGATCATCGCCGGAGGGGGCGTCTCCGGTCTGAGCGTGGGCTTCGAGCTGCTCGAGCGCGGGCTGGATCCGGACGAGGTCGCGATCCTGGAGGCCGGCCCGCGCGCGGGCGGCAACCTCTGGGCCGAGCGGGGGGACGGCTTCCTGGTGGAGGCGGGACCCAACGGCTTTTTGGACAACTCGCCCCCCACCCTGGAGCTGGCCGGGCGCCTGGGGCTGGAGGATCGGCTGCTGCGCAGCAACGAGGCCGCGGCGGTGCGCCACATCTACTCCCGCGGCGCCCTGCGGCGCGTCCCGAGCGGTCCGGGCGGACTGCTCGGCTCCGGGCTGCTCTCGGTGCCGGGCAGGCTGCGCGTGATGCTCGAGCCGTTCGTGCGAGGGGGAGGGCACCCCGGTGAGTCGGTCTTCGATTTCGCCGCGCGCCGGATCGGATCCGAGGCCGCGGCCTCGCTCGTCTCGGCGATGGCGGCCGGGGTCTTCGCCGGAGACGCGCGGCGGCTGGAGCTGGCCTCGGCGTTTCCCAAGATGGCGGCGATGGAGGCCGAGCACGGCACGCTGACCCGGGCGATGATCGCCCGCCGGCGGGCCAGGCGCAAGGCGCTGAAGTCGGGCGATCCCGAGGCCGAGAAGGTGGGCGGACCGTCCGGCCCGGCCGGTGTGCTGACCTCGTTCGCCGGCGGGATCGAGGAGCTGCCGCGTGCGCTGGCGCGCAGGCTGGACGGCTCGCTGCGGACCGGCGCTCCGGTGACCCGGCTGGAACGCACGGGCCACGAGCGCTGGCGCGCGGTGATCGGCGAGGGAGAGGCGCTCGAGGCCCGCGCGGTCGTGCTGGCCTGCCCGGCCTGGGAGTCGGCGCGTATCACAAAAGATACAGAGCCGCGGCTGGCCTCTCTGCTGGAGGAGATACCACCGGCGCCGATCACGGTCGTGGCCACGGCCTACCGCGCCGAGCAGATCGGAGGTGATCCGCCCGGCTTCGGGCTGCTGGTCGCTCCGGGTCACGGCCCGCGCATCCTGGGCTGCCTGTGGACCTCGTCGATCTGGGACGGGCGGGCGCCGGACGGCACGGTGTTGTTGAGGACGATGGTCGGCGGGGCGCGCGATCCCCACGCCGCCGAGCTCGAGGAGGGCGAGCTGCTGGAGCTGGTCGCGGGCGATCTGCGAACGACGATGGGCATCGAGGCCCGGCCCCTGCGCGACTGGATCTTCCGCCACCCCAGGGGCATCGCCCAGTACGTGCCGGGACACGGCGAGCGGCTGGAGCGGATCCGCGCTCTGCTGGAAGGGGCTCCGGGGCTGTTCGTCTCGGGCTCGTCCTACGGAGGAATCAGCGTCAACCACTGCGCGGCCGAGGCGCCTCAGGTGGCCGGGCGGGTGATCGAGAAAGTGGAGGGGTGAAGCGAGATTCTCTCAGCCGCACTCGTCGAACCAGATCTCGGCTTCCACGAATTCGAGGCTCTCTTGCTCGTTGATTGACTCGACTTCCAGATCACCGCAGAAGATGCGCACGTAGTACTGGAACGACTTCTGCGTGGGGTCGAGCTCGCCTTCTCCCGGCACCGCGTAGAGCTCCACGTTGCACAGGTCGGGGTTGTCGGCGTCGTCGGGAGAGAAGTTGAACTCGTTGACGTTCTTGAGGAAGCCCTCATCGAAGGCCGTGTAGAGCGCCTCGTCGTCGAGCGGTTGACCGTTGGCTCCGTAGACCTTCTCGTGGGGCGGTCCCTGGACGCCCGTGATGTAGAAGTAGAAGTCGGTGGAGGTGTCGGCGTGCGCGCGGTCGTCGGTACCGACGGCGAACGAGAAGTTGTCGTCCTTGTCTTTCTTGCAGTGCCCGTAGAACTTGGAGCCTCCCGTGGCCAGGGAGCCGTCGAACGAGAAGCTCGAGCTGCACGCGCCGCAGTCGAGAGTGCCGTGGACGCGCGAGGGATTGGACGTCTCGGAACACGACAGCGAGACGAAAGCGGCCAGTGCGATTGCGAAAATTGTTGTCGTTCTCATTTTCCACGCTCCTTGTGGGACGCGGCGAGCGGCCGCGTCCGGCAGAGTCTATCTCCGTTTGACCTCAGTTCACAACCCCGCCGCGGGTGCGGGACAGCACCCGGCGGCCGATCCCCATCGAATCGCGGACCAGCTCCATGGTCTCGCTCGCGACCTTCCGCGCGCGCCGGGCTCCTTCGTCCAGAGCCGCCAGCACCTCGTCCGGGTCGTCGCGCAACTCGGCGGCGCGCTCGCGGATCGGCGCCAGCGATTCGACCATGTTGGCCGCCAGCGCCTTTTTGCAGTCGAAGCAGCCGATCCCCGCGCTGCGGCAGCCCCCGGCCAGCTCCTCTCTTTGCTGCTCGCCGGTGAAGTAGCGGTGCAGCGAGAAGATGTTGCACTTCTCGGGGCGACCCGGATCCGAGCGCCGCACACGCTGCGGATCGGTGAAGGCCGGCTTGAGCTTGGAGGCGATCAGCTCGGGGGAATCCAGCACGCCGATCTGGTTGCCCAGGCTCTTTGACATCTTCTGCGCGCCGTCCAGCCCCAGGATCCTGGGCGCCTCGCCCTCGACGCGCCGGGCCATCGGAAAGACATCGCCGAAGCGGCGGTTGAAGCGCTCGGCCACCTCGCGGCACAGCTCCAGGTGCTGCTCCTGGTCCTCGCCGACCGGCACCAGGCTCGCCCGGTAGAGCAGGATGTCCGCGGCCTGCAGCACCGGGTAGTCGAACAGGCCGCACGACGCCTGCGAAACGCCGACTCCGACTTGCAGGTGCTGCATCAGCGCACCCATGCGGTCGTTGATCCGCGCCGCTATGGCGGTCGACTCGTCGTCTCCCGCCGAGGCCTCGGGGTCGAGAGCGCGCACGTCCTCGGCCAGCTCCCGGGCCATTTCGGCCGCCTCGCGGCCCGTCCTGCTCAGGTGACGCAGCGCCGAGCGCGCGGCGCCGCCCTTTTCGCGGGCCAGCGCGCGCTGCAGGGCGTTGCGGGACTTGTCCTTGAACTGGGTCATCCTGAACAGCGAGCCCAGCGGCGTGACCGTGTTGAACAGCCAGGTCAGCTCGGTGTGCTCGGGCACGTGTGATTGCACGAAGATCGTGCACCGATCGGGCTCGAGGCCGCACGCCATTCCGGTCAGCACCGCGTCGAACGTCAGCGCGGGCAGCTGGCGCGGATCGTAATCGACCGTGATCGCGTGGTCGTCCACCACGCAGTAGAACGCCTCGTGCTCTGCGGTCAGCTCGACCCACTTCTTGACCGCGCCCAGGTAGTTGCCGATGTGGATCTCTCCTGTGGGCTGTATGCCGCTGAACACGCGCGCTCGGTCGCTGTCGCCCATCTTTCTCCTCCGGGGTCGTCGTCGGCGTCTCGCTGCTCGGCCCCCGGCCGCCTAGTCGTCGGACTCCAGCAGAGAGGCCACCAGCAGGCGATCCGATACGTCTTTCATCTTTGCCAGCTCGCCGCGGTCCAGCCAGAAGCCCCGGCATTGCGGGCAGGTGTCGATCACCACGCGGTCGAAGCCGGCCGGGTGAGCCTTGCGCAGGGCCAAAGCGCCCTCGCAGCGGGGACAGTGAAGGGCGCGATCCCCTTCGCTGGGGGCGACGTCCTCGAGCGCCACCTCTTCCAGGTCGAGAAACATGTTGTCGTCGATCCGCTCCAGCTCCTCGCGGTCGAGCCACATCCCCCCGCACTCGGGACAGACATCCACCTCGACCACGTCGGTTCCTTCTCCGCGCGGCTCCATGTCCATCTCCACGTCGTCACAGCGCAGGCACTTCATCGCTCTTCTCCTTGAACGCTCGAGCTAGAACTCGCCGTCCTCGACGACCTCTGGGATCTTGTGCACGAAGCTCTCGCGCAGCTCCATCACCTCGTAGACCAGTGCCTGGCGGGTGTTGATGAAAAAGGCGTTCGGCTTTTGCACCCGCCCCTCGATCACGGTCTCCTCGAGCCGGATCACGCCTCCCGGCCCCTTCTTCTGAGCCGCGGCGCCGAGCGGAAGCGCCAGCAGCAGCGCAGCCGCTACCGCGCACGCGGCGAAGCGTCCGATTGTGGTAACGATACTCATCCGCGTTCCTCCCCTGCTCTTCATTCGAGCATCTCGCGCAACGCCTCCTCCAGGCGTTCGGCCCCTTCGGTCGAGCCGGCGATCGCCAAAACGGTATCGTCTCCGGCGATCGTGCCCAGCAGCTGCTCGTAACCCTCGCCGTCCAGCGCCAGCGCGACCGGCTGGGCGCCGCCGGCCACGGTGCGCAGCACCACCTGGTTCAGCACCCGGTCGAAGCGGACCACCAGCCGCCTGAGCGTACCCAGCAGCTCGTGGGCGGGAGCGGGCTCGGCGCTCGTGTCCTCGGGCCGTACGTAACCTTCGCGGGTCTTGACCAGCCTCAGCTCGGCGATGTCGCGGGAGAGCGTGGCCTGGGTGACATCGATGCCCCTGGCGGCCAGCGCCTTTGCGAGCGCCGCCTGGCTGGGCATGCGCCTTTCGGCCACGAGCTCCAGGATCGCCTGTTGTCTGGTGCGCTTCGACAATTCTCTCATCCCTCGAAGATCGACGTTGCAAACCAGTGGGCGATTCTAGCCGAAAAGCATCCCCCTGCAAACGAGATTGCGCCCTCCCGCGAGATCAGAACGAGATGCCCAGCAGGACTTGCAGCGTCTGGGGGATCGAGAGGTCGCGGTCGACGTTTCTGTCGTCCTCGGTGGTCGGGTCCATGTCCTGGTCCCAGGTTCCCTCGAAGGCTCCCAGCGGGAACAGCACTCCGTACTTCAGCCCGGCGTGGAAGTTGTCGGCCGAGACGTACATCACCTGCGCGTCGAGCTCGATCCCCAGGTTGGCGTCGCCGTTGTTAATCGTCGATTCCTCGAAGACCGCGCGGCTGTAGAGCGCGTCGACCTGGACGCCGAGCTTCTTGCCCATCGGGCTGCGCAAGAAGTCGTACCTCAGCCAGGGCCGGAAGTAGTAGGTTCCCGAGACCGAGCCCAGGATATGGCGGTAGAGGATCAGGTCGGTGTTGTAGGCCGGGTTGAAGGCGAACTGCCCGAAGCTGCCGTCGTCGGGGCGGTTGACCTGGTCGAAGGTGGTCGGCGCGTGCAGCCCCTCGACGTGCTCGTCGCCCGAGGCGAAGCCGCTCTCGAGCCCGATCCGCAGCTGGTCCGAGAGCAGCCCGTAGTCGACCTGCAGCACGCCGCCGTACTGGGTCAGGGTCAGCCGCTCGGCCTCGTCGAAGTCCGACAGGTCGCGATCGGGGTTGCCCACCTCACCGTAGATCAGCGCCGCCTCCAGCTCCAGGTGGAAGGTGTCGACCAGCAGCTGGAACCACAGGTCGGGCATCACGCCCCACATGTCGCGGCGGTAGAAGTGGTAGTCGGCGTCCGGGTCGTAGCGCTCGCCTGTCTGCGCCTCGCGCTCGAACGACAGCACCTGCGAGCGGTAGGTGAAGCGCAGCCCGGTGTTGATCACCGCGTCGCCGCGCTTGAGCATCGCGCGCTGCTGCTCCTCGTCGTGCTTGAAGGCGATGATGCCGACCAGCTGGTAGGCGTCGTCGAGCTGACTGACGTCGAACGGGCGGCCGGCGGAGCTGACCGCGGAGACGCCCTCGTTGGGAAAGTCGAACGCCGGCGCGAAGATCCAGTCGTTGATCTTGGTCGCGAACATCAGCCGGTCGACCGTGTCGCCGAAATCCTGATCGACGCCGTTGCCCGCGTTGTGCAGCATGCCCAGGCCCCAGTGATCGCCCATCCTGCCGAACCTGAGTTGACCCAGCGGGGTCATCACCTCGCCCCAGGCGCGGCGCACCACGATCATGTCCTGCTCCGGCGGTCCCATGTTCCAGCCCTGGATCGACGCGGTGTCGATCATCTCGCCCGAGCCGTAGTCCTGGTAGTAGCGCGGCGTGGAGCCCAGCATCACGTTGTCCAGAAAATCGATCTGGCTCTTGATCCAGACCTCCTCGCTGACGTTGAGCGTCGGCTCCACGCGCAGCCGCATGTTGGCCCCGGCCAGCGTGCGGTTCTTGCAGGTCTTGCGCGACCCCTTGGCGCGGCAGTCCTCTCCGAGGAAGGCGTTGTTCTCGCCGTCGTTCTGGGCGTTGACCTGCAGCACCATGGGGCGGTCGAACAGCGCGTCGTCCGAGCGCATGTGGAACTTGTGGTACAGCTCGGGGCGCACCCGGAAGTAGCCGTGCAGCTCCAGGATCTCGAGCTCGCGCTCGGTCCACGCCTCAAGCGACTGGGCCGCGGCCTCGTCCTCGTCTACCGCGCCTCCGGAGGTCAGGTCCTGCGCCGGGTCCATCTCGCCGAGCGCCTCCATGTCGAGATCGAAATCCTCTTCCCCGGCGTCCCCCTGTTCCTCCTCGCCCCAGTCGGCCTCGTCGAGGTCGGACTCCAGGTCCGGGGCCGGCTCCCCGTCGTCCGCCTCTTCCTCGGGCCCCCCGTAGGGCTCCTCGATCTCCGGCTCCTCCTCGACTTCGCCCTGCTCCCCGGCCTCGGACTCCCCGCCCTCTCCGGCGGCCTGCTCGTCGTCCTGCTCGTCGTCCTGCTCGTCGTCCTGCTCGTCGCCGCCCTGGTCGGGCGCGTCGGCCTCCTCCTGCCCCGGATCGTCTTCGCCGCCCTGCTGGGCAATCGCGGCGGGCGCAAGAGCGAAGAGCGTGGCGAGCGTCAGGCAAAATCCTGGTATCCGGCCGTTCGACAACATTTTCCTCCGCTTCTTTGGCATCGAGTCTGACACAGCCAGCGAACGTTAATTGATTTCCCCGCAGCCGTACAGGGCAATTCTCAGCACAACCCAATCTGCTCTGGCGGCGTTCGGTGGCCGGGGGGCGCGGTCCGTGGTAAGGATCTCCCCCCTTTGGGCGGGAGGCACCCGCAGCGGGGAGATCGCGATGGCAAACTCTTTTCGACGCCTGCTCGAGTCCGGTGCTCCGATCGTTTTCGACGGGGGCATGGGCACCAACCTCTTCGACCGCGGCGTGTTCATCAACCGCTGCTTCGACCAGGTCAACCTGGAGAGCCCGGAGATGGTGGCCGAGCTGCACCGCGAGTACGTCGCGGCCGGAGCGCGGGTGATCGAGACCAACACCTTCGGCGCCAATCGCTTCAAGCTCTCCGCCTTCGAGCTGGCCGACAGGACCTGCGAGATCAACCGCCGCGGCGCGGAGATCGCCCGCGAGGCGGCCGGGGACCGCGCGCTGGTGGCCGGCTCGGTGGGACCGCTCGGGGTACGAATCGAGCCGTGGGGCCCCACCTCTCTCGACGAGGCGCGCGAGGCGTTCGCCGAACAGGTCGGCGCGCTGGTCGACGGCGGAGTGGAGCTGATAGTGCTGGAGACGTTCACCGACCTGGCGGAGATCGGCCGGGCGCTGGCCGCGGTGACCGGCCTGCGTGAAGAGCGCGGGATCGACCTGCCGGCGATCGCCTCGATGACCGTCGACACCAGCGGCAACTCGCTGTACGGCACCGAGCCGGAGGCCTTCGGCGCCAAGCTCGAGCAGTGGGAGGCGGACGTGGTGGGGGTCAACTGCTCGGTGGGCCCCAAGCCGATGCTCGAGACGCTGGAGCGCCTGCGGGCCGTCACCGATCTGCCGCTGTCGGTGATGCCCAACGCCGGGCTGCCTACCGAGGTCGAGGGGCGCACGATCTACGTCTGCTCCCCGGACTACATGGCCGGCTACGCCCGCCGCTACGTCCAGGTCGGAGCGACCGTGGTCGGAGGCTGCTGCGGAACCACGCCGGAGCACATCCGCAAGATCTCGGCCGCGGTGCGCCAGATGACCGGCCAGCAACGCTCGCTGGAGGCGAGCGGCGCCGCGCCGGAGGCCGGGAAGCGGCCATCGCTGCAACCGCCGGTGCCGCTCGCCGAGCGCTCGCGCCTGGCCGGGAGGATCGCCGCCGGGCGCTGGGTTTCCACCGTGGAGCTCTCTCCGCCGCAGGGCTGGAATCTCGATCGGATTCTGCGCAGCGCCGAGACCGTGGCCGAGGCCGGCTTCGACGCGATCAACATTCCCGACGGTCCGCGCGCCTCGGCCCGGATGGGTCCGCTCGCGATGGCGTCGGTGATCGAGCGCAGCACCGATGTCGAGACCGTGATGCACTACGCCTGCCGCGACCGCAATCTGGTGGGAATGCAGTCCGACCTGCTGGGCGCCTACGCGCTGGGGCTGCGCAACCTGCTGGTCATCACCGGCGATCCGCCGATCATGGGCGACTACCCGCAGGCCACGGCGGTCTTCGACGTGGACTCGATCGGGCTGACCAACATGATCTCGCGACTCAACGTCGGCCTGGACCTGGGCGGCCGTTCGATCGGCATGCCGACCGGCTTTCTGGTGCTGGTCGGTCTCAACCCGACCGCGATCAACCCCGACAAGGAGCTGTCGCGCTTCGCCTGGAAGGTCGACGCCGGGGCGCACGCCGCGATCACCCAGCCGGTCTTCGACGCCGACCAGCTGCTGGGCTTCCTCGACCGTGTTCCCGAGTCGTCCCGGATTCCCGTGCTGGCCGGGATCTGGCCGCTGCAGAGCCTGCGCAACGCCGAGTTTCTGGCCAACGAGGTGCCGGGGGTCTCGGTTCCGCGCGAGGTGCTGCGGCGCATGGAGCGCGCCCACGAGCAGGGCCGGGAGCGGCAGGAGGGGTTGGAGATCGCGCTCGAAGTTCACCAGCGCGTTCGCGAACGCGTGCAGGGAATCCAGGTCGCGGCGCCGTTCGGGCGAATCAAGTCGGCGGTGCGCGTGCTCGAGCGGGTCCGCCCCGCGGGAGGGGAACGATGAGAAAAGGACACCTGCGAGTGCTCGTGGCCCAGCATCGCTGGTGGTTTCCCACCTCGGTCAGCGGCGCCGACCTGGCCAACCACGAGTTCGCCCGCCGCCTGCGCCGCCGCGGAATGGACGTGCGCGTGCACGGGATCGTCCCTCCCGAGACCGACGGCCGCACGCGCCAGCGCGAGTACACCGCCGACGGAGTTCCGATCAGGCTGGTGGCCAGCGACTTCACCAGTCGGTTGGCCGCCGCGGTGCGCGATTTCGACCCGCACGTGATCATGACCTCCTGTCCGGAGCCCAGCGCCAGCTCCGACGACGTGGAGCGGATGGTAGAGACGTTTCTCCGCCTGGGCGTGCCGGTCGCGCTCTACGTGCACGACATCGACGGCACCGTGCCGCTCTTCGAGGACGTCGAGGATCGGCTGGCCGCGGTGATCACGAACAGCCGCTTCATGGCGCGGAGGGTCGGCGAGATGTGGGGGCGGGACTGCGACGTGGTCTATCCGCTGCCGGACAAGCCCGCGGCGCCGCCGGAGAGGGAGAAAGGGCCGTTCATCACCTTTTTCAACCCGCTGCCGCACAAGGGGCTGAGCGTGGCGCACACGCTGGTGACGCGGCGCTTCCCCGAGCGGCCGTTCCTCTTCGTCGAGGGATTCATCGATCCGGAGGCGCACGGGATCGCGCTCTCGCGCTCGGGCAACCTGGTGCACGCGCGCCGCTCGCCGGACGTCAGCACGATCTACCTGATGACTCGCGTTTTGGTCGTGCCCTCCCAGTGGGAGGAGCCGTTCGGCCGCGTGGCGCTCGAGGCGATGTACAACCGCGTGCCCGTGATCGCCTCGCGCACCGGCGGCCTGGTCGAGTCGGTGGGAGAGGGGGGCGTCCTGATCGACGATCCGTCGGACGTGGACTGCTGGGTGGAGGCGATCGAGTCGCTGGACGACGAGCGGCGCTACCGCGAGCTGGTCGCGGCCGGGGAGAAGCACGCCGCAAGGTTCTCCGTGGCGCGCGAGATCGACAAGCTGGTGGCGATCCTGGAGCGCGTGGCGCGCTGACGACGACGCTCGGCCGCGCATTGCGCCGCGCCCGGGTTTGGTCTATCTCTTGCTGAGATGATCGAGGTGGACGAAAAGCAGATC
This sequence comes from Polyangia bacterium, assembly GCA_046484285.1. Lineage (GTDB taxonomy): Bacteria > Myxococcota_A > Polyangia > JAAYKL01 > JAAYKL01 > CAZHCG01. The sequence continues at coordinate 40,132 of JAWOBP010000142.1, forward strand.
CTGGTCGGGGTCAAGGCGGACCAGTCGCTGTGCGACGCCGTGCGGGAGGCCGTCGACGGCTCCGAGAGCGACGACGAGGTGATCGAGCTGTCGCCGATCGGGCGCAAGGACTGGGTCGCCGGGCGGCGCGTGACCAACGCGTTGACCTTCGGCGAGTTGGACGCGCTGGTGGGCGACGTGCTGCGGCGCTTGCTGGCGCTGGACAGCAAGCAGCGCATCCGCAGGGAGAACGTGCGCGCCTACGCCGTGCCGCCGCCGGTCCCGGTCTTCAAGGATCCCGACGAGGCCGGCGAGATCGATTCTCCGCCCGCGGAGCCGCGGGGAGAGGAGCCGGTTTCTGCGCCGATCAGCGACGAGGCCTTCGGCGGAGGGGTCGAGGTCTGCCCGGTCTGCGGGCGCAACGTCCACAGCTACAACCTGCAGTACGACCTCCAGGGCCGCCCGGTGGGCTGCTTCATGTGCGGCGGCGAACCTTCCGGCAGGAGCTGAGCCGTGGGGATCCGGCGGCGGATCGGGGTCGACCTGGGCGGCACAAAGATCGAAGCGGTGGTGGTGGAGGGGTCGGACGACGCCCCGCGGGTGATCGCCCGCCGGCGGATCCCCACCGAGCGCGAGCGGGGCTACGAGCAGATCGCCGCGCGCCTGGTGGAGCTGGTGCGCGAGCTGGACGGCGAGGCCGGCGGCCCGGCTCCCTGCGGCGTGGGAATGCCGGGCAGCCTGACCGCCGACGGCCGGGTCAAGAACTCGAACACGGTCTGCCTCAACGGCACGCACTTCCGCCAAGACGTGGCCGCGCGCCTCGCCGGGCGCGAGGTGGTCTACGCCAACGACGCCAACTGCTTCGCGCTGGCCGAGGCACGGCTGGGAGCCGGGCGGGGACACCCGCTGGTCTTCGGCGCGATCATGGGAACCGGCGTGGGCGGCGGGATCGTGATCGACGGCCGCGTGCGGGAGGGGCCGCAGTCGATCTGCGGGGAGTGGGGCCACTCCGTGCTGCGTCCCGAAAGCGAGCGTCTCTGCTATTGCGGCCGGCACGGCTGCGTGGAGACGCACCTGGCCGGACCCTGGATCGAGCGGGAGCACCGGCGGCTGGGCGGCGATCCGCTGCCGCTGCCGCGCATCATCGAGCGCCGCGGCGAGGGCGACCCGCTGGCCGGGCGCTGCGTGCGCGGGTGGCTGGAGGATTACGGCCGGGCGCTGGCCAACCTGATCAACGTGCTGGACCCGGACGCGGTCGTGCTGGGCGGAGGCGTCTCGCGCGCCGAGTGCCTCTACGACGAAGGTCGCGAGCAGGTGGCGCGCTTCGCGTTCACCGAGCGGCTCACGACCCCGATCCTGCGTCACGAGCTGGGAGACTCGGCCGGGGTGCTCGGAGCAGCGCTGCTGGTAGGAGCGTGAGGGTATCAACCACCGGAGCGCCTCGCTGTACAGAGAGGCGGAGACGGAAAGAGTGAAGCGCGGGAGAAGAGAGATGCGACGAACGATTGCCGCGGCGCTGATCGCCGCGCTGGCCGCCGGCTGCGCGCCGTCCGTCGAGCACTTGAGACGGAACCTGCTGGACGGGAGCTACGACGCCGCCCTCGAGCGCGTCGAGGGCGACGAGAGGATGGAGAACGAGCTGGCCGCCCTGGTGCTCGAAAGGGCGCTGATCGAAGGCGAGGAGAGCTCCGCGACCGTCGCGGCGCTGGCTTCCACCGGTGCCGGGCGGCACGCGCTGGAGCGGCTCGTCGATCGCGGCGAGAGTCCCCTCGCCGAGCTGGCCGGGATCGCCCTGCACAGGAGGTGCGCACCGCGGGATTCGACGCTGGAGGCATACCTCGGCTCGGACTACTCCGACGTTCGCGCCGCGGCGGCGCGCGCCTGGGGCGACGAGCTGGAGGTGGAGCGCCTCAAGGAGCTGATCTTGGACGACGACCCGCGGGTGCGCCGGGCCGCGGTGCGCAGCCTGGACGCGGCCGAGGGAGGCGAGCGGGCCGCGCGACAGCTGTGCGAGGTGCTGCGATTGGATCCCGATCCCAAGGTGCGGGCGGCCGCGGCGCGAGCCGGCGAGGCCCTGGGCGACGGGGCGCTGGACGCGCTGCGCTCCGCGCTGGAGGACGGAAACATGGGCGTGCGTCACGCCGCCCTGCGGGGGTTGGGCGAGCTGGGAGGCGAGGCCGCGGTGGGCAGGATCCGCGAGCTGGCCGTGGGGCCGATCAGCGAGACGACCGTGGTGGCGGCGGCCGAGCTGACCCGCCTCGGAGAGAAGCCGGGCCGCGAGCGGCTCGAGGGGGCGCTGGAGCACGAGCGCTCCACGGTCCGCGCCACGGCGGTGACCCACGCCGGACGCGCGCTCGAGCCCGACCAGCGGCGGGAGCTGCTGGAGCGCGCGCTGGGCGACGAGGCGCCCAGGGTGGTGGTCCTGGCCGCCTCGCTGCTGCTCGGCGACGCCGAGCCCGGCGGCGAGGTGGCCGCAGCGCTGGAGCGGGTGATCGAGGCGCACAGCGTCTGCGCCGACGAGGCGCGCGACATGCTGGCCGTGATCGGCGATCCCGAGGCGATCGAGCAGGTGGCCGCGGTCTTCGAGGACGGCGACGCGGAAGAGCTGGTGGCGGTGCTCGGCCGCGTGCGCCGCGCGCGAGAGCTGCGGCCCGACTTCGTGCGCCTGCTGGCCGACGAGCGCGGGACCGTGAGGCTGGCCGCGGCGCGCGCCGTGCTCGCCACCAGCTGAGAATTCACTCCAAGCCCTGGCGCCGTCTTGTCGGAAAACATTGCCAAAAAATTGCCTGGGCCTTCCCGCCTCACGTAGATTCGATCACAGGGAGGTCGCCGAGATGAGTAAAAACGAAGTCGTCACCCAGCTTCGCAATCACCTGGCCGAGCTGTTCGATGCCCGTTTCGCCGGCGTGCAGGCCGTCCGCTTCTCGCGGGCGCAGGGTTTCGCCGACGGGTACATGCGGGCGCTCGAGGACCTGGGATGCGTGGAGATCTCGGAGCTGGTCCGGATCGTCGGGGAGGAGCGCCGCAACGCCGCGATCAGGGCCGATCCGGGCCCCGCGGCGAGCCCGCCGCCCCCCCGCGCCGCGCTCGACCTGGCCTGAGGCGGGAGCCCGAGTCCCTGTAACGCGGCGAGGTCGCGCGCCGCGCCGCGCTTTTTGCAAATGAGCGACGACTACGATCCAGAGCTGTACGAGCTGACGCACCGCGGCAACGCGGGCGACGTCGAGTTCTACCTCGACCTGTGCCGGGGCGCCGGGCGAGTGCTGGAGCTCGGCTGCGGATCGGGGCGAATCGCGCTGCGGATCGCCGCGGCCGGCAGCCGGGTCGTGGCGGTCGACCGCCACCCGGGGATGCTGGAGCTGCTCGAGCAGCGGGTGCGCGATTCGGACGACGGGTGCGCCGAGCGGCTGCGACCGCTGCTTTGCGACTTTCGCCGGATCGAGCTGGAGGAACGCTTCGACCGGGTGCTGATTCCGTACAACGCGCTGTACTGCATGCTGAGCGGCGACGATCTGCTCGGCGCCCTGCGCGCCGCCTCGGATCACCTGCGCCCCGGCGGCCTGCTGGCGTTCGACGTCTATTGCATCACCGAAGAGATGCTGGGCGGAAAGGACGACCAGATCGAGGAGCTGTTCCACCTGGCCACGGCGATCTCGAGCCGGGGCGTGGTGGACGTCTTCGAGCGGCCCGTTTTCCATCCGGATCCGCGGCGGCTGGACGTGGCCTACGTCTACCGCTGGCAGGCGCCCGCGGGCAGCCGCGACGGGATCGATCCCGCCGGTCGGATCGAGGTCAGCCACGAGATTCCCCAGCGCTGCTTCACCGCCGGTGAGCTGGACGAAATCCTGGCCGAGGCGGGCCTGAGCGCGGTCTCGGTGGGAGCGGACTTCACCGACCGCGCTCCGGACGACGAGACCGGCCAGCTGGCCGTGGTGGCCAGGCGCAGCCGCTGACCCGGACCCGAATAGTCATGACTTGACTAGTCTGACCAAGTAACTATCATCATTTTGTGAGCGAGAAACGCTATTCCACCTACGAAGCCAAGTCGCGCCTGAGCGAGATACTGCGCAAGGTCAGGTCCGGCAACCGGATCGTGATCAGCAGCCGCGGCGTTCCGGTGGCGCGCGTGATCCCGTACTCCGAGGACGAGGAGAGCCCGGAGGACAGGATCCGGCGGCTGTCGTCGATCGGCCTGATCGGCCCGGCCCGCGGGCGCCTGCAGGACGTTTCCCCGCTGGAGGAGAGGCCTGGAGCCCTCGATCGGTTCCTGGCCGACAGGGATTGACCGATGGCGGGTTTTGCCTACGTCGATACCTCCGCCGTCGTCGCCCTGGCCTTTGCCGAGCCGCGCGCCATTGCGGTTCGCGACAGGCTCGGCGAGGTCGATCAGCTGTTTTCCTCGACATTGCTCGAGGCCGAGCTCCTGGCCGCAGCCGAGCGCGAGGGCCGCCGCTCCGGTGCGCGGCGCTTTCTCGATCCGATCCGGCTCTTCGCGCCGGAGCGCCGGCTCACCGAGGAGCTGGAGACCGTGCTCGACCACGGGTACGTGCGCGGTGCAGACCTGCACCACCTGGCGACCGCGCTTCACCTGTTCGGCGATCCCGGATCCGTCGCGTTTCTGACCCTGGACGCCCGACAGGGAGAGCTGGCGCGCGCGCTGGGCTTCGAGACGCTCGAGTAGAAAAGACGTGCAGCCGTGTGCCCCGGCGGCCCGCAGCCCCGGATCTGCGGGTCAGAGCCGACGACAGGTGCCGACGACGGGTTGCAATTGTTGGGTTTTATTTAGGGATACGTCCTAACGATGCTCGGGCAGGATAATCGACGGGACGGCGTTGTCGCTGTTCGGGGCGGGTTTGATCGCGCCCCGATCGCGTGCTACCCGATCATCCGCGGTCGCCGGGTGCGGCCGGTGTCGCGCGGGAGGCGGCCGGATGGTCTTTTCTGCTCGGTTTGCACTGCTGACGGTCTGGGCCGTCGCGCTGGCGGCCGGCGGCTGCGGGGACTGCTCGCGCAAGCCGGTCCCGAGGCCCGACGCGCGGAAGATGCGCCCGGCCGGCTCGGTTTCCGACGCGGGCTCGCCGCCCGCCGGGGGACGCCAGGTGGTGCTGGTCGTGGTCGACGCCCTCCGCGCCGACCGGCTCGGCTGCTACGGCTACCGCGAGCAGCCCACCACCCCGGCGATCGATCGGCTCGCCTCGCAGGGGATCGTCTTCGAGGCGGCGCACGCGGCCTCGCCCTGGACCGGGCCCTCTTTCGGCTCGCTGCTGAGCGGAGTCTCGCCGACCGTGCACGGCGCCGGCCGCCGCACGCGCAAGGACGACGAGGGAGCCGGCCGCGTGGGCAGCCTCTGGATGACCTCGATTTCAGAGTCGACGCCGACCCTGCCCGAGCTGATCGGCGATCTGCCCTCGGCCGGCTTCGCCACCAACGGCTTCTTGCACCCCAGGCTGGGCTACGGCCGCGGCTTCGATCTCTACGACCACGAGAACGGCAGCCTCAACGGCTCCCGGCGCGCCGGCGAGGTGACCGAGCTGGCCCTGGACTGGATCCGCGAGCACGCCGGCGGGCCGTTCTTCGCCATGATCCACTACCTCGATCCGCACATCAGCTACGATCCGCCCGGCGATTACCGCGAGCGCTTCGCCCCCGGCGATCCCCCGGGCGAGGTCGAGGTCCCGTTCACCGACGTGGGCCGCGCGCGCAGCGGCGAGCTCGACCCGGACGAGGCGGAGCGCCGCTACATCATCGGCCTCTACAACGGCGAGGTGCGCTACGTGGACGATCAGATCGGGCGCCTGGTCGGCGAGCTGGGCGAGCTGGGTCTGCTGGAGACGGCCTGGCTGGCGGTCACCTCCGACCACGGCGAGGAGCACTTCGACCACGGCAGCTTCGAGCACGGCCACCGCTACGAGGAGGAGGTGACCCGCGTGCCGCTGGTGGTGCGTCCGCCCGGCGGGAAGTGGCGGGCCGGCGCGCGCGTGCCGCAGTCGGTGCGGCACGTCGACATCCCGCCGACCGTGCTCGAGTGGCTGGGCGTCGAGCCTCCCGATCACTTCGAGGGCGCCTCGCTGATGCCGCTCGCCGGCGGCGAGCAGCGCCGGGATCGTCCCGCCTACATGGAGTACAACCTCTACTGGAAGCCGCGCGTGGCGTTGTTCGACGGTCGCTTCAAGCTGATCCGCGACGTGGACGGCGAAAAGAGCGATCTGTTCGACCTGCGCGCGGATCCCGCAGAGCGCCGCGACCTGGGCGAGGATCACCCGCGCTTCGACGAGCTGGCCCGGGCCCTCGAGTCGAGGCGCGAGGAGCTGGAGGAGATCGCCAGCCACGCAAGTGGAGCCGAGTCGGTCGAGCTGCCCGAGGCGCTGGAGAGCGCCCTGCGCTCGCTGGGCTACGTGGAGTAGATATCCCGGGAACAGCGCTTGAACCACGGATTTGGGTTTCGGGATCAGGTTTGGGTTCGATCGAGAAGCCGGACCGGCATGTCAGCATGTCAGCGCAAGGCAGGGATCTCGGCGGCCGCGCAGTCTTCGATTTCGAACAGACGCACCAGCTGTCGCACATGACCGATTTCGATCTCGGCCTTCCTCCGCTTGTGAGCACCCTTGGGAAGGTTGGGGAACGATTTGCCGTCGTATCGGATCAGCCAGTTGTGCTTGCGCTCTTTTTTCGTGTAGCCAGGAGCGCATTTCTTCAGCATTTTCCAGATCTTTGCGAGCGGGACCGTTCCGAAAGACGACATGCTCGGCTAGTGCCTCGTCAACCCGACGATTTCGGGTACGGGGCGAGAGATCATCGGCGAGGCCAAGGAACGACGACGAAGGACTGGCGGTGCCAATTCGAGGAGGAGTGACGCAGGGATCGTCGATGAGGGCCGGCCCGACCCGGCATTGTGGGGTTGACTCGGCACTAGTAGCACGTCCACGCTTCAAGATCGGGTCTCAAGCTCGGGTGTCAG
>JAWOBP010000144.1:0-29057 GCA_046484285.1 Polyangia bacterium
GGCCCGCTCGGTTGCAAAAAAGTTGGACCCCTGCGCGAAAAACCGCCGGGAACGGAACTTTCCAATCAACTGATTATCTACCCCCGCCGCGCTTCAGCGTGTCTGACACCCGCGCTTCAGGGTCTTCAGTTTGTAGACGCACGGGTCAAGCTGCGGAGGCTCTACCCGATCTTGGAGGCCTGACGTGCTACTACGTGCGTTGCGTAAGGGAATAGTGACGAGCCCGCCCGATTCAAGAACGCAGGGCCTCGCAGGCGGCGGCTCTGGGCGGGGAGCCGGTGTCTTGCAGGGGCTTTTCGTCCGTGGTCTCGCCGTGCGGTGATGGGGCCTCGCTTCTCTCTTTGGCCCGGTAGCGGGTGACGATCGTCTTGGGTTGCAGGCCGTCTCCCAGCATCGCGAGCCTCAGCTTCCAGATGCGCATCAGCGTCGCGGCGGCGCGGCGCTCCAGGCGCCCTCGCACGGACGGCGGGCCCAGCTCCCGGTCGATCCGACCGGACAGCTTCCGGGCGCGCTCCCGCTCCAGTTCGCTGGGGGCGTGGCGAGCCAGGCCGGGCAGCATCGCTCCGTATTCCCGCGCACGGCGAGCCAGTCGCTCGCGGCGGACTTCGAGGTTGGCGTCCCTGTCCGGCATCGCGTCGAGCGTGCGGTAGCCGCGCAGCGCGGTCTCGGCAACGCGGTACATCGAGCTGGAGTTGACCTCGAAGTCCCGGCCAAAGGCGCGCTCGATCCAGCGCTGCGGCTCGCCCTCGTCGAAGGCGGGGTGGCGGTAGTTGAGGTACTTCTGTCCGTGCCACTCCTCGTAGGGCAGGTCGGTGCGCAGGATCCCGCGCGCCTGGTGATCGCGGTACAGGCCGGTGACCGGCATCGAGGTCAGCAGCATGAACTGCACCATGTCGGCCTCCAGCCCCACCAGAAAGTCGATGTCCTCTTGCATGTTGTCCGGCGTGTGGTGCTCCATGCACAAGATCCCAGAGGCGAGCACCGAGATCCCGTGGTCGCGCAGCTCGCGCACCATCGCCGCGGCGTCGATCCCCCTGTTCTTGGCGAACTCGTCGCGGCGCGACGTCGACTCGAAGCCGATCCAGACGAAATCCACTCCCAGCCGCACCAGGTTCTCCACTCCGAACCGCTCGATCGCCCTGGCCGAGGAGAAGATGTGAAAGTCGAAGAAGCGCTCGTTGCGTTCCATCTCGGCGAGCAGCTCCAGCGCCCGCTCGCGGTCCTCGAGAAAGTTCTCGTCCATCACGAACAGCGAGTCGGTGCCGAGCTCGTCGGATATCCGCCGAGCGGTGCGAAACAGGTCGCGTCCGTCGTCGAGGAAGGACACGTAGCGTTTTTCGAAGAAGTGCGAGGTCGCGCAGAACTTGCAACCGTTGACGCAGCCCACACCCGGCACCAGCAGGCCGGCGGTGGGACCCGGGACCGGAACGCCGAAGATGCGCTGATCCTCGGTGCTGGGCAGCACCGGGTGCGAGATCGGGTCCGCCGGGTCCTGGCCCAGGTGGCGCCGCAGCCAGCGGATCCCCTCTCCCTTGACCACGTGGTCGCAGTCGATCAGCCGCTCCACGCCTTCGATCGCGGTTCCATGTCCTCCGAGCAGGATCTCCGCGCCCGGCGCGTGGATTCTGGTCAACCTGGCCATCTCGCGGGCCTTGAGGAAGTTGGGCGCGATGAAGGAGATTCCCACCGCGTCCCAGCCCTCGCGCAGCTCGCGCACGAAACGGCTCTTCGAGGGAAAGTCGAGGACCGTCACGTCGGCGTCAATATTTTCTGCCAGGAAATAGAGACCGAACGAGCGGTGGTGAAAGCGAAAAGAGATCGGGCCCTGTCCCTTGGTCACCTGGTTGTGGAACAGCTCCATGATGTTCTCTTTGCGCCCGTACTCGTCGTCGACCCCGTAGGGGCCGAAGACCCCGGCGAGCAGGATTCTGGGTGGCGAGGCGCGGTGATCTCTCTTCATGGTACAGCTCCTTGTCGGCGCTCGGTTTTGACGCCGGCAGCATCATCCTGTGCCAGCAGTATGCCTCGCCGAAGTCACGATCAGGTCATTTCAGTGTGGACACTCGAGCACGCTCCGGTCATGGTTCTGTCATCGGATCGCGCCGGGCACCGATGCTCGACACAGGAGGTAGCATGCCGCTGTACGGCACGTTCGACACCATTCAGCTGGCCGATCTGGCTCAGTGGATCCAGGGATCGCGGCTGGACGGAACCTTGACCGTGACGGTCGATACCGAGGAGACCTACCTGGTCTTCGAGGACGGCGACCTGGTCGCGCTGGGATCGGACGACCCGCTGCGCCGTGATTTCGGGCAGGAGCTGCTGGCGCGCGGGCTGATCTCCGAGCGGGATCTGCACGAGGTGCTGCGAGGCTCGAAGGGAGGAGTCGCGGCGGTGACCGCTCTGCTCGAAGCGGGGATCGTCGGCGAGGATCAGGTGTTCGAGGTCCAGCGGGAGCACGCCCTGGAGACGGTGCTCGACCTGTTCTTCAACGAGAGCGGGAGCTTCCACTTTTCCAGCGGGGAAGGCGGAGGTCTGCTCGACGAGGCGGGGCGGCCCGAGACGGCGCCGCTGCAACGGCCGATCGCCACTGGCGAGCTGCTGGTCGAGGCGATGCGCCGCCTGGACGAGTGGCACCGCATGCGCGAGGTGATTCCCAGCCAGTACTCGGTGGTGCGCGCGCTCGAGGGCGAGTCCGACCTTCCCGTGTGGCGGGAGCTGCGCGCGCTGGGCGAGCCGGTTTCGGTCGAGGCGCTCTGCCTGAGACTGAACGCCAGCCGCTACGAGGTCTACCGGCAGCTCTACCGCGCCCACCTCGAGGGGCTGGTGGCGTTCGACGAGTTGGGAGAAGGGCAGGCCGATCACGCCCGCCTGGGTCCGGTGCACGTTCTGGTGGACAACGCGCGGTTGCTGATCGAAGAAAAGCAGTACGACGAGGCGCGCGAGGTGCTGTCCACCGCGGTCAACCTCAACCCGGACAGCGGCGAGGCGCGCGAGCTGCTGCGCGAGCTGAGGCGCCTGCAGCTGGAGCACCTCTACCAGCAGCTGCAGCCCCACCGCGTGCCGCTGCTGACCGCCGCCGCCCAGCGCCTCGATTCGATGGATCTCGGTCCGCGCGAGAGGTATCTGATCTCGCGGCTCGGGGGCGGACACGACGTGGCGACCCTGGTGGTCGCGACTCCGCTCGGCGAGCTGGAGACGCTGCGCATCCTGAGCAAGCTGCTGCACGCCGGGATAATCAGCCTGTCCTGAATTCTCAGCCCACCACCCGCGAGCGGGTGGCCTGGATTCGCAGCTCGATGTCGGTCAGGAAAAAGAGGCACACCAGCGCGTGCTGTCTGGAAGGAGCCGGCTGGCTGACTGCGTCGCGGAAGCGCACGTAGTGGGCGCCGTGCACGCCCAGCGCCAGCAGGGCCTCGAAGAGCGTCGATCCGGCGCTGGCCACCGAGGTCACGCGTTTTTCAAGCAATCGCTCGGCCCGCTCCACGGCGGCGATGTTGTCGCCGATCGCGATCGACTCCTCGATCGCGGAGATCTCCTCGCGGCTCTCGCCCGGCTCCCACAGGTCGGAGAGTGTCACCAGGCCCGGCTCGGCCTGTTCCTCCCCCGTCTCGGGCAGCCCGGTCGCGCTCTCGTGTGCGCCGAGCTCCACGTGGGCTTCGATCGCCTGGGCCAGACCCGATCTTTCGGCTTCTCCGTCGGTCGTGCCGATCTGCCACTCGCCCGAAGGCGGTGACGCGGCGGCCGCAGCCCTGGCGCCGCCTTCGGGCCCGGAAGGCTCCTTCGTCCTTTCCTGCTCGCCGTAGAGGCCCTTGACCCGCAGGTCGGCCAACACGAGCTTGGTGATCGTCTTGAGCGAATCGAACAGACCCTTGCCGGTCACCGCGCAGGTGGGAAACGACGGGACATCGCGCCGGTTCAGATCGCGGTCCATCTCATCGACCGGCATCGCTCCGGCGATGTCGCGCTTGTTGTGCTGCAGAACCAGCGGCACGGTCTCGGGGTTCATGCCGTGCGAGCGCAGGTTGTCCCAGAGGTTGTCCATGCTCTCCAGGTTGGCGTCGTGGCGCTCGGGCTGGGAGTCGGCGACGAAGACCACCCCGTCCGCTCCCTGCAGAACCAGCTTGCGCGTCGCGTTGTAGTGGACCTGGCCGGGAACCGTATAGAGGGACATGCGGACCGTGAAGCCGCGAATCTTGGGTAGCTTGACCGGCAGGAAATCGAAGTAGAGGGTGCGGTCGATTCCGGTCGCGAGCGAGATCATCTGGCCGCGGTTGTCGGATCTCAGCGAGCGGTGGATAGACTGAAGAGAGGTCGTCTTTCCGCCCAGGCCGGGACCGTAATAGACGATCTTGATGCTCACCTCGTCGGTGTGCAGGTTGATCGAAGACATCGCGCCGTCGCTCCTCTCGCCGGAGACTGCAGCCGGAACGATAGAAAGGGGGGCACTTTTTTGCAAGCAGATCGGATCCGTCCAGGGCTGGACGCGACCTCGATAGCTCGTATAGAAGAGTGGTCTCGATCGTCTCGCCGCGTGTGCGGGACCGATACGGTGTGGTGCTGATGGCTTTTTTCGGTCAGCTGATGCTCTGCGTCACCGCGGTTCTTTCCGCCGCCGGGACGGCCGTCTACGTGGCGCGGGGAGAGCAGCGTCGCTACCACCGAGTCGGGCGCGATCTGCTGCTCGGCGCCGCGGCCTCCAGCGCGGCGGTGCTGATCGCGCTGCTGTTCCTGCTGGTCACCCGCGACTACCGCGTGGCCTACGTGCACGACTACGCGGACCGCACGATGTCGCTGGAGTACCTGATAGCCGCGCTGTGGGGAGGACACGCCGGCTCGCTGACGCTCTGGGCCGCGCTACAGACCTGGTTCACCGCCGCCGCCGCGGTCTGGATCGGACGCCGGCCCTCGCTCGACACGGCGCCCACCGCGCTGGGAGTGCTCGGCGGGCTGGGCACCTTCTTCGCCCTGATCGTGCTGTTTCGCTCGGACCCGTTCGTCTCGCTGGGCACCACCGCCACCGAGGGCGTGGGAATCAACCCGCTGCTGCGTAACCCCTACATGACGTTTCACCCGCCGACGCTGTACCTGGGGTTCGTCGGTTTCTCCGTGCCGGCCGCGTTCGCGGTGGCCGCGATGGTCCACCGTCGCTACGACGAGGCCTGGAGCGGGGCTCAGCGGCACTGGATCCTGACTTGTTGGATTTTTCTCACGGTGGGAAACGTGCTGGGCATGGTCTGGGCCTACGAAGAGCTGGGCTGGGGAGGCTACTGGGGATGGGATCCGGTGGAGAACGCCTCGCTGATGCCGTGGTTGACCGCGACGGCGCTCTTGCACTCGACGGCCGCCGAGGAGCGCCGCGGGGCATTGAGGCGCTGGAACGTGCTGCTGGTCTGCCTCACCTACTCCCTGGTGGTGTTTGGCACGTTTCTCACCCGTTCGGGAGTGATCGATTCGGTGCACGCCTTTGCCGGCTCCTCGACCGGACCCTGGCTGCTGGGCCTGATAGCGGTCAGCACCGTGGTCCCGCTCGTGCTGCTCGTCGTTCGCTGGCGGGACCTCGCGCCCAGGCGACCGCTGGGAAAGCTGACTTCCCGCGACGGGATGATTCTGCTCGCCGACGTGGCGTTCGTCGTGGCGACCGTGTTGGTCTGGGTGGGGACGATGATGCCGCTTCTGGCCGAGGTGGCCACGGGGGAGAAGATTACACTGACTCCAGAGGCGTTCAATCGCTGGATGACGCCGGTGGGGCTGGCCGTGCTGGCGCTGCTGGCGCTCTGCGTCGCGCTGTACCGCCGTTCCAAGGAGGGTGGCGATCGATTCTGGCCTCTGGCGGTTCCGCTGGTCGTCGGAGCGGCCTCGGCGTTGATCGCGGCGACCTGCGGCGGTTTCGGATCCGGGTTGCAAGGAGCGATGGCGGTCGCTCCGGTGGCGGCGGTGGGGCTGATCGGAGCGGGAGCCGCGGCGGTCGCGCAGGAGCTGCGGCGTATTTTTGTGCGGCGGAACCGCGCGGAGGGATCGGGAGGCGGATCGCGTCGCGCCGCGGGTGCGCAGATTGTCCATCTCGGCGTGCTGGTGGCGTTCGCCGGGTTTACCGGGTCGGCTTTCACGATCGAAAGCGGCGGAGCGCTGGGTCCGGGCGAGACGCTGTTCGCCGGAGACTACAGAATCCACATGATCGGGTTGCGCGTCGACGACGATGTCGAACGCGAGGCGATCTTCGCCGACTTGTACGTGCGGGGTCCGGAGCACAACCTGGGCGTGATGTCTCCGGCGCGCTACACCTATCACAGCCACCCGGGGCAACCCACCAGCGAGGTCGTGATTGATTCCTCGGCTGCAGGGGATCTCTTCCTGGCGCTGGGCGAGATCGATGCAGCGAACGGCAGAGCCGTGATCCGCGCCGTGGTCAACCCGCTGGTGCCCTGGATCTGGGCGGGCGGGCTGCTGGTCGTGCTGGGCACGCTGCTGGGCATGGTGCGGCGCGGTGCGCTCGCGCGGCTGATCGAGCTGGATCGATCGTTGCGGTCGCGCCTGCTTCCTCCCGCCGGCGGGGTCGTCCTGGTCGTGGCGGCCGCCGGTGTCGCCGGCGCTCTGCGGGGCGCTCCGGCAGCGATAGTCGTGCTGGGGGCGATGGCGATCTCGCTGGTGGCCTACCTCGTGGCTTCGGCCGCGGGAGGTCTGGCGGGCTCGCGAGGCGAGGGAAGATGACGGTCTGGCTGTCGATTCTGCCGTTGGCGCTGTCGGTCGCGGTAGCGGACGCCGGGGGCGGAGATTCCTCACCCGAGCCGAGGACGGCGCCGGATGCCGGAGCCGCCGCTGGCGAGGTTTCCCCCGCGGAACCGCCTCCCGGTAGCGTCACGGTGGAGTTGCGTGATTCCGAAGGCAAATCGTTGCCGGGACGGAAGGTGTTCGTCGAGGCGCGCGCTTCCGCCGGAGACGTGCGCCGGCTGGAGATGGAGACCAACGAGCGCGGATGGGCGCGCGCTTCCGGAATTCCGGTCGGCGGCTCCGAGCAGCTGGTCGCCGGGATCTCCGGCCCGGACGGCGAGACTCTCGCCTCGACGGAGCCTTTCCGCATGCGCGAGGGTCCGGGGATTCGGATCCTGCTGGAGGAGCCGCGCCGCAGCGAGGATCTCTCCGAGATCGTCGTCGGCGATTTGCACGTGGTGCTCGAGCGTTCCGGGGATCTGATCGAGGTGACCGAGGTGCTCTCGCTGCGTTCGCCGCAGGGAGTCGCAGTCGAAGGAGAGATTCGGCTGCCGTTGCCTGCGGGGGGCGTCCACCCCCGCGTTTCGAAACGCGAGGGCAGCTCTTCTACGGCGCGCGTCGCGGGGGAGGGATTCGTGATCGATGGTCCGTTCTCGGCGGCGGGTCGGGATGCCACCTTGGTTTTCGAGGTGCCGATCGATGAGGGGGCTTGTCGCATCGAGCAGGATTTCGGGCGGCCGGTGCAGGCGGTTCGCGTGATTTCCGCCTGGACGGCGAGCGGAGCCGATCTCGTGGTGGACGGTCTCGATCCCGCCAAGCGCACCGAGGTCGGAGGCGGCCTGCTGGCGCTGGTCTCGATGGGGCGCGAGATACGCGACGGAGCTATCGAGATCCAGCTTTCCGGGCTGGAGCTGGATCCGATCGGCAGCTGGCGAAGCGCGACGTTGGCTTCGACGTTGTTCTTGCTCGCGCTGGGCGTCTTGCTGCGCTGGCGCGGTCGGGCGCGCCGGCGTGGATCGAAAAGTGGTGACCAGAGATGAGCCGTGCGATCGAGCGCGTTGCGATCGAGGATTTGTCGAAGGTGTTCGGACCGGTACGCGCTCTGCGCCGAGTCCGGATCGAGCTGCACGCCGGAGATTCGGTCGCGGTGATGGGCCCCAACGGCGCCGGCAAGTCGACGCTGTTGGCGGTTCTCTCGCTGACGACCCGGCCGACTAGCGGGCGGCTGCTCTTCGATGGTCGGCACGTGCGACCGGCGGATCCGGAGCTGAGATCCAGGATCGGGCTGCTTTCCCACCAACCGATGGTCTATCCGGATCTGACCGGCCTGGAGAACCTGCGTCTGTTCGCCAGGCTCTACGGCGTGGCCGAGCCCGATGGGGAGGTGGCTCGGCGGGCAGAAGAGCTCGGGCTGGGATCGTACGTGGCGGATCGCGCGGTCCGCGTCCTCTCTCGAGGACAGCTGCAGCGGATCGCGTTGGCGCGAGCGATGTTGGGGACACCGGATCTGCTGCTGCTGGACGAGCCGGCCGCGGGCCTGGATCGAGAGGCGGTGCGGCGAATAGCACGTGCAATCGGATCTCACCGCGAGCGAGGAGGGATCGCGGTTACTGTCACGCATGAGCCCGAGCTGGCGAGCGAGGTGGCTGATCGAGCGGTGATGCTGGTGCGCGGTGAGGTCGTCTCGGACGAATACTCTCCGGGCAGCGCTGACGATTGGCGCGAGCTGTACAGTCGCTGCGTCGACGGGGGAGTGTGATGGGGTTCGCCCGCGCGGTTTGGCTGGTGCTCGTCAAGGACTTGCGCGTCGAGCTCAGGTCGAGGGAGATAGTGATCAGCACGGCGCTGTTCGCAGTGCTGGTGGTCGTGCTGGCCGGTTTCGCCCTGGGGACGGCGGGTCAGCCGAAGGCAGAGGTCGCGCCAGGAGTGTTGTGGCTCGCCGTGGCGTTCGCCGGTGTGCTCGCTTTGAGCCGCACTTTTTTGAGGGAGAGGGAGCTGGGGGTCTGGACGGCGCTGTTGCTGACGCCGGCCCCGCATGCGGCGCTGTTTTTGGGCAAGGCGCTGGGTGTTGTCGTTTTCTTGTTGGTAGTGGAGATCGTGTTGGTTCCGGTTGTGGATTTGATGTTCCACGCCCCATTGTTGTCCAACCTGCACCGCTTGGCTCCGGTCCTGCTGCTTGGAACCGTGGGGTATTCGGTGACAGGAACGCTGTTCGCCTCGATGACCGTGCGTACCAGGCTGCGTGATTTGTTGCTGGGTGTCATTCTCTTTCCGCTCGTGTCGCCGGTGCTGATCGCGGCTGTGAAAGCGAGCGCCGCGATCGTTGCAGGAGGGGGGATGGAGTCCTGGGCGGACCTGCTGGGATTGTTGGCGGTATTCGATATTCTGTTCGTGGTGTTGGGGTTGTGGCTTTTCGGTCCTCTGATGGAGGACTGAAGAGATTTCGTTTTCAGATCTGCGACTCGCCGTGGGGCCGAACCCCGGAATGGGGAAGGAGGATCAGGAGACCTTGGCACCAGGGGGCAGGTCGCGATCGAAGGTCATGACTCCCATTCGACCGTTTTCCGCAACGCCCGACAGGACCATTCCCTCGCTGACGCCGAAGCGCATCTTTCGCGGGGGCAGGTTCGCCAGCACTGCCACCTTCTTGCCCACCAGCACCGCGGGATCGGGGTAGGCGGCGCGGATTCCGGCCATTATCTGGCGGGGTTGTTCTTCACCGACATCCACCTCGAGGCGCAAAAGCCTGTCCGCGCCCTCCACGAGGGTGGCTTCGTTGATCAGTCCGGCGCGGATATCGAGGCGGTCGAAGTCACCGATTGTGACTTGGTCCTTTTCTTTCTTGGAGCCGGGCTTTTCCTTGCGCTGCTTCTTGGTCGTATCCGGCTTTTTGGCTTTGCCCAGGCTCTTTTCGATTCTGGCCCAGCTGTCGCGCAGCCCGACTGTGCGATTGAGCACCGGATGTCCGGGCTTGGAATCCTCCTCGTCGGCGCAGAAGTATCCGATTCTCTCGAGCTGCCAGCGGCTGCCCGGCTCGCAGCGTTCGGCCAGCCAGGGCTCCAGCTTGCACCCATGCAGGATCTCTAGCGAGCCGGGATTGAGGCTGTCCAGGAACGTCTTGCCCTCCGGCACGTCGAGCGGGTCCGGTTCATCGAACAGGCGATCGTAAAGACGCACCTCGGCGTCCACTGCGCTGCCGGCGGCGACCCAGTGCAATGTGCCTCGAACCTTGCGGCCGTCCGGCGAGCTGCCCCCGCGGCTTTCCGGGTCCCAGCGGCAGCGCAGCTCCACGACCTCGCCGCTGGCGTCGCGGATCGTCTCCTCGCAGGTGACCAGGCAGGCGTAGCGCAGCCGCACCTCCCGCCCGGGAGCAAGGCGATGCCACTTGCGCGGCGGATCCTGGCGAAAATCGTCCCGCTCGATCCACAGCTCGCGACCGAACGGCACCTCGCGGGTCCCCAGCTCCGGCCGCTCCGGGTGCAGCGGGGCCTGGAAGGTCTCTTGGCTCCCCTCGGGGTAGTTGGTGATGACCAGCTTGAGCGGATGCAGCACGCCCATCACCCGCGGCGCGCGCTCGTTGAGATCGTGGCGTACGGTGTGCTCCAGCAGCGCCAGGTCGACCGTGTTGTCGCGCTTGGCCACTCCGACGCGCTCGCAGAATTTCCTGATCGACTCGGGCGTGTAGCCGCGCCGCCGCAAGCCCGCGATCGTCGGCATGCGGGGGTCGTTCCATCCCGAGACGCGGCCCTCGGCCACCAGGTGCGCCAGCTTGCGCTTGCTCATCACGGTGTAGCTCAAGTTGAGCCTGGCGAACTCGATCTGCTGCGGGTGGTGCACGCCCAGAGCTTCGAGGAACCAGTCGTAGAGCGGCCTGTGGTTCTCGAACTCCAGTGTGCAGATCGAGTGCGTGATTCCCTCGATCGAGTCTTCCAGGCCGTGGGCCCAGTCGTACATCGGGTAGATGCACCACTCGTCTCCGGTACGGTGATGGGTGGCGTGCCGGATGCGGTACATGATCGGATCGCGCATGTTCATGTTCGGCGAGCTCAAGTCGATCTTGGCGCGCAGCACGCGCGAGCCGTCTTCGAGCTCGCCGGCGCGCATGCGCTCGAACAGGTCGAGGTTCTCTTCCACCGATCGGTCGCGGAAGGGGCCCGGCTTGCCGGGAGCGTGGTAGTCGCCGCGCAGGCGGGCGATCTCCTCCTCGGGCGAGTCGTCGACGTAGGCCTTGCCGTCGCGCACCAGCTGGACGGCGTAGTCGTAGAGCTGCTCGAAGTAGTCCGAAGCGAAGAAGAGCCGCTCCTCCCAGTCGAAGCCGAGCCAGCGCACGTCCCGGATGATCGACTGGACGAACTCGTCCTCCTCGGTGCTGGGATTGGTGTCGTCGAAGCGCAGATTGCACTTGCCCCCGTACCGCTCGGCCAGCGCGAAGTTGAGGCAGATCGACTTGGCGTGGCCGATGTGCAGCATTCCGTTCGGCTCTGGAGGAAACCGGGTGTGCACGCGACCGCCGAAGCGGCCGCTGCGGTTGTGCTGATCGATGATCTCCTCGATGAAGCTGCGCGGCCGTTCCCCGGGAACGGCTTTCCTCTTCTCTTCTGGTTTCGAATCGTTTTTGGTGGTCATTTGTCTGCCTTCGCGAGCGTGCAGCCGACAACGAGCCTTACCTTGTAGCCGCCACGGCCGGGATTGCCAAGCTCGGTTTGCCTCGCGGCGGCGGTTTTGCTAAACCCCGACCAGCGGCGGAGGAGGTCGAATTTTCGAGCGCCGGGACGCGTCGAACTCGACAGAAATGCTGTCAATTTTACCCAATCGGTTTCGAATCGCTTCGTTTCTGCCGGCCGTGCTGCTGCTGGTCGCCGCGGCCGGCTCGGCCGACGATCCCCCCCGCACTCTCACCGCGGATTTTGCGATGGAGCGCTCGATCGCGGCGCTGTCCGACACGATCCGCTCGACGGGCAGGCTGAAGCTGGGCGGGCCGGGGCTGCTCTACTGGGAGATGCTCGAGCCGTCGCGCTCGGTGCTGGTGGTCAACGGCGATCGGGCCTGGATCCACTATCCCGATCTCGGCGTGACCAAGTCGTTCCAGCTGGAGAAGGATCCGGTGATGCGAGTCATGGCCGAGCACATGCTGGCGCTCACGGCCGGAGACTACGACCAGGTCGGCGAGCTGTACGACGTCGAGAAGCTGGAGGACGGCTCGATCCGGCTGGTCCCGCTCCAGGAGACCGTCAAAGGTGTTTTTCAGGAGATTCGCGTGCTGCGCGAGTCCGCGGGAGTCGTCTCGTGGGTCGAGCTGCGCTCGCCGAGCGGAGATCGCACGCGGATAGAGTTCACCAACGTGCGCGCAGGAGCGCCGATCGACCCGGCCTCTTTCGAACGTCCGGGAAGCTGAAAAAGGCTCGACGGGACGATGCCTTGAGCTCGAAGATCTACACGCGCACCGGGGACGAGGGCGGGACATCCCTGTTCGACGGCACGCGAGTGCCCAAGCACGCTGTCAGGGTCGAGGCCTACGGCGCGATCGACGAGGCCAACTCCTGGGTCGGCGTCGCGTTGTCGTTCAGCGAGGACGCTCTGCTCGCGGGAGTTCTCGAGTTCTTTTCCCATCGCCTCTACAACTGTTCGTCCAACACGGCCACGCCGCCGGGCGCTGGCGAGAAAAGGGCGGGTGTTTCCGAGCGGGACGTCGCCGCGCTGGAGCGGGCGATCGATCGCTTGGAAGAGCGTGCCGGCGAGATCGGCGGTTTCGTGCTGCCCGGGGGCTGCCGCGCGGCCGCGTTGCTTCACGTGGCGCGGACGGTCTGCCGCCGCGCCGAGCGCCGTCTCTGCCAGCTGGCCGAAATCGAGCAGGTGGATCCGACCGTGCTCGAGCTGTTGAACCGCGGCTCGGATCTGCTTTTCGCCGCGGCGCGTTACGCCAACGCGCTCGACGGGAGGGGGGACGTGGACTGGGATCCGGACGCCGAGCCTCCCGGCGGGTGAAAGAATTCGGTTCGAGTCGGGAAAAAGAGACGTTTCAACTCAACTAACATTGCAGTTGGGGCTTTCGATGCGCGAGGAGCGAGCATGATGCTGTCATCGTCAGAAACTGCGGGCCTACGGCTGGTACCGGCGATTCTGCTGGCGGCCGCGTTTGCGGCGGCGGGTGCGGTCGGGGCGGAGCCGCTCACAGTGGACGGCGAGACCGTGTACATGCACGGGCGCCACCAGTACGATTCCGTGGAGGTAGTCAACGGCGGGCGGATCGTCGTCGACGCCCACGCCGGTGGAGAGCCGACCCCCGACGGAACCGGCAACCTGGAGCTGATCGCGCCGTACATCTACATCGACGCCACCTCGAGCATCGATGCGGACGGAGCCGGCTACCAGTCGCTCCGCTGCGGAGACGGGACCGGACCGACCGGCTCGGCCGGCGGGATCGGAGGCTGCGCGGTGCACGACTCGGGTGGCGGAGGCGCTCATTTCGGGATCGGCGGCCGCGGCACCAAGGACTTCGATCACGGTCTGTGCGGAAGCCCGGATCCGGATCCGCCGTTTCCCTACATGTTCGAGGAGGACTGCGGCAACTCGCTCAACGGCGACGGCACCAGTTGCACCGACGACTCGGATTGCCGGGATTGCGACGGCGAGCCGAGCGTCGCCGGCCAGCCGTACTTCCACTCCATCTGGGAGGTGGAGTTCGGCGCCTCGGGCGGCGACAAGGGCTGCCGGGACGGCGACGGATTCGGTTTGGACATCGCGATGTCCGGAGCCGGCGGCGGGCGGATCGTGCTGGCCGGCGTCGACGGCTCACAGACCGGGCAGGTGGTGATCGAGGGAGCCGTGCGCGCCATGGGCTGGCGCGGATGCGGCGACGGCAACGACTCGGCCGGCGGCGGAGCCGGCGGCTCGATCCTGATCGTGGGCGACCAGGTCCAGCTCGCCGCCGGCGCGCGCATCTGGGCCTCGGGCGGAGTCGGCGGCGACACGCAGAAGCTGGACGGAGATACCCACTTCGACCTGTACCGCGGCCAGCAGTGCCCGGCCGACGCCCAGGACGGTGGCACCTGCGACGACTGCGGCGGCGGCGGCGGCGGCGGGATCATCTCGGTGCTCTCCCGCGCCGGAGCCGATATCGCCGCCGGGGTCGATTTCGACGTGTCGGGATCGATCGGCGGCTCGTGCCCGATCTGCAACGGAGAGGCCGGCGGCGGCGCCGGCGAGCTGCAGATCAGCGGCGGCTACCTGGGCGAGGTCTGCGACGGCTGGGACAACGACCTGGACGGCGAGACCGACGAGGAGCTGGGGATGATCACCTGCTCGCTGGGCTCCTGCGACGCGGATCCGATCCCGGCCTGCGAGGACGGCGCTCCCAACTACTGCATTCCCTACGACCATCCCCAGTGCCTCGAGCCGGATCCGGACACCAGGGCGCGCTTCTCGCTGATCGTCGACACCTCGGGCAGCATGCTGACCGACCTGGACGGGCTGTACACCTTCGGCGACGGCAGCCTCGAGCACCCCGGCCACCCGGACGCCGACGACTCGCGTCTCTACCTGGCCAAGAACGCGCTGGCCGACGTGATCGCCGGCTACCCGGAGATCGACTGGTCGCTGGCGCGCTTCCACCAGGACCAGGGGATCGACCGCAGCTGCCAGCTGGCCAAGTGGTTCGAGTGCGAGGACATCTGCTGCACCTACGACAATCCGCAGGGCAACCAGGGCACGCAGATCTGCACCGTCGACGTGGGCGGAGCATCGAACGTGGCGGTCAACGAGGAGTCGCCCGCCGGGGAGCAGTGTATCAACTACGCGGGCAACTGCGGATCGCAGGGCGACGGCGCCGACATCCTGGTGGGGTTCGATTCGAGCCTCAACCAGTTGATGATGTGGATCGATCACGAACAGAGCGATTTCGTCGATGACACGACGATCGCCGACTACTGCGATTTCGACGGCGGCGGAGACTGCGAGTTGCGCGGGACCGGACCCACGCCGCTGGCCGACTCGCTGCTGACCCATTACTCCTACCTGGGAGCGGTCAAGCAGACCGATCCGTTCGTCACTCCCTATTTCAGCTACGACTGCAGGACCTACGCCGTGATCCTGCTGACCGACGGCACCGAGACCTGTGACGGAGATCCGGTCGCGGCCGCCGAGTCGCTGCTGGATGATCTGAACATCGAGACCTACGTGATCGGTTTTTCCGTGCTCGCGGAGGAGGAGGCCGCGCTGGACGAGATCGCCAACGCGGGCTCGGCGAGCGGAACGCGTCCCGCCTACCTGGTGGGCAACGAGGACGAGCTGGCCTCGGCGCTGGCCGAGATCGTCGGCGACGCGGTGATGTACGAGCTTTGCAACGGCGACGACGACGACTGCGACGGCGAGATCGACGAGGACTGGCCCGAGCTGGGCGATCCGTGCACCGACGGCGAGCTGGGTGTCTGCCAGGGCAGCGGCTACTACGCGTGCAGCGGAGACGAGACCGGCGTGGTCTGCCAGATCACCGATCCGGGGGAATCGCCGAGCGAGGAAGAGTGCAACGGGCTGGACGACGACTGCGACGGGCTGGTCGACGAGGAGCTGCAGTGCGATCCCTGCGTGCCGACCGGTCAGGACATCTGCGACGGGTTGGACAACGACTGCGACGGCGAGACCGACGAGGACTTCGTCTCGGCGGAGTGCGGCTGGGCCGAGGTGGGGCACTGCTCCCCGGGTGCGACCGAGTGCCAGGACGGCGTGGTCGTCTGCGAGGGCGGCCAGGGGCCGATCGACGAGACATGCAACAACGAGGACGACGACTGCGACGGCGTCACCGACGGGATGGTCGAGGCCTGCTACCCGGAAGGCGAGGACGGCTGCGAGGCCAGCGGCGATCCTCCCAGCTGGAGCTGCGAGGGGCAGTGCCAGGTCGGCTCGGCGCAGTGCGTCGCCGGCGAGTTCGGTGATTGCGTCGGCGCCGTGATCCCCGTCGGGGAGACGTGCAACGGGCTGGACGACGACTGCGACGGCTTCACCGACGAGACGTTCCCGGAGCTGGGGCAGAGCTGCGGGCAGAGCGATCTCGGCGTCTGCGAGCTGGGCGCCTACGCCTGCGATCTGGGCGGATTGACCTGCGAGGGAGCGGTCTACGGAACGGCAAACGAGTTCAACCCGCCCCAGCTGTGCAACGGGCTGGACGACGACTGCGACGGCTTCACCGACGAGGATGCGGTCGAGGCGCCGTGCGGCAACGACCTGGGGATCTGCGAGGCGGGCACGATGACCTGCCACGAGGTCTCGCCCGGGGTCTGGGAGTACGAGTGCGTGGGCGAGGTGGAAGGCACCGACGAGTCCTGCGACGGGTTGGACAACGACTGCGACGGCGAGACCGACGAGGACCTGTTCAGCGGGGTGACCTGCTCCGAGTCGCAGACCGACGACCCCGATGAGGGCGAGTGCGAGGAGGGTGTGCTGGTCTGCCTGGGCGGCGAGTGGGTCTGCAACGCGACCGGGCCCACCGAGGAGCTGTGCGACGGCAAGGACAACGACTGCGACGGGCTGACCGACGAGGACACCTTCATCGAGTGTCCGGGCGGGCTCTGCATCGAGGGCGAGTGCGCGCCGGAGTGCTCCGGGGACGAGATGTCCTGCCCGAACGGGATGGTCTGCGAGGACGTCAACGGCGAGGACGTCTGCATTCCCGACGTCTGCACCGAGTGGTCCGAGGACCACCTGCCCTGCACCGACAACCCCTACTGGTGCGACGAGGGCTTCGTCCCGCCCTGTCACTGCGAGCCGCTGCCCGGCCTGTGCGTGGACGACTGCTACGGAGTGGAATGTCCCGAGGGCGCGGTCTGCATTCCGCAGGCGGGCGGCCAGTGCCTGACCGAGACGGAGTACGGCTGCTACGCCGGCGGCTGCGGGGACGGGCAGATCTGCAGCGGGGGCGAGTGCGTGGACGATCCCTGCGCGGGAGCCGACTGCGCCGGGGACGAGTACTGCAACGCCGACGGCGAGTGCGTCTCGCCGTGCGACGACATCGAATGCCCGAGCGGCTGGGGATGCGTCGAGGGCGAGTGCGTGGAAGATCCCTGCGCCGGCGTGCAATGTCCGTCGGGCCAGTCGTGCGAGGACGGCGAGTGCGTGCAGGGCGCTTGCTGGGGCGTGGTCTGCGAGTTCTACGAGACCTGCGTCGAGGGCGAGTGCGTCGAGGATCCCTGCTGGAACGTGGAGTGCCCCAACAGCTTCTACTGCCAGGACGGCGCCTGCTACGCCGGGGACTACGAGCCGGGAGGCGGGGGCGACGAGGACACGGACAGCGGCGGCGGAGACACCGGCGCGGACACGGAGACCGGAGGCGGCACGGGCCCGGCGCAGGACGCCGGCGCGTCTTCTCCGGGGATCACCTCGGTGCTCGGCACCGGTAGCGGCGGCTGCCTGTGCAACGCCGGCGTGGGAGCCGGAACGACCGGGCCGGGAGGCGGCAGATCGGCTCTGCTGCTTGCTCTGCTGCTCGCCGGCGCATGGTTGGTGCGGCGCGCGTCCCGCTCGCTTGTGCCGATCGCGCTGCTGGCCGGAGCGGTGCTGGCGCTGGCGGGCTGCCGCGTCGAGCCGTACGACTTTCGGACCGCGGACGGCGGCGATACAGGAGCGGACGGGGATGCGGACGCGGACGCCGACAGCGACGCGGACACCGACGCCGATAGCGACACCGGGACCGCCTCGGACACCTCCGAGTGCGATTTCGATGCAGGCGACAACGACTGCGACGGGATCGACGACGACTGCGACGGCGAGACCGACGAGGACGTCGACACCAGCGACAATCCCTATCACTGCGGGGGGTGCAACAACGAGTGCGACTACGACCACGCCGAGGGGATCTGCGACGGCGGCGTCTGCCAGATGGGCGAATGCAACACCTTCGCGCAGGACCTCGACTCGGACACGTCGAACGGGTGCGAGTACGTCTGCCAGCCGATCGCCGAGTACGACCTGTGCAACGGCATCGACTTTCAGGATACCGACAATCCCTACGAGCCGGTCGACGACGATTGCGACGGCCAGTTCGACGAGGACGTCGGATTCGATACCGATCCCTACAACTGCGGCTGGTGCGGGCACCACTGCGATTTCGATCACGCCGAGAGCTCGTGCCAGGGCGGAGCGTGCGTGATGGGTCAATGCCAGCAGGACTACTGGGACATCGACGAGGATCCGGAAAACGGATGCGAGTATCATTGCGCACCGGATACGGATCCCACCGAGATCTGCGACGGGTCCGACAACGACTGCGACGGCTCGACCGACGAGAGCCACGGCGACCCGGACGAGCTGGGCGCGCCCTGCTACACGGCAGAGAGCGGCTGCAGCGGCGATCCGCTCGTCTGCGAGGGAATCTGTCAGCCGGGAGTCGTCTCCTGCGTGGAAGGACAGGTGGTCTGCGCCGGCCAGGTGCAGCCCGAGGCGGCCGAGACCTGCAACGGGCTGGACGACGACTGCGACGGCTCGAGCGACGAGGGATTGCTGGGCACGCTCGAGCACTGCACGGGCTGCTACGAGCCTTGCGAGTTCGATCACGCCTCGGCCCAGTGCGTGGAGCAGGAGTGCCAGGTGCTGGCCTGCGATTTCGGCTGGGTAAACCTCGATCCCGAGGTGCCCGGTTGCGAGTACGAGTGCACGCCGAACGGATCGGAGATCTGCGACGGCCTGGACAACGATTGCGACGGGCTGACCGATCTCGACGACGGCGACCTGTTCGTGCCGGACAGCTTCTGTCGCCAGCAGGGGCCCTGCGCCGGCGTCGAGCCGCAGTGCATGGAGAAGTGCGGACAGGTGGCCTGGTTCTGCGATTACGATACCCAACTGGTGGAGGTCACAGACGAGTGCGAGCCCAACGCCGTCGTACTGGAGGAGGCGTTTTGCGACGGCGTCGACGGAGACTGCGACGGCGTCACCGACGAGAGCTTCCCGCTCGTGGGGCAGCCCTGCACCGAGGTCGTCGATCCCGAGCATCCTTACGGAGCCTGTCTTTCGCGGGGACACTACGTCTGCGATGCGAGCGAGCAGGACGTGATCTGCGAGATCACCGAGCCGGGTCAGCAGCCGCTAACCGAGAAGTGCAACGGCGTCGACGACGACTGCGACGGGGAGGTGGACGAGGGAGAGGTCGACGAGATGGTGCACGTCGATCACTCCGGCCTGGATTTCTACATCTACGCCTACGAGGCCTCGCGGATAGACGCGACGGCGGCCGACGCCGGCAACGCGACCGCGCGCGCCTGCTCCAAGCCGGGCGTGGTGCCGTGGTACAGTGTGCCGTTCGATCTGGCGGCCCAGGCCTGCGCCGCGGCGGGCAAGCGCCTCTGCAGCGCCGAGGAGTGGGCCGCCGCCTGCGCCGGCTCTGACGGATCCCTGTTTCCCTACGGCGACGCGTACCAGCCCGATACGTGCAACGGGCTGGACTACGCCGGAGAGACTGACGAGGTGCGACCGACCGGAGAGCTGACCGGCTGCCAGTCGGCGGACGGGGCGTTCGATCTGTCGGGCAACCTGCGCGAATGGACGAGCGAGGAGCCCCAGACCGATATCTACGTGGTCCGCGGCGGCTCGTACAACACTCCCCGGGTGGGTCTGAGCTGCGATTTTTCGATGTCGCGGGCCTCGGGAGACGCGGTTCTGCCCGCGATCGGATTTCGCTGCTGCGCGGATCCCTGATTCGCGCCGGGCTGGTTTTTTTTGCAGCGCCCCTCGCGGTGTGTATAAAGGAACGCAGGGAGATGCCTTACATGACCGATATTGTAGAAACTCGCGAGATGAAGATCGGCCCCGATCGGGTCCCGGTGATGGTGGAAAAGAGTCTGGCCCAGGAGCTGGCGTCCTGCCTGTGCGACAGCGGCACCGAGCGCTACGACGAGATGCTCGACCGCGTGATCCGCGCCGGGCTGGAGGCAGTCCGCGCGGGTTGAGCGGAACGACCACCGAGAGGCCCGGGCGCCTCTTGGTGCTGTCGCTGCCGTGGCCGGGTGTCGGTCCGATCAGCTTTCGCGGCGGATGATCAGCGCGGTGGTCACTCCTCCTCCGCCGCAGAGAGCGGCCAGCCCGATCTCGCCGTCTCTGGCCCGCAGCGCGTGGGCCAGCGTGACCACGATTCTCAGTCCGGAGACGCCGGTGGGATGGCCGAGCGCGATCGCTCCTCCGTGCACGTTGACCCGCTCGGGGTCCCAGCCCAGGTCCTGCTCGCCGGCCAGCACCTGAGCCGCGAACGCCTCGTTGACCTCGATCAGGTCGATCTCGCCGAGCCGCATGCCGGCGCGCTCCAGCACCAGCGGAATCGAGCGCGAGGGCCCCAGCCCCATCTCGGCGCCGTCGACCGCGGTCTGGGCGAAGGCCGTCACCGAGAAGAGCGGATCGACTCCGAGCCGGGCCGCCCGCTCGCGGGTGGTCAGCAGCATCGCCGCGGCGCCGTCGGCCAGCGAGCAGCTGTTGCCCGCCGTGACCGTGCCGTCCTCGGAGAAGGCCGGGGGAAGCGCGGCCAGCTTCTCGGCGCTCGTGCCGGGGTGGAACGTCTCGTCGGCCAGCAGCTCGACGGCGGGACGGTTTTCACAGGCGGGAAGCGAGACCGCGGCCATCTCGGCGCGGAAGAGCCCATCGCGGTCGGCGGCGGCTGCGCGCGTCTCGCTGACCAGCGCCCAGCGGTCCTGCTGCTCGCGGGAGATGCCGCGCCGTGCGGCCAGGCGGTCGGCGGTCTCGCCCATCCAGAGGGACGAGACCGGATCGCGGGAGTCGTTCCAGCCGTCTTCGAGCACGAGGTCTCCGAGGCGTTTCTTGGAGAAGCGCAGGTCGCGCACCAGGTGCGGAATCCGCGACATGGAGTCCATCGCGCAGGCCAGCCAGCTCGTCCCCTCCCCGCTGCGGGAGCTCAGTTGCGCCAGCTGGATCGCCTTCATTCCGGAAGGACAGGCCATGTTCAGGGTCTGGGCCGGCACCTCGGGCGGCACGCCGGCCAGCAGCGCCGCGGTGCGGGCCGGGTTGAGACCGTTGCCGGCCTGGCGGCAGGAGGCGCCGATCACCTCGTCGACGGCCCCGGCCTCGACGCCGGAGCGCTCCAGCGCCGCGCGAATCGCCACTGCGCCCAGCTCCCAGGAAGGAAGATGTCTCGAGGAGCCGCCGAAGCCGCCCAGCGGCGTGCGCACCGCGCTGAGCGCCACCAGGTCGTTCGGCCGCGCGGCGATCGAATCGCCGGCTGGGGCTGGATCCCGCATCCGGATCAGTCGATCAGACCCAGGGATCGGATCTGTCCCAGCAGCTCGGCCCGGTTGATCGGCTTGACCAGGTAGGCGTCGCACTGCGATCGGAACGCTCGCACGATGTT
The DNA here is from genome assembly GCA_046484285.1 of Polyangia bacterium. Taxonomy (GTDB): domain Bacteria; phylum Myxococcota_A; class Polyangia; order JAAYKL01; family JAAYKL01; genus CAZHCG01. The sequence goes on from JAWOBP010000144.1 coordinate 21,050, forward strand.
CTTGTTGTCGTCCCGTACGGTGATCATGATCGCGCGGCTTCGCTCTTCGGAGGAGACGCCGGCCTCGCTCTCGATCTTGCGGATCTCGCCGAGCAGTTCCTGGCCGTTCATCTCCGGCATCATGATGTCTATCAGGACGAGCCGGCAGGGATCCCCCTCGTCCCGCGCGGCCTCGAAGCGCTCCAGCGCGATCCGCCCGTTCTCCGCCGCGTCGACGCGGGCGAGGCCGTCGAGCATCCCCCGCAGCAGGTGCCGCGTGCCGGGATCGTCCTCGGCGATCAAAACCCTCATCGCCAGAATCTATATTGGGATCCGCCCGGCGATGCAACAGCGGATTCACACTACGCCACTACGCCCCTAAACCCCTGAACGGATCGCGTGGGCCTGGCCGGGATGCTGCTCGTGCTGGTCGTCGCGATTCCGATCTACGTCTGCTCGACCAGCTCGGTTCCGATCGCCGCGGCGCTGATCGCCGCGGGGATGCCCACCGGCGCCGCGCTGGTCTTCCTGATGGCCGGCCCGGCGACCAACGCCGCCACGATCGGCGCGGTCCATCGCGCGCTGGGCGGACGCGTGCTGGCGATCTACCTGGCGGTGGTGGCGGTCTTCAGCACGGCTTTCGGCCTGCTGTTCGATTTCGTGCTCGGCCCGTCCGGCGAGGCCCCGCCCGGAGCCCACGAGCACGGCGCGGACTGGCTCGGGATCGCCAGCGCGACGCTGGTCGCGGCGCTGATCGTCTTCCTGCTGGCGCGCCGGGCGGCCGGCGGAATCGCGGCGCGTTTTCGCTTTGCGCCCGAAGCGCGCGGCGCGAAGACCGGCGAGGGAGAAAGAGAGATGAAGCATCGGATCAAAGTCGAGGGAATGACCTGCGAGCACTGCGTGGCCAACGTCGAGCGGGCGTTGGAGGCGGTCGAGGGCGTGGTCTCCGCCTCGCCCGACCTGCGCACCGGCCTGGTGGAGATCGAGGGCGACGACCCCGATCCCGAGGCGATCCGAGAGGCCGTCGAGGCCGCGGGCTACCGGCTCGAGCCCTGAGGGACGTCGTTGATCCGCGTGGGGACTACGTGGATCAAGGCCGTTTAGAATGAGGGGCGGGGACGGTCCTGTGATTTTCGATACCCGCGTCTCCTCGGCACGACGGCGCAGAGGGCCAGTGCCCGGCTTGCGGACGATGGCATCGAGGACTATCTTGGAAGGGGTGGACAAAACGTGGTCGATGTGCGGTAGTGAAGTGGTTCGCATCATCGGCACGTATGTGGGAGGAGAGACAGACCATGACTGACACGGCGGAGAACCTCTTCGCTTCGATCCCGCAGGAAGACAACCTGCACCTCTACGACGACGGGGAGGTGGACGCCAAGAAGGTCGTCGACTTCCTCGCCTACAAGAAGAGGGACGTGGCGACGGCCGCCGACGTCTCCATCAAGTCGGTGCGCTACGACCACAAGATGCCCGCCGCCCTGCGCGAGCGCATCAGGGAGTGGGCCGTGGCCATCAACCTCGTGGGCGGCTTCTTCCACGACGAGCAGAAGACGATGCTCTGGTTCCACACCCCCAACCCCATGCTGGGCAACGTGTCGCCCAAGGCGATGATACGCGCGGGACGGTTTGCGAAGCTGCTCAGGTACATCCAGACCGCGCTGGACGAGAACGCGCGCTAGCTCGATGGGCCAGCGGATGAAGCGGCGACGCGGCGGCGGGCAGCGACAATCGTCGTTCCAGGTGCTCGAACGAGGCACAGTCGAGGAGCTGATCGCCACCAAGAAGGCGACCGCGGATCTGCTGGCCCTGCACTGGGCTTTCTATTCAGCGCTCGCGGGTCAGCGGGCGCGCATCGAGCAGAAGCTGAGGATGGCGCTCGCGCCGAATCCTGCAAGGATGATTTCGAGTTCGACAAGTGGCAGCGCGTCGTGACCTACAAGTACGGTCTCGACCCATTGTCGATGAAGGGCAGCATCAAGAACGTCGGCGGACGGTTCAACATGGGCGAGCTGGTGAACCCGAACCTCCCGCGGTTTCCCGCGCTCTACATCGCGTCGGACCGCGCGACCGCGATGCTGGAGCGGTTCGGTTCCCGGCAGCCGGAAGAAGCAGACCTGTCCAGACTCGACCTCGCGCTGACGGCGAAAGGCTCGGTGAGCATCGTTGCGGTGAGCGGGCGCCTCGAACGCTACCTCGACGTAGGCGACGCGGCGTCGCTCAAACCGTTCGTCGACCTCATCAAGGGCTTCAAGCTCCCACAACACGTGCGGCAGATGGCGCGGAAGCGCGGAGAACCGCCGCCCGAGATCGTGCGGACACCGGCCAAGCTGGTCGCGTCGCTCCTCGCGTCGAACTGGCGGGCGATGCCGATGTTGATCGACGTCCCGGCGAACTCCCAGATATTCGGTCACATCGCGTCCGAGGTCGGGATAGACGGCATCGTGTACCCTTCCGTGCGCGGCGGCGGCCGGTGCGTCGCGGTCTTCCCGCATAGCTTCATACATACGGAGTCCTTCGTCGAGCTGGCCGACGAATCCCCGCGAGAAGACGTGCGCCGACGTATCGACGCCTCGAACTGCACGGAGTTCTGTTAGTAGCACGTCAGGCCTCCAAGATCGGGTAGAGCCTCCGCAGCTTGACCCGTGCGTCTACAAACTGAAGACCCTGAAGCGCGGGTGTCAGGCACGCTGAAGCGCGGGACAGCAAGGAGAAACGCCTCGTTCGAGCGCACACCCTCGTCGACACCGCCACCCCACCCGATCTACAATCCCTCCATGGCAAGACGCGTAACCGGAAGGATCGCCAGCTGCGGTTCGTGGAGGTGATCGGGAGCCATATTGAAAGAGACCAACTGAAAAGTTCCGTTCTTACATCATCACACTACGGCAATACGAAGCTCACTGACCATTCGACGCCATCGTAGTGGATGGCAAATCCATCTTCTTCAACTTCCCCACCAACGATCCACACGCTGTCGGAGTCTTCGGCCCACACGTCGCAATAGTTGTCTGAGATTCCGTCCGGCAAATCTGACACGGCATTCCAGGTGTCCCCATTGTAGTGCAGAACGATCTCTTCGCCCACGGCCCAGGCGTCGCCCGGTCCATTCACCCAGACGTTTCTGAGATGGTTCGAATGGGTGGAGACGGCAAGTACCCAGCCGTCGGTTTCCTTCTTCGCGATCATGCCATAATCACCCACAGCGAATACCGTGCCTTCGTCATCCCCGTGAACCCCACGAAATTCCTTGGTAACCGTTCAGGGGGGTGATCCAGCGGATCGGGTTGATTGTTGATGATCGGGTCGAAAAAAGTGCTGATCTTGCCGAGATCGTTGGTTGATTCCGCTTGCGAGATCGCGTCGGGCATGATCTCGTGGGGCCATGACGCGCCTCGAGAAAGAGCTTCTGGCGCCCAACGAGAAGCTGCAAGAGCAGCTGGAAAAAGCTCTGCTCCGCATCCAGATACTGGAAAGGGAAAACGCAGAGCTTCGAGCCCTGGTCGCCGAGCTGGAAGAGAAGCTGAATACGAATTCGTCGAATTCCTCCAAGCCGCCGTCGAGCGATGGGCCTTCTGCGAAGGTAAAGAAGAGGAAGCGCAAGAAGAAGCCGAAAAAGAAGCGCAAGCGCGGAGCTCAGCGCGGCCACGAGGGCAAGAGCCGCGATCTGCTTCCGGTCGAGCAGGTGGACGAGCTGGTGGACTGCAAGCCCGAGGGTCGCTGCGATTGCGGAGGAAGGTTGCAGCTGGACGAGAAAAACCCGCTGCGGCAACAGATCCTGGAGCTGCCCGAGCTTGCGCTTTTCGTCAGCGAGTACCGGGTCTACTCCGGGGTCTGTGCGGAGTGCGGGCGTGTTCATCGCGGCAGTCTTCCCGAGGGAGTTTCGGAAGGAATGCTCGGCCCTCGCGCTTCGGCCGCAATCGGAATGCTGTCCGGGAAGTATCGCCTGAGCAAGCGAAGCGTCCAGGAGCTCCTTTGCGACCTGTTCGGGCTGGAGCTCTGCCTGGGGACGGTTTCGAACAGCGAGGCGCGGGTCAGCGAAGCGCTGTCCGGGCCGTACGAGGAGGCCGGGGACTACGTTCGGCAGCGGGAGGTGGTCCACGCGGACGAGACCAGTCACAAGGTGGCGGGCCGACTCTCGTGGATGTGGGTCGCGGTCACGAGCCTGGTCAGCGTGTTCATGATCCGCAAGAGCCGCGGCAAGCAGTCGGCCAGGGAGCTTCTCGGAGAGGAGTTCGGTGGATACTTGGTCTCGGACCGCTGGAGCGGCTACAACTGGCTGCCCCCGGAGCAACGCCAGCTTTGCTGGGCACACCTGGTGCGGGACTTCAAGAAGATCGCCGAGCGTGGCGGCAGCTCGGGCGAGATCGGCAACGCGCTTTTGGAATACGCGCAGAAGATGTTCCACCTCTGGCACCGTTTCTGCGACGGAAAGCTGAGCCACCTCGAGCTCGAGCTGCGGCTGGCGCCGGTGCGCAGAGAAGTGGAGCGTATCCTCGGCGAGGGTTGCTCCTGCGGTCACGCCAAGACCGAAAGGACCTGCAGGAACCTCCTCGAGCTGAGGGATTCGTTGTGGAAGTTCGTCGAGGTGCCGGGCGTGGAGCCGACGAACAACGTCGCCGAGCGGACGATCCGTCCCTACGTCCTGTGGCGCAAGTCGAGCTTCGGAACGCAGTCGGAGCGGGGCAACCGGTTCGTGGAGCGCATGATGACGGCCAGCGCCACCTGCAAGCAGCAAGGCCGAAACCTCCTCGACTACCTCACCGACGCCCTGGCGGCAGTCATGCACAACCGGCCTCCACCATCGCTGCTGCCGGAAAGCTCATTGGCATAGGCTCTCATACCGGCTTTCTCAACACGAATGAGGGGTGAACGGTTACCCCACAAGAAGGGCCCGAGGATAGCTCCCGGCGGAGACCGCGCCGGCGCCGAACGCAGTCCGGGGGGGGGCTGGTCTCCAGCCGCCGTGAGATGGGCCACTGCGGTGGCCCGGCAGGACGTCACAGCCACTGAAGGACCAGAATGCCGGCGAATACTATTTGCAATAGTAGCCTTCTAGGCTTATTTTGTTCGTTCCATGGAAGCAAAAAAAACACATATCAGCCGAACTCTGTACTGGCTGATTGTCCCCACCAGAGGCTCGCTCGGACGAAAGGACGCCCGAAATGATCCGTTTTGAGGCCTCTGCGCGCCCAGAACGTCGATTTTACTGCGTTTTCAGGCACTTTTCGGTCAGAACAGGCCGCCGAGGAACCCGTCCGGCGCATCTTTCCCGGTGGTGAGCCTTCCTGCTGGCGAGGATTGATGAACGAATATAATAAGCCTATAATGCACTCTCGGCAAATTTTATACTGTCGCCGATCTTTCGGCTTCGCAAGGGCTGGCTGATGCAGGACAAGCGAGCGCGTAAAGAACTCGCACCGAAGGCTTATTAGAAAACCCTCACAGCGCGGATTGCTCGGCGACGCGAATCGCCGTCTCTCTACCAGCTCCCCCAGCGGCGCTTGGGCCCCACGTCGGCGTGGACGAAGTCGTCGGCGGCGTAGACTCCCACTCCGCAGTCGCGGTTCTCCCACAGCCAGCGGCCGACCTCGCAAGCTCCCGTCCCCTCCAGGCGAAAATCGATCGCCTCTCCTCTGGTGTGCCGGCTCTCGGGCGCCACTCCCCTGCCCTTCTTGGCCAGCGCGTCGTTGAACTTGGGCGAGCGGTAGGCCGAGATGATCTCGACGCGCGGAGCCTCGAACTCTTCTGCGGCGTCGAGAACCATCTCCACCAGCCGCGGATCCAGGTGGCCGGGCTCGCCGAACCCCCGGCAGCGGAACAGCTCGGCCAGCACGGGCTCGGGCACGCGGCGATCTCGAAAAACCGGCAGCGCCTCGCGCTCGTGGATGTTGAACAGCGTGGTCAGCGGCGGATCCAGCCCGCGGCGCCTGGCGACCGGCGCCCCGGGCGGATACGACTTGGGAGCCTTGGGCCGCGGCCCCGGCCTGGAGATCGGCAGCCGCAGCTCTTGCAAAGGATCGTCATAGGAGAAGCAATCGCCCTCGGTCTCGGCCTCGGTCGCCTCCGCCTCGGCGCGCAGCAGCGTCGCCGAAAGCGCGACAACTAGAAGCATCACCGCCGGCAGCCTGATCATCGCCGCAATCGTAACCGGCCCGATCGGGCGCTGTCCAGTCCTCATCACAGCGCACAGGATTGCACGAAAAGCGCCTCTCGGCCTCCCGGACCGCGACTGTTTCGACGAAGCGCGAAGCGCTCGCAAAAAAAACACTTGACATGCGAAAGACACGCGATGAAAATTTTGACCGGAGGGGCGCTTGTCTCACGCTGAAACCATCCTTTCGGCCCCAGGCTCTCGCAGCACCTGTCCAGCTTCTCGCCCGAGCGGATTGCGCCAAGAAAACCGCGGCGTCCCGAGCGGACGCACCTGCACACCGCAGTAGGGAACACCGTGGCCGCTGATGTCGTTCTCGCCCTTCGTCACGCAGCACGGGGGCCTGGGGTACCTGGGCGGCTCGTACGGGCTCGGGATCTGGCTGCGCGGGCCGTGGTCGCTGTGATGCGGGTCCTGCCGGTCTGCGTCGCCTGTCTGGCCGCTGCCGGCTGCGCCGGAGGCGGCGGGGGCGCGGACACCGACGCCGGCGCGGACACCGGGCCCGAGCTGGCGGTCGACGTCTCGTGCGGGGGGTACTCCTGCGCGATAACCGAGCGCGGGGCGGTCGAGTGCTGGGGCGGTTGCTTCGGGTGCCCCGACGGCGAATGCAACCAGGGGTTCCCGTGCCAGGTCCGAGGCGTCAAGCCGGGCGCCGTGTACCTGGAAGTGGGCGGCCGCCACGCCTGTGCCGCAATGGAGGACGGCTCGGTTCGTTGCTGGGGCACGGGCACCGGAGGTGAGCTCGGCGGTAACTGCAGCGGCGGGATCTGCGATGTCCCCGGCCTCGAGGCGCCCGCCTCGCAGGTTGGTGTCGGCATCTACACCTCTTGCGCCCTGGTGGAAGGCGGCAGGGTGCGGTGCTGGGGCTGCGTGGATCTGGAGTGCTGGCTGCCCCCGCAAACCATCGGCGGCTGGGAGTCGGGGGTAGTGGAGCTGAGGGAGGAGGGCTGGAGCGCACTGGCCGTCACCGATTTCGGAGCGGTGGAGATCTGGGACAAGACGACCTGCCCCGGGATGGAGCCGAGCGAGGACTGCCCGGCTCCGCCCGCCGCGGTCGAGGGCCTGCCCGGGCCGGCGATCGAGGCCGACCTGGCCCGCGCGGCCTGCGCATTGCTCGAGTCCGGGGAGTTGATGTGCTGGGGAGAGAACGACAATGGCCAACTCGGCGACGGCACCACCGAGGACCGGGAAGAGCCTGTTTCGGTTCTCGGTCTAGAAGGAGTCGAGATCGTCGAGGTCGTGTTGGGGTCGGAGCATACTTGCGCCTTGAGCGGTGACGGCCGAGTCTTTTGCTGGGGCTACAACCAGCGAGGTCAAGTGGGAACCGGAGAGATCTCGGACGAGCTTTCCGCGTGGAAGGTGACCGAGCCGAGCGAGGTGGTCGGTCTGTCCGAGCCGATCGTCTCGGTCTCTGCCGGAACCGCCCACACCTGCGCCGCCGGCGCCTCGGGCGCGGTCTACTGCTGGGGGGACAACTCGGCCGGCGAGATCGGCAACGGGCGGGACAAGTTGGCCTGCGAGTCCGACGACGACTCCTGCCAGCTCGTCGAATTGACCGACAATAGCGCCTGCTACTGCCCGAGCCCGGTGCGCGTGGTCGGCCTCGGCCCCGAGCCCGACGGCGGCTGGCCCGAGCCGATCGAGGATGGCTATTAGGTGGCGCGATGGCGGTGCGCCAGTGCGGGGTGGAAGGCATGGGTCCGAACGTCGATATCACGGCGGCGCCGAGAGCGGTCAATATCGGCGACGCGGCCTACGTCTTCTTCCGCGACCAGGACGGGATGCTGAGCTACGTGGCCTTCGGCGGTGTCGACCTGGAGCCGGTGACGTACAACGCGCTGCTGTACGGCCTCGATTTCCCCACCGACGACGGCG
>JAWOBP010000034.1:0-23479 GCA_046484285.1 Polyangia bacterium
CCGCGGTCAAAAGACCGCGGCCCCATTGAAGCGCGATGATTTCCGAGACCTCCATCCCGTCCAGCGCGACGTCTCCGCGGTCAAAAGACCGCGGCCCCATTGAAGCAGGACAGGCTTGCCGTCATATCGGCGCGCATCACAGAGGTCTCCGCGGTCAAAAGACCGCGGCCCCATTGAAGCCCCCCTGAGCCGGTCAAACCACGTGATCATGTCACTCGGGTCTCCGCGGTCAAAAGACCGCGGCCCCATTGAAGCGTCCTTCAATCCTGGCATCGCCTCGTGGAGGTCGGCGTCTCCGCGGTCAAAAGACCGCGGCCCCATTGAAGCGTCTTCGCCGGCTTCGTCTTCGTCTTCGCCGTCTTGTCTCCGCGGTCAAAAGACCGCGGCCCCATTGAAGCTTCTACTCCCGCGCCTTCTGTGCCGACATTACCATGTCTCCGCGGTCAAAAGACCGCGGCCCCATTGAAGCTAGTCGTCCATCCTCCGGCCAGCGGCGATGGATCGGATGTCTCCGCGGTCAAAAGACCGCGGCCCCATTGAAGCCCCGTGGCCGGCTCGGCGATGGCAGCGATCCGCGCGTGTCTCCGCGGTCAAAAGACCGCGGCCCCATTGAAGCAAGTACACGGTGGGCGATCAGATGCCCGCGATCCGCGTCTCCGCGGTCAAAAGACCGCGGCCCCATTGAAGCCTTCAACGACCTAGCGATAGACTCCAACGCTTTGAGTTGTCTCCGCGGTTAAAAGACCGCGGCCCCTCGGGTGCTCGGGGAAGAAATGGGATGAATGGGACTTGATAGGACGGATTGGAGAATAGGACGGATTGGAGAATAGGACTGAGAGGAAAGCCATGCCTCCGGCACCTCGCGCAAGACGGAGCTCAGGCTGACCAGCGTGGCGCGCGACAGCCTCGGGGAGCTGGTGCTCGACGTTGCTCGGTTCCGGGTGAACGGTTTGCCGTCTCGTGGTCGGCCGCTCGATACGCCTGCTTCTCCCCGGCCTCGGTTGTTGCCCGGCGGAGTAAACGCTCTTTCAGCCCAAAGGGCTTGTCGCCGCCGGCGACATCGTGGCCGCGGGGTTCATCCCCGCGGGTGAGCGCCCGAGGATGGATGGCTGCATCGTTCGATCCACGGGTTGGGCGCCCCGGAAGGCCGGGGCCTTGCGATTACATTGGTGATCAAAAACACTTTTGAGCTCGAGCCTTGCCCGATCGTTGCCCGGCAGCTTTCGGGCAAGGCGCGAACCTTCCGGTTTTTTCAGCCTGTTCTCCGGAGCAAGGCCTTGGCCTTGCTCTGACATTGCGAGTGGCCTCTGAAGGATAGATCCATCCTTGCTCCGGGCTCGGATCGACCGTCCTGGCAAGAAGAGATCGATCCTTTCGAGCAGAAAACGAGCGCCGGGCAAGGCTCGAGCCTTCCGGCGTCGTCGTGGTCATGGATCATGGAAGGATCGATCTTCAACTCCGCGTTGTCGGGACGGTCGAGCCAAGGCTCGATCGTTGCCGTAAAGATGCCGGGCATCGAGCGGCAAAGGCCGCTTCCATCGCCCGGACGAGCCTGGACGCCGGCGGGAAGGATCTGTCCTTAGCTCCGTCCTCGACCGGACGGCCGACCGAACACGACCGTTCAGCTCGATTGTCGACGACGCCTGTCCGCCTACGCCCGTGCCATCTGTTCCCCGACCCCGGGCTCCGGCGGGATGAACGAGACGTTACTCCTTCCTCCAACCCGTGCAGATCCTGCACGGGTCTGCTTGCACCGCGGCCACGAGGGCCGCAGTCAGGATTACGACGCCCGGCGGGCTCGGCTTCTGATTCCCGGGTGTCTGTATAGAAAAGAGCGCTGCCCCGAGGTCGGCCGGAAAAGCCCTTGGGGCTTGTCGCGAGAGGTGGAGCGAGGGGGTGAGGCTCTCTCGCGCTTTGTTGCCGGATTGGGCGGCTCGCGGTATCGTCGCGCATGCTCTGGCGTTCCCTCGTTTTGCTCGTGGCCGCGTTGGCTCTGCTCGTTGCTCGCGACTGCCTCGCGGCCGGGGAGGAGGCCGCGGCCGAGGGCTCCTCGTCTCCCGTCGACGTCTCCTTCGATCCGGGGTCGGGTCTGATCATGACCGCCGCCGACGGCGCGCTCGTGCTCAAGCCGATCGGAATCGCGCAGCCGCTCTTCACCGCCCGGATCGCGCCCTCTTCCGACGATCCGGTAGCGGGCAGCGGCTTCACGCTGCGCCGCGGCGCGCTGGGCTTCGACGCCCGCCTCTGGAGCTGGGCCCGCGTCTTCTTCACCGCCAACATCGGCCGCGGCCGCCTGGAGCTGTGGGACTACTTCGTCGAGATCGATCCGCTCGAGGGCGCCCTGGCCCTGCGCGCGGGCCGCTTCCGTCCCTGGCTGGGCCGCCAGCGGCTGATGGGCTGCCACAAATACCAGTTCGTGCAGCTCTCCCGGGCGATGACCGGCCTCTTGCAGATGGGCGACGGCCGCGACCTGGGCGTCGGCCTGCACGGGATGCTGGGCGAGACGCTCGAGTACGGGCTCGGCGCCTGGAACGGAGAGTGGAGCGACTTCGCTCCCCAGTCGGGGGACAGCACGCCGGAAGGAGTCTCGATTCCGCCCAACCGCGGAGTCCAGCTCGGCGGCAGGCTGGCCGTCCACCCGCTCTCGCCGCTGCCGCTGGGCGAGGAGCCGGACCTGGCCGCCTCGCCCGAGCCGAGAATGGTCCTGGCCGCCGCCGCGATCTACAACCCGCGCCACGACCGTACGCTGAATCTGCCCGCCTTCGATCGAGACGTGCGCTACGAGGATCACCTCGTGCAGCTGGGCGGAGAGGCGGCCTTCAAGTGGCGCGGCCTCAGCGCCGTGGCCGAGCTGTTCCTGGCCCGCGCCTGGCTGGACGAGGGGGCGGCCCCGGAGATCGCCGACCGGCACCGCTCGCAGGGGCTGGACGAGTGGGGAGTCGGGACCTACGCGCAGCTGGGCTGGTTCGTCGTCGAGCAGCGCCTGGAGCTGGCCGCCCGCTTCGACTTCCTCGACACCAACGCCGAGCTGCGCGGCGCCGATCTCTACCCGGCCGGCGGAGTCAACCTCTACCTGGTCGGCTACCTGCTCGAGCTGCAGCTGATGTACCGGGCCACCCTCGCAGCGGGCTACGGAGACGACGACCCGGGCCGCCCCGCCACCGCGCACGACGTCTTCTTGATGCTGCAAGCCGCGATCTGACGCGGACCGGCCGTTCTACATCTGGACCTTGCCCTCGTCCTCGGCGTACATGCGGGCCAGCTGGGAGTCGAGATCCACGATCTTGAGCGAGTGGTTGTGACAGCCGACCTTGGGGCAGGCCTCGACCTGGCCGCCGTCGGGAAGCTGGATGGCGAACATGGGTATCTGGCACATCTTGCAGTTCTCGTCGATCTTCAAAGACACCTCGCAGACCGGGCAGGAGACCTCGATGATGTCGCCCCGGTGCAAAGGCACGTCGCTTTCGAACTCGAACTTGCCGTAGAACGGATTGAGGTAGAGCATCCCCACCTGGCCGCCGTTGCGTACCTTGACCGCGATCGCCTTCTCTCCGTCGAAGCTCCGCTCGGAGCTCATCAGCGAGTGGCCGTTGGGGCAGCGCCCGTCGCTGACGCGAATCCTGCCGGTCAGGCTTCCCATGTCCTTTTTCATCGCCTCATCTCCAAAGCGTTGTGCGGGCAGAACCTGACGCAGGCCGGGTCCCCGCCGCACAGGTCGCACTTGAGCGGCACCGCGAGCACGTGGTCGAACTGGATGTGACCGAACGGACAGGCCGCCTCGCACAGACCGCACCCCACGCAGCGCTGCTCGTCCAGCTCGATCGCGCGCGTCTCCTCGTTGCGCACCAGCGCGTCGGTGGGACAGACCTGGGCACAGGCAGCCTCGGCGCAGTGGAGGCAGGTCATCTGCATGTAGCGATCGGGCCCGGTGGGGTAGATGTGAATCCGCGACTGCCCCAGGTTGCCGTCCTTGCCCTTGACCATCGCGCAGGCCAGCTCGCAGGTCCTGCATCCGGTGCAGTTTCCGGGGATAACTGTGTAGATCTTCTCCATGTTACGCCTCCCCGCTAGCTTCCGACCCGGTCGAAGTGACTGGCCAGTTCCTTCTTCTTGCACGCCGCGCACTTGTCGTAGTAGCCAGCCGGCACCTCGCCCTTCGAAACCACGTAGTCGCGGTGCTCGACAGTAATCGTCGGCGCCTTGCAGTCCTCGCACAGCACGAACTCGAACTCGCGATCCCATATTTTGCGGGTCGTCTTCGTATCCGTCATCTCGATGTGGCCCGTGGGGCAGACCGCGGCGCAGCTGCCGCAGCCGATGCAGGCGTCGGCCCGAAGGTGGAACGGGGGCGCGATCTCCTTGGTCGTGCCGCGGTTGACCGCGCTGATTGCGTTGCGGCCTATCGCCTCGCAGGCCCGCACGCACAGGTAACACATTATGCACCTGGAGCCGTCGGCCCACTCCTCGTAAGCGGTGACCTTCCCGTGCTCGGCGGCGAGATCGCGGATCACCTTCGAGTCGGGACAGCGCGCGACCAGCAGATCCAGCACCGTCTGCCGGTGGCGGTGCACCGCCTCGTTGTCGGTGGTGACCTCCAGCCCTTCCTCCACCGGGTAGAGGCAGGCCGTGACCAGCCCCTTCCACCCTCCCCACTTCTCGTGGGTGATCTCCACCATGCACAGCCGGCAGGCTCCCACCGGCTCGAGAGCATCGTGGTGGCAAAGGGTCGGAATCTCGATACCGTTCCGCCGGGCGACGGTGAGGATCGTCTCACCTTCGTCCGCCGCCAGCTTCTTTCCGTTGATGAAGATCTGCATTGGAAACCTCGCCCCGACTCAGCGGTTCACGACCGCGTCGTACTTGCACACGACCCGGCAGGCCCCGCATTGTGTGCACTTCTGTTCGTCGATCACGTGCGCCTGCTTCTTCTCTCCGCTGATCGCTCCCACCGGGCAGGCCTTGATGCACAGCATGCAGCCGGTGCACTTCTCCTCGTCGATCACGAAGTGCGTTATCTTGCGGCAGACACCGGCGGGGCAGCGCTTGTGCTCGATGTGCTGTTCGTACTCCTCGCGGAAGTTGTGCAGCGTGGAGAGCACCGGGTTGGGAGCCGACTTGCCCAGACCGCAGAGAGAGCCGACCGCCACGTCCTCGGCCAAGCGCTCGATCTTCTCCAGGTCGCCCGGCCGCCCCTCGCCGTCGCAGATCGCCGTCAGCATCCGATGCAGCTGGTGGATTCCCTCGCGGCACGGCACGCACTTGCCGCAGGACTCCTCGAGCAGGAACCCGAGGAAGTACCTGGCCACGTCGACCATGCAGGTGCGGTCGTCCATCACTATCATCCCGCCCGATCCCATCATCGAGCCCGCCGCCGCCAGTGCGTCGAAATCGACCGGCAGATCGAGGTGCTCCTCGCCGAGGCAACCGCCGGACGGGCCGCCGGTCTGCACTCCCTTGAACGGCCGATCGTCGATGATGCCGCCTCCGATTCCGAAGATCACCTCGCGCAGCGTGGTGCCCATCGGAACCTCGATCAGCCCCGTGTTTTTCACCTTGCCCACCAGGCAGAACGCCTTGGTGCCCGGCGACTTCTCGGTGCCCATGCCGGCGAACCACTCGCCGCCCTCGCGGATGATGGCCGGCAGACAGGCGTAGGTCTCGACGTTGTTGAGCACCGTGGGCTTGTCGTAGAGGCCGCGCTGCACCGAGCGCACGTACTTGGCGCGCGGTTCGCCGACGTTGCCCTCGATGCTGCGCATCAGCGCGCTGGACTCCCCGCAGACGAACGCGCCGCCGCCGCGGCTGATGGTTATCTCGAAATCGAGATCGGAGCCCAGGATCCCCTCCCCGAGCAACCCGGCCTCGCGGCAGGCGTCGATCGCCTTTTGCAGCCGCTTCACCGCCCGCGGGTACTCGTTTCTCACGTAGATGTAGCCGCGCTTCGACCCGATTGCGTGGGCGCAGATGATCATCCCTTCGAGAACCCGGTAGGGATCGCCTTCCATGATGCAGCAATCCATGAACGCGCCCGGATCGCCCTCGTCCCCGTTGCAGATCACGAAACGCTCGTCGCCCTCGGCACGAACGCAGGAACGCCACTTGCGGCCGGTGGGGAAGCCGCCGCCGCCGCGGCCGCGCAGCCCCGAACGCTCCACCTCGGAGATCACGTCGCCGGGCTTCATCTCCAGCGCGGCGGTCAGCGCTTGGAAGCCGCCCGCCGCCACGTACGAATCCAGCGACTCGGCCGCGACCGATCCGCAACCCTCGAGCGCCACGAGCCGTTGCCCGCGGTAGAAGGGAATCTCCGCCCTGCCCTTGCAGCGTTGCTTGCTGGCGGGATCCCTGAACAGCAGCTTGTCGATCACCTCGCCTTTCACGAGGGTCCGCGAGACGATATCGGCCGCGTGCGACGGCTTGACCTTGGTGTACACGATGCCCTCGGGCAAGATGTGCACCAGCGGGCCGACCTGGCAGAACCCCTGGCAACCGGTCACCGTGGCCAGCACGTGCTCGTCGCCTTCGGCGCACGGAGCGAGATCCACCTGCAGCGACAGGCCGGCTTTTTCGATCTCCGTGACGAGGGCGTCGTAGACATCGAAGGCTCCGAGCGCCGCACAGCCGGTCCCCGAGCAGACGCGGACCCGACGCTTCACCTTGGCTTCCGCCGCTTTCAGCGATTCCTGGAGCGACCGGAGTTCCTTGACAGTACCGATTCGCATTGCGCTCCTCTCCTCAACCCTGTTCGAGCCGCTTGCCGATTGTGCCGGGCTTCACGTTCGCCAGATACCGATCGCCGGCGATCACCACCGGCGCCAAGGCGCAGGCACCCACGCAGGCGACGACCTCCACCGTGTATTTCATGTTCTCGGTGGTCCCGCCGGGCCCCACGCCGAGCGCTTTTTCGAGGTCGTCCACCACCACGGGCGCACCGCGGATGTGGCAGCTGGTTCCCATGCAGACCTTGACAATCGTCTCCCCCCTTGGCTCGAGGCTGAAGGCCTTGTAGAAGGTCGCCACCGAGTAGGCCCTGGTCAACGGAACCTCCAGGTGATCGGCCACGGCGCGGATCGCCTCCGCCGGCAGGTAGTTGAACTCCTCCTGGGTCTCTTGCAACAGGTGCACCAGCGCCTCCGACCGTCCCCGCGGGTAGCGAGCGAGCACGGCCTCGAGCCGCGAGAGATCGACAGCGGATTCATCGCCCATCACTCGTCTCCTCTCACCTTGCTGCCCTCCTCGTAGCCGGCCTCGAAGGCGGCCACGTTGGCGGGGATGAACTTGGCCTTGCGAGCGAACTGCTTCTTGATCATCTGGATGCAGGTCTCCTTGTCGACGCTCCGCGACCAGCCCACGTACGCGCCGAACATCACCAGGTTGGCGGCCCGGGCCGTGCCGGCCTTCTCCGCGATTCCGCCCGCGTCGATGTAGAGCACCGTGCAGTCGTCGCGATCGCACTCGATCGGGACCAGCGTGGTGTTGACCACGATCAGGCCGCCCGGCCGCACCCGCGGCCCGAACTTCTCCAGCGAGGGCTGGTTCATCACCAAAAGCGCGGTGGGCTTGGTGATGTAGGGCGATCCCACGGGGCTATCCGAGACGCAGACGGTCACGTTGGCCGTCCCGCCGCGCATCTCGGGACCGTAGGAGGGCAGCCAGCTGACCTCCTTGCCCATCTCCATCGCCGTGTAGGCGAGCAGCTTGCCGGAGAGCAGCATGCCCTGCCCTCCGAATCCGGCCATCAGCACCTCAGTCGCCGCCATCGCTGCCTCCGTCCGAATCCTCGGGGCGCTTGAACACGCCCAGGGGGTAGTAGGGAATCATCTCCTTCTCGAGCCACTCGGCGGCCTCGCGCGGCGAGAGCCCCCAGTTGGTGGGACAGGTCGAGAGCACCTCGACGAAGGTGAAGCAGCGATCCTGCTTCTGGTACTGGAACGCCTCGCGGATGATCGCCTTGGCCCGGATCGTCTCGGCCACCGAGTGCGCCGAGACCCGCGCCACGAACGCTCGCGTCTTCAGCGTGGTCAGCAGCTCCGCCATCCGAATCGGAAAGCCCACCTGCTCCACGTCGCGCCCGGCCGGGCAGGTGGTGGCGCGCTGGCCCGGCATCGTGGTCGGCGCCATCTGCCCGCCGGTCATGCCGTAGATCGCGTTGTTGACGAAAATCGTCGTGAACTTCTCGCCGCGGTTGGCCGCGTGCACGATCTCGGCCATCCCGATCGAGGCCAGGTCGCCGTCGCCCTGGTAGGTGAACAGGATCAGGTCGGGCCGGGAGCGCTTGGCGCCCGTGGCCACGGCCGGCGCACGTCCGTGCGAGGCCTCGAACATGTCGCAGTTGAAGTACTTGTAGGCCAGCACCGAGCACCCGACCGGCGCCACTCCCACCGTCCTTTCGCGGAGACCGAGCTCGACGATGGATTCGCCCACCATGCGGTGAATCACGCCGTGGGTGCAGCCCGGGCAGTAGTGCGTGGGTATGCGCTGCAACCCGTCGGTGTACGCAAAGATCTTTCTCATCGGCCGACCCTCCTCAAGACCCGATCTTCTTCAGCGATTGCTTGACCTGCTCGACGACCTCTTCGATCGACGGAATCACTCCGCCGGCCTTGCCGTAGAAATCGATCGGCTTGCTGCCCTCGAGGGCCAGGTTCACGTCTTGCAACATCTGCCCCATGTTCATCTCGACGCACAGGATCCGTTCGACCTTCTTCGACGCCTCGCGCAGCTCCTCGTACGGGTAGGGCTTGACCGTGATCGGTCGGAACAGCCCGACGTCGATCCCCTCGGACTGGAGCTCGTCCACGGCGGTCTTGCAGATGCGCGCCATCATTCCGAACGAGACGAGCAGCAACTCGTGATCCTGCTCGCAGTTGTACAGATCGCAGCGGCGCTCCTCGCGCTCGATCTCGCGGAACTTGTCCTTGAGCTTGACGTTGTGCTGGTGCAGCTCCTCGGGGTCGAGGAACAGGGAGTTGACGATCCGCGGCTCGCGCCCCTCGCAGCCGGTCAGACCCCAGTCGCCGGAATCGAGCGGCGGCCCGACCTCCACGTCGGGAAACTCGACCGGCTCCATCATCTGGCCGATCATGCCGTCGCCGATCACCATCACCGGGATGCGGTACTTCTCGGCCATCCGGAAGGCGTCCATCACCAGGTCGACCGCCTCCTGCACCGAGGACGGGGCGAGCACGATCACGTCGAAGTCGCCGTGGCCCAGCCCCTTGGTGGCCTGCAGGTAGTCTCCCTGGGCGGGCAGAATCCCGCCCAGGCCCGGGCCGCCGCGCATGATGTTGACCAGCACCACCGGCAGCTCGGCGCCCGCGATGTAAGAAATCCCCTCGGCCATCAGGCTGATCCCCGGCGACGAGGAGGTGGTCAGCACGCGTATCCCGACGCCGGCGGCGCCGTAGATCATGTTGCTGGCCGCCACCTCGCTCTCGGCCTGCACGTACTGTCCGCCCACCTCGGGCAGCCGCCTGGACAGGTACTCCGGCACCTCGCTTTGCGGTGTGATCGGATATCCGAAAAAGTGTATGCAACCGGCGCGGATCGCGGCCTCGCCGATCGCCTCGTTCCCCTTCATCAGGATTCTCTCTCCCATGCCCCGGCTCCTTCCTAGTACGTGAAGAACTCGTACTGCATCCCCTCGGCATAGACCTCGATCGCCACGTCGGGGCACGCGATCGCGCACATGCGACAACCGATGCAACGGGACGGATCCACCACCTCGGCGTAGCGGTAGCCCTTGGCGTTGAGGTTGGAGGACATCTCGATGATTCCCTGCGGGCAGGCGTCGTTGCAGCGCTCGCAACCCTTGCAACGCTCTACCATGACTTCGATCTTGGGCATTTCGAACTCCTCACGCCCGGCCGATCGGCTTGTTGCGCGCGGCCGGGAGAACCTGATCACCAATGGCACTATCTTTTTTTTCGCCGCGACGCAACCAGGGCGGCAGCATGTTCCTCTCGAGCCTGAGCAGCGGCGCTTCGATCTCCAAAAGCGCCGGATCTCCAGCAATATTTTCCATCGCAGCCACGAACTCTATCGGCACTCCGGACCGCTCGGAGACCCGGCGAGCCAGCGCGTATCCCTCGAGCACGACCTCGGCGGTGGTGTCGTCCACCAGGTGCGAGTTGACCGCCAGTCCGGTGACCTTCAGGCGAGAGGCCGCCTCTATCTGCTCGTGCATCTTCAAGCAGCCCTCGAGCGTCGAGGTGAACGGCCGGCGCGAGTTGATCACCTGCAAAAGAGAGTAGGATCCGTCGCCCAGCGGCTCGCGGAACGAGGAGAGCATGCGCGCCCCGACGTCGTCCCCGCCCACGTCGAAGATGCTGATATCCTCGCCCGCCGGCTCGAGCATGCCCTTGATCTCGGGCACCACGATCGGCAGATCGGCCCACTTCTGGTCGCCGGGCGGAATCACCACGCGGATCCCGAGCCGCTCCATCCGATCGACCGCCTCGCGCGAGCGAAAGTAAGGATTGACGATATCCATGTCGGCGATCTGGACGCGCCGGCCGGCGCGCGCGCTCGAGACCGCCAGGTTGACCGAGATCTCCGTCTTGCCCGACCCGTAGTTGCCCACGACGATCACCAGCCTCTGGGAGGGGAAGTAGCTCTCGCGGCTGGGCTGGGAAGCGGTCATCTGGCCCCTTTCGCGGCGCGTGCGTCGCGAATTTGTTAACGCCGCAAAAACGGATTTGCAATGACCCGTGTCATAAAGAGGAGGCGCGGGTGAGGATGGGCTGGCAAAACGTTGGGGTTGACTCGGCACCAGGGCCGAGCGGCCTGAAGGAGCGAGCGAGAGCCTCCCCCTCTCCGCCTGCCGGATAGGGGGGAACGAGGGGCTGAGGTCCCGCGCCGCCGCGGGAACGACGAGCCTGATCTGGCCCCGCCCGCGCGAGAAGGCCCGCGCAGGATCTGCTTTTCCCAGCCCGCGCGGATCCCGCGCGGGTCGAACTGCGCGGGGACGGCGAGCTTGTTCGATCAAGTCCGGTCCGAAAGCTCGCGAGGCGTTTCTCGCAGTCGGCGGCGCAGCTTTCTCAGCCTCAGCCCGGCGTGGATCAGCGCGCCGGCCAGCAGCAGGCAGGCGGCCAGCAGGGCTCCCAGCAGCGCCCTGGTTGCGGTGGCCGAATCGGCGGCTACCCGCAGCGGCCCGACTCGCTGTGTCTCCACCGCTTTCACGCCCGGCTGCTCGGCTACGAAGACCTCTACCGACTCGGGCTCCAGCTCTCCGATCGCGGCCGCGGCCAGCTCGCGGATCCGCTCCTCTCTGGGCGCGGCTCCCTTTGCGACCCGCAGCACGACCGCGGCCGAGGACCCGGCGTCCCGATCCCGCGACCACAGCGAACGGTCCGCCAGCTCGAGGTGGACCCGCGCGGCCTCCACTTTCCAGAGCTTTTCGATCGTGTCCGCCAGGTCGGCGGCCAGCAGCCGCTCGCGGCGCAGGTGGCGCTCGGCCGGGCTGGGAATCAGCGAGCCTCCCAAGGAGCGATCCGCGCCGCCCGGCGCCGCGTCGCCGAGCCGATCCAGCGGCGCGGGGGTCGCCCGGCAGCCCGGCGCCGCCAACACTGCCAACAACAAAACGATACGCAACGGCATCGCCGCCGGCCTTCAGTAGAGCTCGAAGTACCAGGAGGTCGCGGTGCGCGGCGCCGACGACTTGGGAAAGCGGACCGATCTCACCTTGGAGGCGACGCACTTCTTCAGCTTGGCGCTGCCCTGCTTGACCGAGACTCCCACCACGCGTCCGTCTCCTCCCACGGCGATGTTCATGTCGACCCGCTTGGTCGTCTCTCCGTGCATGCACGGCAAAAAGCGGCGCACGTTCTGATCCATCACGCGGCTGATCTCGGCGGCGGTCAGCTGCCTCTGCCCCCCGCCGCCCGCCGCGCTGCCCAGGTCGACCGCGGAGTTCATCGCCTCCTCGTAGGACATCCCGGGAACGAAGTCGCCGCCCCCTCCCCCGCCCTTGCCGCCTCCGCGGCCGCCGCGACGGCGGCCCTTGCCGCCTCCGCCCCGCCTCTTGTCGACCAGCCCCGCGCCGGTCTTGAGCTTGATCTCGCCGCTGTCGAGCGCCGCGATCAGCTCCTCCTTGTCGAAGCTCTTCTCCTCGCGCCACTGCCGCGAGAGCAGCCACGCGCCGACCGCCAGCCCGATCACGGCCAGGGCCCCGCCGGCGATCATGAGCTTGAAGGCCAGGCCTCGCTTCTCCGCGCGCTCGGTCTTCTGAATGGCCTCGGCCTCCTCGCGCTTCTTCTTCTCGATCCGATAGCGCTCCAGGAACTCGTCGAAGTCGCCCCAGGCCTTGACCTTCTTGCGCACCCCGGTGTCCATGTCGAGCAGCGGATGCTTGCCCAGCACCTCGCCGCGCAGGATCATCTGGATCAGCTCGCGGTCGGAAAACGGGCCGTGGTCGAACTTGTCCTTCTGCACCATCCAGCGCGCCGCCTCGGACTTGCCGATGCTGCTCAGCACCGAGCCCATGTCGATCGTTGAGACGCGATCCGACCCGGGCAGCCCCGGATCGCCGGCGGTGCCCAGCTTGTCCGAGGGCGGCGCCGGCAGACCGGGCGCCTCGACCATCTTCCCTCCGCCGCTCTTGGGCGGCGGGGGAGCCGCCTTGCCGTCGGCCTTGAAGGTCGGCACCGGCTCCTTGAACTTGGCCCCCGGCTCCTCGACGCCCATCGACCCGAGATCGACCTCGATGTCTATTCCGAGATTGTCGTCGACCTTGCCCTTTACCTGCTCGGGGGGCGGCGGCGCGATCGTCTTGGCCAGCCCGGAGATCTCCTCCTTGACCTTGGCGGGGTCCTTGAAGCGATGCATCGGATCGGCCGACAGGCAGCGCGCCACCACTCCGTCCACCTCGCGCGAGAAGCCGTGCAGGCTGGGCGCCTTGAGCGGTCGCTGCGGCGCCACGCCCACGATCAGCTCGTAGAAGATCGCGCCCAGGGAAAAGATGTCGCTGCGCTGGTCCGCGGTCGAGCCGTCCTTGACCACCTCGGGCGCCCAGAAGGCCGACTCGGTCTTGCCGCGCCCGGGGTAGCTCTCCAGCTGGATGCGGATCACCGACAGCCCCCAGTCGCTGACCTTGACCCGTCCGGCCTTGTTGATCAAAATCGCGCGCGGGCTGAGACCGCCGTGGAAGGTCTTCTTGTGCGCGTAGCTCAGCGCGTTGCAGACGTGGCCCACGATGTTGTACGCGCCCTTGAAGGAGAAACGCTTGCCCTCCTCCTGGCGTCGCCGCAGCACTGCCCTGAGGTTCTGCCCGTCGACCCACTCCGCGGCGATGTAGATCGTACCGTCGTCCTCGACCCCCATCCCGAACGTGGCGCGAATGTTGCGGTGCGTTAGCGCGGAGGCATCCTTGACTCTCGTGCGCAGCCTGTCCACGTCGGCCTCGTCCGGAATCGAGCCGGGCGGCAGGACCCGCAACGCGACCACCTTGGAGTCCTTGGTGTCCCGCGCCCGGTAGACCTGGCCCAGATCGCCGCTTCCAGCAAGGCTCTCGATCTCGAAGCGTTCTCCGAGCACCGTTCCCTCGGAGAGAATCTCTGGTTGCATGGGCTCCCTTTCGAATTGATCGACTCGAACCCGGCGGGTCGATTATTAGCCGACAGCGCCGGATCGCGCAACCTCCCAGCCGCGGTCGCCGAGCACCGAAATCCACCGAGCCGGCAGGTTCTCTTCCGCGGCGAAGCGCGCCGCCTTCCGTCGACCGGCTACTCCGGGACGTAGTCCGAGCAGAATTCCTCGATCACGAAATCGTTGATCGCGTCCGCCAGCGAGATCGTGTCGCCCACCTCGTCGATGTCGAACACCATCGCGGAGGTGGCCTCCGGGATCGACGACTGGCCCTGGTAGTCGGTGTAGAAGCCGGGCTCGACGTCGGCGTTGCCGGCCGGCCCGCCCAGGTGAGCGGCGAAGCTGGCCACGCGAATCGTCTGCTCTTGCAGCGCCTGGACCGTCTCCTCGTAGGTGTGGGTCGCTGGAATTCCGCTGCTGAAGCTGTCCGGGTGCTCGCGGAAGGTGTCGTCGGTGGCGTGGATGACGACCCGCAGTGTCAGGTCCTGGTCGCGCCACTGGTACGCGGTGGCCGCCTCGTAGAGCGCGTCGAGGGTGTTCTCCGGCCAGTCGGAGTTGGTCGCGTTGGACTGGGTCTGCTGGTTGGTGGAGGTGTGGTTGTACCAGTAGTTGAAATCGCTCTTGATGTCGCTCACCGAGGTGTAGGTCTGCGGGCTGACCAGCAGGAAGTCGTCGACGAAGACGCACAGCCCGAAGTGCGGGTCGTCGTCGGCCGAGATCTCCTCGGCCGCCTCCCAGACCAGCCCGATCTCGTCCTCCAGAGTGGAGAGATAGCCCGACATGGTGGTGGACACGTCGATCGCGAAGACGATGTCGATCTTCTCGTAGCACTCGGTATCGGTGTCGATGTCCCCGTCCGTATCCGAGTCGGAATCCGAGTCCGAATCCGAGTCGGTGTCCACGTCCGAGTCTGTATCGCCGTCCGCGTCCGCGTCTCCACCGGTATCAAAGCGTTCTCCGTCGTCGGCCCCGTCGCAACCCCAGGCGGAGATTGCAAGCCCCGCGATGATGGCGGTGATCGTCGAGCAGCGCATACGTGACATCAGAAACCTCCCTTTCGAATCATTGCGTCGTTTATGATAACGCAACACCGACACATTCGTTACAAAAAACCGAACCGGCTCCGCCCGCCGCAGCCCGTCGATCGAGAACTGAATACCCGATCCACGTTTTGCAGCCCCGAGAGGATACCCCCTCAATCAACAGAACGGAGCGGAGGAGACGGGGTGTCCTCGGAGGGGCGAAACTGTAGGTCCGATCGATGTTTTGCAGCCCCGAGAGGATACCCCGTCTCCGGAGCGTAGACCTACTCCACGAAGCTCTCCAGGTTCATCCCGCCCGGATACAGGTAGCTGGTATAGGGAGCGTACCCGTAGGACATGATCCCGAATCCCACTCCGCCCTCGCTCTCGAGAGTGTGAGCCCCGGGCATGATCGGCTGCCGCACCACCTTGTAGCCCGAAGAGCCCACCTGCTCCCAGCCTCCCAGGTAGGTCCCGTCCAGCGAGACCTCCACGTCGCTGGGCGCCACCACGTTCACGTAGTTGGAAACGTAGCTGTCGGGAACCAGGATGTTGTAGGCGCCGCGCGCCTGGAACAGCGGTATCCCCGTGCCCATCGCCGGATCGCCGGCTTCGCTGCCCAGCTCGTCCTGCCCCAGCATCGTCTGCGTCACGTAGAACTGGCCGGTTCCCTCGACCATGAAGTCCTGGTCGGTCTCGAACTCGACGTACTGCCCCGTGCCCAGAGTCACCGCCTCGTGGACCTCGGGAGTGAAGGTCAGCTGTACGCCCGCCCCTCCGGACATGACCCTGTACTTGCTCGGAACCACCGAGTCCTGGTCGGGATCCGGATGCCGAAGCGCGGTCATCACCTCGCTCTCCCCCCAGGTCTCGAGCGGCAGCAGCATCTCCTCGAGGTGATCGCAGGCCCAGCTGTAGTAGGGCATGAAGGTGCACATGTGACCCGAGAAGACCGCCAGCGGCCCGGTGGCGCTGACCTTGGTCCCGGTCAGGTCGCCCCAGGTGCAAGAGCAGTACCCGTCGCAGGTCTGCGTCATCGTTTCGGGCGGGCAGACCCCCTCGCTGGTCTGCTCCCAGCCCTGGTTCTGGCAGTAGTCCACGTCTTGCAGCTCCTGCTGGGTCGCGGTCTGCGAGGGGATCATCGAGTAGAGCTGGACCACGTCGCCCCGGTTGAGGGTCACCGACTCGGACTCGCCGGGCGCCATCGCTGCGGGCTCGCCCTGCGAGGTGTAGCCGGCCGATGTGAACGTCACCTCGGTGCCGTCCTCGACCGCGGCCGCGGCGATGAAGCCCGGGTACCACGCGCTCCAGGAGCCGGTCACGTTGTTCATCAGCTTCTGCCAGGAGCCGTGGCTCCAGGTCGGCCAGGTGACCGCGATGTACTCGCCGGTCAACGTATGCTCGGGCAGAAGCAGGCTGGCGTCGTTAGTGTAGGAGTAATCGGCGGTTCCCTCGTAGTGCAGCGGGTTGTACTGGTAGGCGATCACCGGCACCGAGCTTTCGACCTCGTAGGCCGCGCCCACCGCGACAACCGACTCCTGGGCCGCCTTGAGCTCGGAGACCATCGGCAGCATGATCGCCTTGGTGTCGCCGGGCGCGACCGTGTCGCTCGCGACCGTCCCACCCGCGCGCGAGACGGTCACCTCCGCGCTCAGGTCATCTTGCGGATTGCCGATGATCACCGCGAAATCGTTGTCGAAATCAGCTGCCAGAAGGCTGTTCGACGTGGTCAGGGAGATGAAATTGCAGCCCATGTACGACTTGGTCTCGGCCGCCTCGTCGCAGAGGTTGACGCACTGGCCGTCCACGCAGTTCTCGTTGGCCGCGCACTCCTCGACCGCCTCGCCCGCGCTGCCGTCCGCAGCGCACTGCATCACGGTCGAGCCCTCGCAGTAGCTCTCGCCCGGCGAGCAGACCACGCAGCCCCACTCCGGATCGCAGATCGGGGTCTCGCCTCCGCAGGTCTCCTCGAGCGTCCAGTCCCCGTTCTCGCAGACCATGAAGTCAGACCCCTGGCAGGTCGTCTCCCCGTCGGGCGAGCAGTCGTTGGTGCTGTCCGTGTCTCCTGCGGACGAGTCGCCGCCGCTGTCCGCGGCGCATCCAGCGGCGAGCAGCGCCGCCGCGGCGACCGCGGCCCGCAATACATTGGAAAAACGCTTCATCTTCGTACCTCCCGCGACCGGCTCTACGAATGGCAATCCCGCGCCACAAGCGACCCGCAGTCGATTCGTCTCCGCTCGCTCACCTGCGAGCGTTGGCTCAACCGGCCTCCTTGTGTATATCTCGAATCGAGCCCGCATGCACGAGGAGGAAATCATGCCCGTCAGAATCCCGCTCAGCGCGGCCCTCGCCGCGACAGCGCTCGCGGCGACCGTCACTGCGATCGGCGCCGAGCGCAAGCACCCGATCGCGGTCGAGGACCTCTACGCCTTCGATCGGATCAGCCAGCTGGCGCTGGCGCCCGATCACGAGCTGGCCGCGTTCGTCGCCGCCGAGTACGAGATGGAGAAGAACTCGTCGACCAGCCACCTGTGGCTCGTCGACCTGCGCTCGAACGACGTCGACCGGCTGACCAACGCCCGGGCTTCCGACTGGTCGCCGCGCTGGCTGCCGGACGGACGGCTGGCTTTCCTCTCCGCGCGCTCGGGCAAGACCCAGGTCTGGGCGATCGATCCGCGCGGCGGCGAGGCGGAGCGGATCACGGATCTGCCGACCGGCGTCGACAGATTTCTCCCCTCCCCTCGCAGCGATCACCTGGCCCTGGTCGCGCGCGTCCACCCCGAGTGCGGCGCCGACATGGAGTGCAACGCCAAACGCGCGGCCGAGGAAAAGAAGGACCCGGTGGACGCGCGCGTGATCGATCACCTTCTCTATCGCCACTGGGACACCTGGCTCGACGATCGTCGCGGACACGTGCTGTGGTTCTCGCTGGAAAACGGAGAGATCCGCGACCTGACTCCCGGCGAGATCCAGACTCCTCCGCTGAGCCTGGGCGCCGGCGACGACCTGGCGATCTCGCCGGACGGCACCGAGGTGGCGTTCACCGCCAACACCACCGACAACCCGGCCTGGAACACCGACAACGACGTGCTGACCGTGGCGGTCGCCGGCGGCGAGCCGCGCGTGATCACAGCGGACAACGACGCCTGCGACGCGGGTCCGATCTACTCGCCGGACGGAGAGTACATGGCCTACCTGGCGATGGAGCGTCCCGGCTTCGAATCGGACCGGCGCGTGCTGACTCTCTACGACCGCGAGTCGAAAAAGCGCATCCGGGTCTCGGACTCGCTCGATCGCTCGGTGCGCTCGTTCAGCTGGGCGCCCGACTCCGAAACGATCTTCTTCACCGCGCCGAACCGCGGCCGCGTCTCCATTTACAAGACATCGATACCGTCGGGAATCGTGACCGAGCTGATCTCAGAGGGCAGCAACGGCGACGTGTTGGTCTCCCGCGACGGCGAGCGTCTCTACTATCTCAAGCAGAGCATCTCGCGGCCTGCGGAGCTCTTCACCGCCACGACGGCCGGCGCCGGCGAAAAGCAGATCTCGCACCTCAACGACGAGCTGGTGGACAGCATAGAGTGGGGGCAGTGGGAGGACATCGAGATCGAAGGTGCCGACGGACAAGAGATCCACGGCTTTTTGCTCCACCCGCCCGGATTCGAGCCCAAGGGGAAGACTCCGCTTCTGATGCTGATCCACGGCGGTCCGCAAGGCGCGTTCGGCGACGGCTTCCACTACCGCTGGAACATGCAGATGTTCGCCTCTCCGGGCTTCGCGGTGGCCGCGGTCAACTTCCACGGCTCGCGCGGCTACGGCCAGGACTTCTGCGACGCTGTCTCGAAGGACTGGGGCGGAAAGCCGTACCGGGACATCATGAACGCGGTCGACCAGCTCACCGAAGAGCGGGACTACCTCGACTCGGACAACGTCTCCGCCGCGGGCGCATCCTACGGCGGCTTCATGATCAACTGGATCCTGGGGCACACCGATCGCTTCCGCTCGCTGGTCTCCCACGACGGGGTCTTCGAGCAGTTCTCCATGTACGGCGCCACCGAAGAGCTGTGGTTCCCCGAGTGGGAGATGGGCGGGACGCCGTACGAGGCTCCCGAGCTGTACGACGAGTTCTCCCCGGCGCGCTACGCCGACGAGTTCTCCACGCCCACGCTGGTGGTGCACGGCGAGCACGACTACCGGGTGCCCTACACCCAGGGCTTGCAGCTCTTCACCGCGCTCCAGCGCCGGGGAGTGGAGTCCAAGCTGCTGTTCTACCCGGATGAGAACCACTTCGTTCAAAAGCCGAAGAACGCCGGGCTCTGGTGGCACACCGTGCTGGGCTGGTTGGCCGACCACGCCGGCCTGCGCTGGTCCCCGCCCGGCCGCGAGCCGGTAAAGAAGCCGCGCCGCGGCAAGCGAAGGAAGCTCGCCAGGTGACTCCAACGCATTCAAGAAAAACTCAATAATTTCATCTTGATCCGTTCACCCCCCAAGCGGATCAAAGCGGATCAGATTTACAAACGTTTTACGATTGTTTTTCAACTCCCCGAACAACATTCTCTCCGCTGGGACGTATCTTCTCCAGAGAGGCAACATCGCGCGCCTCGGGAAGGCGCCCCAAACAAGGAGCAAGCCATGATCTCCACGATCCGCGAATCGCTTTTGCCGACGGCCGCGCTGCTCGCCGGCCTGGTCGCGCTGTCTCCCGGCAACGCGGCCGCCGCTTCGGACAGCGTGCGTCTCGACGTCTCGCTGGGCACGCCGCTGGTGCTGTCCGGCGCCACCCGCACCGCCTACCTCAAGGTCGGCCTGACCGGCTTCCCGCTGGAAGGGCCCGCCCGCCGGACTCCGGTCAACGCGTCGATCGTGATCGACCGCTCCGGCTCGATGAGCGGCCAAAAGATGCGCAAGGCGCGCGAGGCCGCGCACCTGGCCGTGGATCGGCTCGGAGACGACGACATCGTTTCGGTGGTCACCTACAACCACGGTGTCCAGGTCCTGGTTCCCGCCACCAAGGTCCGTAATCGCGCGGCGATCCACCGTCGCATCGAGCGGATGATCGCCGACGGCAACACAGCCCTGTTCGCCGGCGTCAGCAAGGGCGCGCACGAGGTGCGCAAGTTCCTGGCCGTCAACCGCGTCAACCGGGTGATCCTGGTCTCGGACGGTCTGGCCAACGTCGGTCCCTCCAGCCCCGGCGAGTTGGGACGGCTGGGCGCCTCGCTGGCCAAGGAGGGAGTCTCGGTCTCCACCATCGGGCTGGGTCGCGGCTACAACGAGGACTTGATGGTCGCGCTGGCCCGCTCCAGCGACGGCAACCACGCCTTTGCCGAAAACGGCGTCGACCTGGTGCGCATCTTCGACTACGAGTTCGGCGACATGCTCTCGGTGGTGGCGCGCGAGGTCGAGGTCACGATTCGCTGCTCTCCGGGAGTCGAGCCGGTCCGCGTGCTCGGCCGACCCGCGCAGATCGCGGGCGATACGATTTTCGCCCGCCTCAACCAGATCACCTCCGAGCAGGAGAAGTTCCTCCTCGTCGAGCTGCGGATTCCGGCCTCGGCCGAGGATGCGAGCCGCGAGGTGGCCAGCGTGGACGTGCGCTACGCCAACTCGATATCCCGCACCACGGACGTGCTCGGCGGCTCGGCGGTCGTCGGCTACTCCGACTCGCCGGACGAGGTCCGCGACCACCGCAACGAGGACGTGCTGGCCGCCAGCGTGGAGCTGATCGCCAACGAGACCAACAAGTACGCGGTCGAGCTGCGCGACCAGGGGCGCATCGCAGAGGCCCGTGGCGCTCTGGAGCAAAACGCGCGCTTCCTGGAACGAAACGCCCGCGGGTACGAATCGAAAAAAGCTAAGAAAAAACTCGAAAAAAGAGCCAAAAGCAACCGCAATGACATGAAAAACATGGACCAGGGTCGTTGGAAGAGACAGCGCAAGGTGATGCGGGATTCCCAGTTCGAGCTGGACATGCAGCAGGCCTACTGATCTAATCCCCTGCGGGCTCTCGCCCGTCGAGAAAGAGAGATATCCGTTGCGCCCCGTGCTCAAGCTGGTCTTCGCCGCCGTCGTGCTGGCCCCCCTGATCGGGCTGACGGTGCTGGTGGCGCGCCTCGAGGAGAGCGAGCGCGAGGCGCTGCGCCACCGCTTCGACGAGCTACTGGCGGCACGGCTGTCCGACGCCGAGGCGCCGATATCCAGGGTCGTCGAGCGCTACGAGCGGGAGCTGGACCGGGTCACCGATCTGGAATCGCGCAGTGCAGAGGATATCCGCGAGCGGGTGCGACGCGAGCGCGTCGTGCGGCAGGTCTTCGTGCTCGACTCGAGCAGCCGGCCGCTGCATCCGCCTCCCGAGGGACCCCGCACCCGGGCCGAGGACGACTTCGTCGAGCGCACGAGCTTCATCTGGGACTCCGGCGAGAAGTTCGCCCGCCCGGACGACGGCACCGGCGAGAAAGGCGGTGACGGAGGACCCGCCGTTTCGGACGAGAGCGGATGGTACACCTGGTACCGTGACAGCGGCGTGAACTTCATCTTCTGGCGCCGCGCTCGCGACGGGGCGCTGATCGGCGTCGAGGTGGATCGCGTGACCCTGCTGTCCGACATCATCGCCGAGCTGCCCAGCGGCGAGTCGTCCCTTCCCGGCCGGATCCGCCTCGTCGATTCCGCGGGCGAGACCCTCTACGGCTGGGGCGGCGCGGAGCCGGCCGACGACCGGGAGCCCCGGGTCTCGCGCGCGCTGGCCCCTCCCCTCGGCGCCTGGAAGCTGCAGTATGTGACCGCCCCGAATCAGCTCGATCACGCCCTCGAGGACGAAGCGGCGGCGGGAACCATCGCGGCCGTCGCCTCGCTGGGGCTGGTCGTGGCGCTGCTGGCGGCCTGGTTCCTGTGGGCCAGCGGGCGCGAGGTCCGCGAGGCCAGGCGGCGCGTCACCTTCGTCAACCAGGTCTCGCACGAGCTGAAGACCCCGCTGACCAACATCCGCATGTACGCCGAGCTGCTCGAAGACCGCATGGGCGAACAGGACGCGCGCGCCGGCGGATATCTCTCGGTGATCGTCGATGAGAGCCAACGCCTCAGCCGCATGATCGCCAACGTGCTCAGCTTCGCCCGCAAGCAGCGCGGCAAGCTGGCCGTGAGGCCGAAGCCGCGGGTCCCCGACGAGGTGATCGAGCAGGTGATCGAGCAGTTCCGCCCCGGGCTCGAATCGTCCGGCATCGAGATCGAGGTCGGCCTGGACGCCTCTGAGCCGGCGCTGCTGGACTCCGACGCCCTCGAGCAAATTCTGGGCAACCTGCTGAGCAACGTGGAGAAGTACGCGGCAAACGGCGGGCATGTCGCGGTCGGCAGCTCCCGGCGAGGAGATCGACTGCAGGTCGAGGTCGCGGACCGCGGTCCCGGAATCCCGGCCGCGGCACGGCGCAAGGTGTTCGAGCCTTTCTACCGGACCTCGAGCAAGGTGACCGACGGCGTCGCCGGCACGGGGATCGGGCTGCCCATCGCACGCGAGCTGGCCCGGCTGCACGGCGGCGACTTGACTCTGGAGCCCTCGGAGGGGGGGACCCGCTTCCGCGTCGAGCTGAAGGCTCCCCGCGTCGAAGGAGACGAGCGATGATCACGGTTCTGATCGCGGAGGACGACGACAACATCCGCCGCGGGCTGGCGGATATCCTCGAGTCGGAGGGCTATGCCACCCTGGAGGCTGCGGACGGCGAGGAGGCGCTGGAGCTGTTCTCTTCCAGGGCTCCGGACTTCGTCTGCCTGGATATCATGATGCCGGGCACCGGCGGCTATGACGTCTGCCGCGAGATCCGCGCCGCCGACTCGCGCGTGCCGGTCATCTTCATCAGCGCCAAGTCCGAGGAGATCGACAAGGTGCTCGGCCTCGAGCTGGGCGCCGACGACTTCATCGTCAAGCCGTTCGGTGTCAGGGAGGTGGTGGCGCGCATCCGCGCCGTGACCCGCCGCTGCCTGGCGGAACGCAGGCCCGAGGATCGCTCGTCGAAGTTCACGATCGGGGATCTCGAGGTCTCGCCGGACGAGCTGCGCGCCAGGCGCGGCGATCGCGTGATCGACCTCAGCCTCAGAGAGGTGCGGCTGCTCGAGCTGTTCAGCCGCAGGCGGGGCGCCGTGCTGGACCGGGAGACGATCTTCGAGGAGTGCTGGGAGGAGCGCTACTACCCCTCCAGCCGCACGCTCGACCAGCACATCGCCAAGCTGCGCAAGAAGGTCGAGCCGGACCCGGCCGAGCCCAGCCTGATCCGCACCGTGCACGGAGTCGGCTACCGCCACGACGAGTAGAGAAGCGCCGCGATCGCGTCTTGGCCGGGAGCCGACACCGACCTGCCGAGCGGGTCGAGCTCACCCGCTTCGAGTCGGAATATCGCGATCGAGCACCGACCACCGGATCCCCGGCACCAAACGATTTCCTCACAGCGCGGAGTGCTCCGAGCGAGCAATCCGCGCTGTAGGGTTTTCTGAGAGGCGCCGAGGCGCACCGGCGGGCAGCCCCGGGCGTCTTCGAGACAGGACGAGGCGGATCGGCGCTTTCGAGGGGTCGCGCGGCGGGTGGCGTCTCGATGGGCGCGCAGACCGGTGCGCCGGTTGTCGTCGCCAGCTCGTTTTCGGAAAGTGCCGCGCAAACCGAGTGTCAGACACGCTGAAGCGCGGTGGGGGTAGATAATCAGTTGATTGGAAAGTTCCGTTCCCGGCGGTTTTTCGCGCAGGGCCAAACTTTTTTGCAACCGAGCGGGCCGATCGTCCGATGTAGGTAGCATGGGACATCCAATCAGAATCTATCAGCCGGGGATCGTCTACTCGATGGTCTCCAACATCGTCGACCGCCAGTTCATGCTCAAGCCGGACCACCACCCGGA
>JAWOBP010000108.1:0-3423 GCA_046484285.1 Polyangia bacterium
TTTAGAGAGCAGACGGCGAGCTCGTCCCGGATGCCCCCCCCCACATCCACCGAGTTCGCCGTTTTTTTATGCCCGCTTTTCCCGCACACGGCAGAAGCCGACTTGCGGTACCTTTCATTGATCGAGGTAACGTACTAGAATCCGCCAAATGCTCACGGGAGACCACATCCCCGTCTACCTGCTGTGCGAGCGGTTCGCCCGCGGGGGCGCCGTCCTCGACATGTTTCCCCCGGATCTGGCCGGCGCGAAAGCGCTTCTCGACGCGGCGGAACGGGTCGTGGTCGTCAGCGAGAAGCGGGACCCGGGCCCGGCCGCGCCGGACGGCCCGCAGCCGATAGTGCTGCTCTCGCGCCCAGGCGAGCTGCCGCTGGCGCATGCCTCGTTCGCGCTGGTTTTGATCAATCTGACCTCCGCGGCTTGCAACGCCGAGCTGGTGGACTCCCGCATTCGGGCGGCGCGGCGTCTGATCCACCCGGCGGGCCTGCTGGCCGTGCGCATCCCGAATCGCAAGGCTCCCGCGGTGGTGCCGGCGCCCGCGGTCGAGGCCCCGGACTTTCTGGACTTCGAACGCCTGTTGCGGCGTCACTTTCCACACGTGGCGCTCTTCGCCGAAGAGCCTCTGCACGGGGCCGTGCTCTCGCCGCTGGGACGCAGGGCCGGGCGCGAGGCTCCCCTGTTCGATGATCGAATGCTCCCCGACGGAGGCGACGTGCCGACCGGTTTCGTCGGTCTGTGTTCTCCCCGCTACCAGCGCGTCGACGACGCCACGATCGCGCGTTTGCCGTTCTCCGATCTGGCCGAGCGCGTCCGCCTGCGCCTGGAGCGCCTCGAGGGCACGGTCGACGTGGTGCGGCGCGAGAGCGAGGCGCATCGCCGCGAGGCCGAATCACTGCGCGAAGAGTCGCGGGCTCTGCAAGAAAAGCTCTCGAGCAACGACGAGCTGCAACGCCGAGCCCAGCAGCTCGAGAGCCGGCTGTCCGACCTGGAGTCCGAGCTGCGCCGCCGCGAAGAACGTCTCGGCGAAGCCGAGCGGCGACACGAAGGGCTCGAGGAGGAGCGCGCCGAGCTGGAGCGCCGGCTGCACGAGGCCGGGCGGGACAACCGCCGTCTCGAGCGAAAGCTCGAGCAGGCCGACCGCATGCGGCAGATGGCCGCCGGAGAGCGGGAGGACACCGAGCAGGAACGAGACGAGCTGCTCGAGCGTCTCCGCGAGACGCGCGCCGAGGCCAAGGCCAAGCAGAGACGGATCGACGACATCGTGGAGCAGCTCGCCGGATCCGAGTCGGAGCTGACAGCCCTGCAACAGGAGGCGTCCCGCCAGCGCCGGGAGCTGGTCGCGGCCCGCGAGCGCTGCCGCGCCCTGGAGCTGGAGGCGCAAGACGCGGGAGACGCCGACAGCCGGGTGGCCGCTGCCGAGGCCGATCGCGACCGTCTGCGCTCTCAGGCGATCGCCGATCGAGAGCGCCTCGAGCAGTCCGTCGAGCGCGAGCGGCGCCTGCGCGTCGAGGCCGAGTCCCGCCGCGACGCCTCCCTCGCGGACCTGGAGGCGTCCGAGGCGCGCCTCTCCGAGCTCGAGCGGGAGCTGCGCGGTCGCGAGTCGGAGCTGGAGGAACTGAGCCGCGAGCGCCAGACCGGCGCCGAGCGGAATGCGGCCGACCGAGCCGAGCTGGAAAAGAGAGCTTCCGCGGCCGAGCGCCGGGTCGCCGAGCTACGCGAACGCGCGGAGCTGGCATCCCGCCTCGAAGAGCGCGTCGAAGAGCTGCAGCGGCAGCTGGCGGAGGCCGGCTCGGCGCTCGCCGAGACCGAGGAATGGGCGGTGGAGGCGCAGGGCGCGAGGCGCAAGGTCGCGGGCCTCGAGCAGCAGATCGAGCAGCTGGGGGAAGCGGCGGAAAGGGCCGACGAGCTGGAGCGGCGCGCCGGCGAGCTGGAGAAACAGCTCCAGTCGGCCGCGGCCTCGGCTCTCGAATACCGGCGGGAAGCCGAGCGCCTGCGTCCCGAGGCGCACTCCGCCGAATCGGCTCGCCAGCGTGCCAGGACCGCCGAGGCTCAGCTCAGCGATCTCAAGGGGCAGCGCGAAGAGCTGCGGGCCGAGCTGTCCGAAGTCAGAGCGCGCGCCGAGCGCCTCGAGTCGGATCTCGGCACGGCGATGGACGCCCTCGCCGACTCCGAGGAGGGAGCGGAGGTGACGGCGCAAAGCGCCGCCGGTCGCATCCGCGCGATGATGGAGGAGAACAGACTGCTGCGCGAGGAGAGCGAGGCCGAGCTGCTCAGGGTCAGCAAGGACCTGGAGGTCGAGCTGCGCTGGGCCAACGCACAGCTGGAGGCGCGCGAGGGAGAGCTGTGGCAGCTGCGCGAGGAGGCGATCCGCCTGCGGGCCCAGATGGCGGCCAGCGCTGCGGCGGCGGAAAAGGAGGGCGAGGAGCCGGCGCTGAAGCGCAGCCTCGCCGAGCAGGAGGAAGTGATAGTAAAGCTGCGCGAGCAGATCGACGCTTTGCGCGAGCGCTGCGAGTCGCAGGAGAAATCCCTGGCCGTGCGCAAGAAGAACCTGCGCATCCTGGCCGCCCTGCTCAAGCGCGAACGGGAGAGTCGCCAGGATCCCCGCCCGGAAGGGGATGAGGCGCCGTCGGAATCGCAACGTGCCGCGGCCAGGCCTCCGCTCGATCTCGACGCGCTGATCGCCGACACCGACACCGACACGCGAGAGGATCTCGACGATCTGGACGAGTTCGGCGACGTCGACGAGGCGATCGACACGCTGCGGATGGAAAGACCGGACGATGATCCCGATCCCGGCCGGGGAGCAGGTTGAACGGAGCAATCCGCGCTGTAGCTTTCTTCCGCGAGGTCCGCTGCTCGGGCTGATCTTGCCGCCGGTAGCGGTAACCGACCTTGCCTTTTCTGCCCGGCCGGCCAGAGAAAACGCTTGCGAGCCCATCGGTCGCAAAGCTATTCTGTTGGTAATCAGCCGTCCATCTGCGGGGGATGCGGCACCAACTGAGAGGGAGGCGACGATGCACGGGGTGAAAAGAGCGTGCTCCTCGTCGCCGGCGGCTGGTACGACCAGGAGGACGAGATCGAGTCGCACCTTATCGACCTGGGCTACGATGTCACCGTGAAAGCCGACTACCAGGTGTACGGCTCCACCGACCTGAGCATCTACGATCTGGTCGTGATCACCGAGTTCGCGCCCAACCTGAGCTACTCTGCGCTGGACAACCAGGGCAACCCGAGCAGCCCGTGGAACTACTACTGGAAGGCGCCGCTATACGAGCCGTGGGGGCACGACTTCTCCACGCCTTCTCCCCACGACACCAACACCTCGGGCTATGGGCCGTACATCATCGACGCCTACAGCGACGACATCTACGGTGGCGGCGGTTCGGTGAATATTTGGCACACCGTTTCCGTGTGGGGTTACGGCCC
>JAWOBP010000123.1:0-10920 GCA_046484285.1 Polyangia bacterium
ATTCATCGACTCTTTTACCAATTATCTCCTTATTTGCTTCTAAAACATCCTCCCAACTATTCCCATCATCTTTCAGTTCATAATCAGATTTTGAGGTCCTCCATCTGTTTTTGACCCCTCTGCCTGAATCACCTTCTATCAAATGTTTACCTGAATGATGAGAAGAACCTGAGCATTTCCAGCAGAAAACGGACGAGATCGGGGGGCGAGCCGAGGCGAGAACCGGCCGCCGGCGACCGATTCGGGGCGCGGATAGCCGAGATGTCAGGCAGCAGCCCGTCCGGATATGCTTCGGCCGGCGAATGCCGCCGCGGTTTGTTCTTGGTGTCTGACACCCGGGCCTTGGTGCCCGACGCCGGAATACGCAGGCAGGGGCAGCTCTCACCCGAACGGGAGAGGTTGACTCGGCATTAGTCTTCACCGCGGCGGATCACGTCGTCCCCGTACCTGTCCTTGAGCTCGTCGACCGTACGGTCGAGGCGGCGGCGGCGGTCCCTGTCTCCGTCGGGAAAAAGCTCGATCTGTGCTCCGGCGTCGGCCGGCGTCAGGTCGAAGGCGGCCAGGCCCACCAAGCGCATCGGCTCGCCGAGGTCGAGCTGGTCGAGCATCTCCTCCACCGCTGCCAGCAGCTCGGCCGACGAGTCCGCCGGTCTCGACAGCCCGACCTGCCTGGAGATCGTCCGAAACCTCGCAGTGCGCAGCTTGAGCCGCACTCCCCCGGCCAGCACCCGCTTACGCCGC
Source organism: Polyangia bacterium (assembly GCA_046484285.1). Lineage (GTDB taxonomy): Bacteria > Myxococcota_A > Polyangia > JAAYKL01 > JAAYKL01 > CAZHCG01. The sequence continues at coordinate 742 of JAWOBP010000123.1, forward strand.
AACCTCCTGGCCGTGCGATCGGCGCAGCGCCTCAGGTGCACCAGCGCGCTCTCGCGGCCGCTCACGTCCTCCTCCAGCGTCACCTCGGCGCCGACGCTCTTGGGATCGCGGTGCGGAACCACCGGGCGCGGATCGATTCCGCGCGCCAGCCCAACGATGTGATCTCCGAGCGTTCCGAGTCGCCTTCGCAGCAGCTCGGGCGAGGCGTCGGCCACCTCTCCTATCGAGCTCAGCCCCAGCGCCTCGAGCCGCTCGCGCGAGCGCGGTCCCACGCCCCACAGTCGCGAGACCGGCAGCGGACGCAGGAAGCTCTCGACCCGGTCGGGAGGCACGATCGTCAACCCGTCGGGCTTTTGGTGATCGGAGGCGACCTTGGCCACGAACTTGGTCGCCGAGACTCCCACCGAGACGGTCAGTCCCCCGGTTTCGCGCAGCACGTCTCGCTTGATGCGGCGCGCCGCCTCCTCGGGCGGGCCGAGCAGCTCGCGGGTCCCGCTCAGGTCGATGAACGCCTCGTCCAGGCTGAGCGGCTCCACCAGCGGGGAGCAGCACAGGAAGACCTCCATGATCCGATCGGAGACGGCCCGGTAGCGCTCGAAGTCGGGCGGCAGCACAACCGCCTCGGGGCAGCGTCGCCGCGCCTCGGCCATCGGCATCGCGCTGCCGCAGCCGAACAGGCGCGCCTCGTAGCTGGCGGTCGAAACCACGCCGCGACGCCCGGTTCCTCCCACCAACAGCGGCCTGCCGCGCAGCTCGGGATTGTCGCGCTGCTCGACTGCGGCGTAGAAGGCGTCCATGTCGGCGTGGGCGATGCTCCGCTTCCAGCCGGGGCCGCTCATACCGGCACCGGCGCGATCACCTGCGAGGAGACCAGCATCCAGCTAACCAGCATTCCGCACAGCAGCGACCCGCTCAGCGTGCGGCCGGTGAGCTGGAACAGCCAGGTCGAGAGCGGCACCAGCATCGCCAGCACGCCGGCGATGTGGACCAGGTTGATCATGAACAGCACCAGCATTCCGCCCGGTCCCACCAGCGGAATCGCGCCGCAGATCATCAAGGGCAGGTACTGCACGCCGAGGTGCAGCAGCAAAGGAGCCAGCAGCGCGGCCAACCCCAGCGCCGACCAGTGAACGAACGTCCGCTGCCAGCCGCGCCGGCGCGGTCTGCGCAGCTGACCGTGCAGGAGCATCCCGAGCTGCAAGAAGCCGGCGGTGAACAACGGCAGGTAGAGCGCGAACAGCGCCCAGCGCCGCGGCGTCAGGTCGCTGGCAAAGGCGAACACGAAGCGGAAGTCGGTGCCCAGCGAGCGCTCCAGCACATGCTCCAGCCCGCAGGCCCAGCCGAACAGCAGCGCGGCGAGCAGCAGCGCCAGCGCGGCGCGGCGCCAGCCTCCGGGCGTGAGTCCCAGCTCCGTCGGCGAAGGACCGCCGGCCTCGGCGCGGCGGCGGGCCCAGCGCCCGAGAAGCAGAAAGCCGACTAGGTTGCTGAGCAGAAACCAGCCGGCGATCCCGTTGACCACCATCAGCGGAAAGACTCCGTCCACCGGCGCCACGTACTTGTGCAGCCCGAACAGCAACAGCGCGCTGGGCAGGTAGAGCCACATCAACAGCGCGTTGATCCCGGCGTGGCGCCACAGGCGACGGGGAGGCTCGGTCGGAACGCCCCCGGCCGGCCCGCGCAGCGCGGCGAACGCTCTGGTCCGAAGCAGGATCAGCGCCAGCGGCAGGATCCCCGCCAGGCAGGCCAACATCGCGACCAGCGTGGCCCACTCCTTGATCGGCCAGAGCTGGTCGCCCGGCGGCAGGAGCCACTCCGGCGAAGGCCGGAGCGCGGAGAGCATCCAGTCCACCACCTCGGCGACCACCTCGCGGTCGTGCGGCTCGCCGACGTGGAAGGCGCGCGGAACCGCGACCCGCCTGGCCGTGCCGGAATCGAAGTCCCCATAGGTGCGAGCGGGTCGCGGGTCTGCGACGCCGAACGGCGCGCGGCCGGCCGCGGTCCGGAGCCACTCGGCGCGAATGTCGCCGACGCCGGTCATCCGATCGCGAAACTCGTCGAGCTGGCCGATCACCATCAGCATGTTGCGCGGCCGCGTCGGGGTGGCCCGCTCGTCGTAGGCCGCGCCGATGATCGCCACGGCGCGCAGGCCCGGGTCCTCCAGCGCGATGCGGTAGGCCGTGCCGCCGCCCAGGCTGTGGCCGATCAGCGCGGTGCGCTCGCTGTCGACGAAGCGCAGCTGGCGCAGCTCGGCCAGCGAGGCGCGCACGCCGAAGCTGGGATCGAAGTCGGCTGCGCTCGGATCCCGCCGGGGCGGATCGGAGTTTCCGCGGCCCAGCTCGTCGGGGGCCAGCACCGCGACCCCGCGCCTGGCCAGCTCGATCCCAATAGGATCCCCGGTCTCGCGATTGGACTGGTAGCCGTGGGCGAAGACCGCGCCGGGCACGGGCACCGCGGCGCTCGCCTCGCGGGGGCGGAACAGCTTGGCGCGGATGCGATCGCCGTGCAGGTTGCCGTAGTGGACGTCCGAGACCTCGATCGAGCCCCAGCCCTCCTGCACCGCGGACGCGATCCAGGAGGCGCCGACAGCGATCAGCGCGCAGATCGCCAGCGCGATCCAGGCGCCCGCGCCCCTGCGTTTCTCCAGCAGCCGCCCGGTGTCCATCACGGCTCCATCTTGAACGGATAGCGGCGGCTTGTCTCGCCATTTTCGCAAGACCAAATTCTGTTTGCGCGCGAAGGATAAAAATCGTGTACAATCAATTTGACAACAGACTCGATTCGCGAGCGCGAGGGGAAGACGCACAATGACGCAAGGAAAGACGGCAATGCTGGCGCTGGCGACCCTGCTGGCCATCGGCTGCTGGCGCGGGCAGGGGCTGGGCAACGACGCCCCGAGCGACGACGACGCCAGCACCGACGCGGATACAGACGCCGACTCCGACGCCGATTCCGACGTCGACTCGGACACCGACACCTGCAACGCCGGCACCTACACCGGCTCGCTCAAGGCCTACTCCGACGAAGAGATCGCCGCTTTGGCCGGCTACACCGAGATCGACGGCTACCTATGGATCGGCAACCACTATTGGCCGGAGGAAGGAATGACCGAGGTGACGAGCCTCGCCCCGCTTGCCTGCCTTCAACGTGTCGGCGGAGACATGCGCCTGATGACCATCTCGACGCTCTCGCTGGACGGCCTGCACAACCTGACAGAGGTGGACGGCGACCTCGAGCTTGCCTCCGTCGGCGACGGATGGCCCTGGGCCCCGGAGATCTACGGGCCCTCAGGCCTGGAACGGCTCGAAAGCCTCGAGCGGGTCGGCGGCAACCTCGAGATCACGGAAAACACCTTCGACTCCCTCGACGGGCTGCAAAACCTCGAAACGATCGAAGGAGGAATCTTCGTCACCGGCCAAAGCGCGCTCAAAAGCCTCGAGGGGCTGAGCGGATTGACCTCGCTGGGCATGTCCGAACCAGAATATTACGATCCCATGCTTTCGTCGGAAGGCGTTAGCATACGCCTGTCGGACAGCTCCCTGGAAAGTCTCCACGGTCTCGAGGGCATCGTCTCGATTCCAGGGGATCTCATCGTATCGCCAAACACAGAGGAGCTTCATGATTTGACCGGATTGGACAACCTGATCTCCATCGAAGGCAATTTGTGCATCAAATGGGGAGATCTCTCCAGATTGCAAGGCCTCGAAGCGCTCGAATCCGTGGGAGGGGTTCTCTTCATCGAAAGCAATGACTACTTGCTGGATCTCGATGGCCTTTCATCCCTCGCCTCTGTCGAGAAGGATCTCTACATAGGGTTGAACACGCAGTTGGAAAGCCTGGCAGGCCTCGCGGACCTGACAGCGGTGGGAGGAGATCTTCGAATAGCTTCGAACGAACAGCTGCTCGATCTGGACGGCCTTTTCAACCTGACCTCGCTCGGCGGGGATATCTCCATTGAGCACAACGACAGCCTCCCGCAGTGCTACGTCGATCAGCTCGTCGAAAAGCTGACCGACCTGGGCTGGAGCGGTGCCGTGCACAGCGAGGGCAACGACGCGGACGGGCAGTGCGAGTAGGGCCCGGTCACGAAGAGCGCAGCCGGTCGAGCGCGTCGCGGGCGGCGACCTTGTAGCACTCGGCCAGCGTCGGGTAGTTGAAGATCGCCTCGGCGAGGTACTCGACCGTGGCGCCGAAGGCGATCGCGAGCTGACCGATGTGGATCAGCTCGGTGGCGCCGGTGCCGATCGCGTGAACCCCGAGCAGCTCGTGGCTCGACTGGTGGACCAGCAGCTTGAGCATTCCGCTCTCGTCGCCGAGCAGCTGGGCCCTGGCGATCTCGCCGTAGCGCGCCGTGCCCGATTCGTAAGGCACTGCCCCGGCGGTCAGCTCCGCCTCGCCTGGTCCCACCATCGAGATCTCCGGAATGGTGTAGATCCCGAAGGGGAACAGCTCGGGCAGAGGCTCGGCCGGCTCGCCGAACATCCGCCGCGCGGCGACGCGACCCTGCTCCATCGCGGTCGAGGCCAGCGCGGGAAAGCCGATCACGTCGCCCACCGCCCAGACGTCCGGGTTGGAGGTGCGGTAGTCGCCGTCGACCGAGATCCGTCCCCGCGAGTCGGCCTCGAGCCCCGCCGCGGAAAGGCCCAACCCGTCGGTGGCGCCCCGGCGCCCCACGCAGTAGAGCAGGCTCTCGGCGCGCAGCGTCTTGCCGCTGGCCAGCCCGGCCTCGACCGCGGGCTTACCTCCTAACCGCGCGGTGCGAATCCGCTCGACCTTCTCGCCCAGCCTCAAGGTCACGCCCGCCCCGCGCAGCTGGTACTGCAAGGCCTCGCCGATCTCCTGGTCGACGAAGCCCAGCAGCCGCTCTCTGCCCTCGACCAGCGTGACCCGCACCCCGAGCTGGGCGAAGATCGAGGTGTACTCGCTGCCGATCACCCCTCCGCCCACCACGAGCATCGAGCGCGGCAACCGCTCCATGGCGAGTAGATCGTCGGAGGTGATCACGCTTTGCCCGTCGAACGGAATCCCGGCGGGACGGGCCGGCTCGGTTCCGACCGCGATCGCGATCCGATCGGCCTCTATCTCCGCGGAGGCTCCGCTCCCCTCGACCCGCAACCTGCTCCCGCCGAGCAGGCGCGCGCTCCCCTGCACCAGATCGACTCCCTCGGCCGCGAGCTGGCGTTCGATGATCGCGATCTCCTTTTCCACGATTCGATTGCAGTGCCCCAGCAGCTCCTCGATCGTCGCGCCCTCGGCCGACGGCCGTCCCGGAGGAGCCAGCGGATCTCCGCGGCGCGCGATCGTCATCACCGCCTCGCGCAGAGCCTTGGAAGGAATCGTTCCGGTGTTGACCGCCACGCCGCCGACCACCTCCATCCGCTCCACCACCACCGCGCTGCGACCCAGGCCGGCCGCCTCGCGCGCCAGCCGGCGTCCTCCGGGCCCGCTTCCGATCACGCACAGGTCGTAGCGTTTCATCTCCGCACCGGCACCGATCAAGCCCCGTCGCTCCAGGGCAGGCGATCCAGGTCGACGTTGCCTCCCGACAGCACGACTCCCACGCGTCGCCCGGCGAGCTCGGCCTCCCCGCCCTTCTCCAGCAGCGCGGCCAGCGGAACCGCGGCCGAAGGCTCGACCACGATCTTCATCCGCTCCCAGATCAGGCGCATCGCGCGAACGATCGCCGCGTCCGAGACGGTCAGGATCCGCTCCACGTGCTCGCGGATGATTGGAAAGTTGCGCTCGCCCAGCGAGGTCAGCAGGCCGTCGGCGATCGTGTCCGGCTCCACCGAGGGGATGATCCGGCCGGCCTGCAGCGAGCGGAAGGCGTCGTCCGCGCCTTGCGGCTCGGCGGCCAGCACCCGCGTGCGCCGCGAAACGAAACGGGTCGCCAGCGCGGTCCCGGCCAGCAGCCCGCCGCCGCCCACCGGCGCGATCACGGCGTCGAGCCCCGGAACGCTCTCCAGCAGTTCCAACGCGGACGTGCCCTGGCCCGCGATCACGCGGTGGTCGTCGTAGGGGTGGAGGAACGTCGCGCCGCTGCGCTCCACCAGCTCGGCCAGCGTGCTCTCCCGCGCCTCGAGCGTCGGCTCGCACTCGGTGATGCGAGCGCCGTAACCGGCCACGGCCGCCTTCTTGGGCGCCGAGGAGTTGCTCGGCATCACCACCTGGGCGGTCACCCCGCGCATCCGCGCCGCGAGCGCCAGCGCCTGGGCGTAGTTGCCCGAGGAGTGGGTCGCGACTCCGCGCCGCGCGCTGGCCGCGTCGAGCGACATCACCGCGTTGGCCGCCCCGCGGAACTTGAAGGCGCCCGCTTTTTGAAAATTCTCGCACTTGAAATAGAGCGCGGCGCCGACCAGCTCGTCCAATCCTCCGCAGGTCATCACGGGCGTGCGGTGCACGAAGCGAGAGATGCGCGAGTCGGCCTTGCGAATCTCGGCCAGGCCGGGAACGGGTCCGGTGGGGTCGTCACTCATGCGTTCGATATCCTAACTCACAAACCCGGATCGAGGCGAGCGGCGAATTTGGGATCTCGATGGTCGACTCCGGTCATTATGCCGCCTCGGCCGCAAGTGGTAGTCTGTGACAAAAGCGTTGTCGCGCAAGAGTCGGAGGAACCCAGATGAACGCTATCCGGATCGAGTACACGTTGCGGCCGCCCGGCGAGGAGCCGCGGCGAATCCCCCTCGACTTCACGATCGACGACTTCCGCATGCTCGTCTCCGACCGGGACGAGTGGCCCGAGTGGACGCGGCTCGCCCACGAGCAGTGCGATCACTGTCCGCTCGAACCGGCCCGGACCGAGCGCTGTCCGCTGGCCGCGCGCCTCGTGGATATAGTCGAGGCTACCGGCGATCTGGTCTCGCACCAGCGTCTCGATGTCGATGTCGTGGTGGGCGAGCGGCGCTGCTCGTTCGAGGCCAGCGCCGGCGACGCGCTGCGCTCGCTGATTGGGCTGGTCATTCCGTGCAGCGGCTGCCCGGTGACCGCCTTCTTCCGGCCGATGGCCCGCTTCCACCTCCCATTCTCCAGCCAGGGAGAGACCCTCTACCGCGTCTGCGCGATGTACAGGCTGGCCCAGCACTACCGCGGCGAGGCCGGGCTGGACGCAGATCCCGGCTTCGATCGGCTGTCCGAGATCTACGCAGAGATCAACCAGGTCAACATGCAGATCACCGAGCGGCTGCGCAGCGCCGCCGGCCGTGATTCCTCGCGCAACGCGATGGCCCTGCTCGACGTCTTCGCCCAGCTGCTGCCGCTCAGCTTCGAGCAGGCGATCGAGGAGATGAAGCCGCTGTTCGACGCCTACCTCCCCCCGCTTGCCAACCGGCGGCCCGCACCGTAGATACGAGTAGATGATCGACTACCTCGAAACGCTGGTAGAGAGCGTCGAGCAGCCCGCGGAGGGCTACGCGCTGGTCCGCTTCGTCGCGGCTCCACCGCTGGCGGCGACTCCCGGCCAGTTCGTGATGGTGCGCGGCGCCTGGGGCCGGCACCCGGTGCTGGGGCGCGCCTTTTCGCTGGTCGAGGACGGCTCGGCGGGCGCGATCCTGGTGCGCGTGGTCGGCGAGGGCACGCGGTTGCTGGCCGGGCTGCGTCCCGGAGATCCCCTCTCGGTGCTGGGCCCCTCGGGTCGCGGTTTCGAGCCCCTGGCCTCGGATCGCGGCGCGTTGCTGGTCGCGGGCGGAGCCGGCGTCGCGCCGCTGCTCTTCCTCGCCGAGCGCCTCTGCGCCGACGGCCGGCGCCCGCGCTTCTTCTACGGCGCCCGCTCGGACGAAGAGCTGCCGCTGCGCGAGCGCGTCGCGGCCTGCTCCGAGCTGGTCGTCGCCACCGAGGACGGCTCGGCCGGCGAGCACGGCCTGATCACCGAGCCGCTGGCCCGCGCCCTCGAGGACGAGCAGCGCCCTCAGCTGTTCGCCTGCGGCCCGGAGCCGATGCTCGAGGTGGTCGCCCGGCTCGCGGTGGAGCGCGGCGCGCCCTGCCAGGTGGCGCTGGAGTCTCCGATGGCCTGCGGAATGGGCACCTGCAAGGGATGCGCGATCCTGGCCGCGGACCGCGGCTACCGATACGTGTGCAGCGACGGACCGGTCTTCGCGGCCGCAGAGATCTTCGGAGAGGGCCGATGAGCGCGGATCTCTCGGTGCGGCTGGGACCGCTGGAGCTGGCCAACCCGCTGATCGCCGCCTCGGGCACCTTCGGCTACGGCCTCGAGTACGCCGAGCTGATCGACGTCTCGCGGCTGGGCGGCGTCAGCGTCAAGGGCATCTCGCTGGAGCCGCGGCCGGGCAATCCGCCGCCGCGCGTCTGCGAGACTCCGGCCGGGATGCTCAACTCGATCGGGCTGGCCAACATCGGCTTCGAGGCCTTCGCCGAGCATACCCTGCCCCGGCTGCGCGAGCTGGGTGTGACCGTGATCGTCAACACCTTCGGCACCTCGGTCGACGAGTTCGCCGAGCTGGCCTCCCGCTTCGACGCGCTGGAGGGAATCGCCGCGCTGGAGCTCAACATCTCCTGCCCCAACGTGGCCGCGGGCGGCATGCACTTCGGCACGGCCCCGGAGCCGGCCGCAGCGGTGACCCGCGCCGCCCGCGAGCAGACCTCGCTGCCGCTGATCGTCAAGCTCTCCCCCGAGGCGGCGAGCATCGTCGAGGTGGCCGCGGCCGCCGGCGAGGCCGGCGCCGACGTCCTGTCGCTGATCAACACCCTGCGCGGGATGAGCATCGACGTGGAGACGCGGCGCCCGCGGCTGGGAGGCGTCTTCGGCGGCCTCTCCGGCCCGGCGATCAGGCCGCTCGCGGTGCGGATGGTCTACGAGGTGCACCAGGCGGTGGACACGCCCCTGATCGGAATCGGAGGGATCGCCTCTCTGCGCGACGCGCTGGAGATGATCCTCGCCGGCGCCTCGGCATTCCAGGTCGGGACCGCCACCTACAGCGATCCGACCACCGTGCTCCGCCTCGTGGACGAGCTGGACGCCTACTGCGAGCAACGAGGCCTCACCCCGGCCGAGCTGGTCGGCGGGGTAGATGTTCCAGTCAATACATCGACTTGACATATTCGCGCACGACGGCTAACCTCCGGTAGCGGAGGAGAAACCGATGTCCGCGACGAGCAAACGAGAGGCGACGCGCTTCGAGGCCAGAATCCAGCGTCAAAAGAACCGCCTGGTGGCGGTGCCCGCGCCTATCCAGCGAGCCGTCGGGTTGAAGAAGCAACCGAACAACCACCTGCTGCACATATCAATCCGTCCGCTCGGAAAGGGCCGCTGGAATCACCATTACGTCAAGCTCACGCGCGACAACGAATTCTCGATTCCCTCCGACGTGACCCGCCTCGAACAAGGCGACGAGGTCGAGGTCCGGATTCACCGCGTGATCGCCGACTCGCCGCCTCCGTCGCAGGAGCCGACCAGGAGCGGGGCCGGTCTCATCCTGGAGCTGGACGAGAAGAGCCGGCCCGGCTGGCGCGAGGACGGATCCTCCCGCGTCGACGACTACCTCGACGCAGAGGTGCGCAGGTGAAACGCGGCGTCTTCGTCGACACCTCTTTTTTCGTGGCCGCTCTCGACGTTCGCGACAGCGCCCACCGGCGGGCTCTCGAGCTGGCCGGCGAACTGAATGCGGACGGCAGCCCGATGGTGACCAGCGACGCGGTGATGCTCGAGCTGGGCAACTACTTCTCTCGCAGCCCCCTCCGAATGCATGCGATCGAGTGGATCAAGGCCGTCCGTCGGGCCGACGGCTGGGAGGTGGTCCCGCTGACCCGATCACTGATCTACCGCGGCGAGAACCGCTACCATTCCTACACCGACAAGAGCTGGAGCATGGTGGACTGCATCGGCATGGAGGTGATGCTCGATCGCGGCATCCGCGAGGTGGCCACCACCGACGAGCACTTCACGCAGGCCGGTTTTCGGCTCTTGATGGAAATCTGAGTCGGTCCGGAGATCGCCCCGGGACGGCTCCGGGAACGCCCGGGAAGGGTCCGAGTTCGCAGCATCATCCTGGATTCCACGAAACCCGTTCTGGAGGTCGTGGCCAACCAAGACGGCTCGTACTACGACCTCTACGGATGTCTTTTCCTACGACCTCGGCTCCTCGACCCTGAAAAATATTACATCTGACGATTACTTCCAGCTGTGGCCCAAGATCCACGGCAGGAAAGTCGTCTTTCAGGACCTCC
>JAWOBP010000185.1:0-23091 GCA_046484285.1 Polyangia bacterium
GCAAAAAAGTTGGACCCCTGCGCGAAAAACCGCCGGGAACGGAACTTTCCAATCAACTGATTATCTACCCCCGCCGCGCTTCAGCGTGTCTGACACCCGCCCCACCCGCGCTTCAGGGTCTTCAGTTTGTAGACGCACGGGTCAAGCTGCGGAGGCTCTACCCGATCTTGGAGGCCTGACGTGCTACTAGATTGTTCTGGCCAGGGCGGCGAGCTGCTGCTCGGTGAGCGTTTCCGCCCGGGCGCGGGGATCGATGCCGGTCTTTTCGATCAGTTTTTCGAGCTTGCGCTTCTCGCCCAGACCGGCGGCCGCCAGCGAGTTGCACAGCGTCTTGCGCCGGCGCAGAAAGGCCGCCTTGACAAGGCGGTCGTATCGGGGCGCGAGCTCGGGCGTTTCGAAGACCGGGCGCGGCAGTGGCTCGAGGTGCACGACGGCCGAGCGCACCTTGGGCGGCGGAAAGAAGGCGGTCGGCGCCAGGCGAAGCACCATCCGCGGCTCGAATCGCGCGCGGGTCAGGGCCGAGAGCGCCGCCCGGGAGGGTTCGCCGGCGCGCGCGCAGAGGCGTTCGGCCACCTCGAGCTGAACGGTCACGACGACCCGCAGCGGCGGGGGGGAGATATCCAGGACGCGCCGCAGGATCCGACCCGTGATCTGGTACGGAATGTTGCCGGCGATTGCGCCGCGTCCCCCGGAAACGCGCGAGGCGTAGTCGAAGCGCGCGGCGTCCTCCTCGACCAATTCCAGGCGTTCACTCGATCCGAGCTCGGCGCGCAGCACGCGGCACATGTCTCGATCGCGCTCGATCGCCACGACGCGGGCTTCTCTTTGCAGCAAGGCTCCCGTCAGGGTGCCCGCACCCGCTCCGACCTCGACGACGGTGCGCCCCGGAGCGTCCCCCGCCAAAGTCGCGATCTCTCGCAGAGCGCGGCGACTGATCATGAAGCTCTGCCCCCAGGATCGCTTGGCCGCGAGCCCGTGTCGACGCAGCACGGCGCGCGGATCCTCGGGCAGCGGATCGACGGGATCCGTCATCGGCTCACTCGAAGCCTTTCACGGATCGCTCGACTGCCTTGCGCTGGTCGTCATCGAGAGATCCGACCGTGGTGGCGTGCAGCGATTCGCGCCTCAGCACTCGGTGCGCCACGCGCATCACGTCCTCGATTTTCACATCTTCCAGCGCGCGCGCTTCCTCGTGCAGCGCGCGCGCCGGCTGGATCAGCTCCCGCTCGCCGTAATGGACGTTCATCGCCTGCGGGTCGTCCTGGTAGCTCTCCAGTGACCACACCGCGCGCCGCCGCGCCTTGTCCAGGGCTCCGGAGCTCGTCTCGCGGTCTCGGATGCAGCGCACGGTGTCGAGCAGTTCCGCGACCAGCTCGGGAACGTTCTCGTGGGAGCAGGCCGCTTCGATGTCGAGCGAGCCGGCGTCGGCGTACTGCTCCGCCGCGGCGCCGACGCTGTAGGCCAGCCCCCGTTCCTCGAAGACGCGGCGATGCAGCGGAGTCGACATGCCGTCGTCCAGCAGGCGCAACAGCACTTCCAGCGCGGTGTTGTCCGAGTCGCGCAGACCCGGCGCGTGAAAGGCGAGCCGCACTCGTGTCTGGCTGCCCGGCTTGTGGACGTGCAAGTAGCTCGGCCCGCGTCCGAGAGCGGGAGAGGGGGGAGCCGCGGGGCGTTCGCCCCGGGGCAGGGCGGCGAACGAGCTGACCATCGCTTCGAGGGCCAGGTCGGGATCGAAGCTGCCGCTGGCGCAGATCACGGCGTTGGACGCCACGTAGAGCCGCGCCAGATGGCGCCGCAAGTCGTCGGCGTCGAAGCGCAGCGCGTTTTCCAGCGGTCCGGTCACGCTGCGGCCGAGCGGGTGTCCGGGCCACAGGCGACGCCGCGAGAGCGCGTCGATGTCGATCAGGTTCCCGTGCTCGTCCAGGTCCTCCCGGATCTCCTCGGCGACGATGCGCCGTTCCACCTCGATGTCGCGAAAGCGAGGGCGGGTCACGAGCTCGGCGAGAATGCCGATTCCCTCGGTCGCGGTCTTCTCGGGCAGATCGACGGAGAACTCGGTGGCGTCGGGAGCGGTGGCCGCCTCGAACGTGCCGCCCAGCTCTTCGATCGCGAAGTTCAGCTCGCGCGAAGTGGGGTAGCGATCGCTGCCGCGGAAGACCATGTGCTCGACGAGATGCGAGAGGCCGTTGTCACGCTGCGACTCGTACAGCGAGCCGGCGGCGAAGAAGACGGAGATCACCGCGCGGTGGAGATGCGGCTGGTGCACGAGCACGGTGGTCGGCCCGCCGGAAGGACGGCTGCGCTCGCGAAGATAGTCCCAGCGGCGCGAGCTCGCGGGTCCGTCGGGGACGGGGCCGGCGAGCCGGGACGAGCTAGAGGTCCTCGGGATCGTCTTCCTCCCCCTCGTCTGCGGGCGGTTCTTCCGGCGCCTGCTCGTCGGCTTCGACCGGCTCTCCTTCGCCGAACGGCTCCGGTGCCGCGCCGCCCGCAGCGCCGGCGGGTCCCGCGGGCAGATCTCCCCGCGGTCCCTTGCGCGCCGGCGGACGCGACGGCACCTCGCCGATCACGCTGGCCTCGAGGCGGCCTTCGTCTTTCGCGGAGCGCCATAGCTCGCCGATTCGGTCGCGCAGCCACGAGACCTGCTTGAGCGCCAGCAGTTTCTCGGTCAGCACCAGCCTCTGGTCCTCGAACTCCTCGTCGCTGGGAACGTTGCGTTCGGCGAGCTGGGCCACGTAGAAGTCGTTGCCGATTTCGAAGATCCGGTCGGGCACCGGCGAGTCGGGCGTCAGCTCGAACGCCGCTTCGACCAGATTCGGAGCCTTGCCCACGCCCGGAATCGTGGTCTGGTTCCGCGAGAAGAGGGGTGTGGTGCGCACGCGGGGCGCCAGGTGTCCCGCGCCGGCGTCCTCGGGCGGCAGCTTCTCGATCGGCTCTCCGTCGCGCAGCCTGGCGAGGTACTGCTCGGCGGTCTCGCGCGCCCTCTCGCGACCGGCCTCCTCGGCGTAGAGCTGCTCGGCGATCTCGAGCGTGGCCTGCTCGAGCGAGACGTTGCCTTCGCGGATTCCCTCCAGCTCGATGATGTGGAAACCGTACTTGGTCTCGACCACGTCCGATATCTCGCCGGGAGAGAGGGAGAACATCGCCTCGTCGAACTCGGGAACCATTTTGCCGCGCGGATTCCAGCCCAGATCTCCGCCCCGCTGCGCGCTCTGCTCGTCCTCGCTGTGCTCCCGGGCCAGCTCGGCGAAGCTCTCGCCGTCGCGGGCCCGCTTGAGCAATGCTTCGATCTCGGCGCGGCGGGAGGCCTTCTCCTCCGCGGTGGCGTCCTCGGGGACCTCGAGCAGAATGTGCCGCGCGCGGGCCTGCTTCTCCACGTTCACATAGCGGTACTTGTTGGTCTCGTAGTGCTGCTCGATGCGGTCGGCGTGCTCTTCGGCCCAGCGCTCCAGCTTCTCTCCCTCGCCTCTGATCCGCGCGGAGAAGTACTCGGGAATCAGCCGGACGTACTGCAAGGACACGGTGTCGTTCTCCCGCTCGTAGGCCCGTCGCACCTCCTCGTCCGAAACGCGGATACCGGCGACGAGGAGCTGGCGGACGCGGTGAGCGGTCAGCTCGAGCCGCTGCTGCTCGACGAACTTCTCCTCGGTGATGCCCAGGCCGTAGCGCACCCATTTCTCGAAGCTTTCGATGTCGAACAGCCCCTCCTCGTCGAGGAAGGACTGGCGCAGCTCGTAGCCGTCCTCCAGCATCACGCGCGCCGCCGAGATCTCGTCGATGAAGTAAGCGCGGCGCAGCCTCGAAGCCAATCGATCGACGGGCACGGAGAGAAACACCTGGTCGTTGATGATGCGTTTCTCTGCTTCGTCCCGGCTGGCGGTGATGCCGGCGTTCTCTGCGAGTTGGAGCAGTAGCTGTCTCTCGATCAGGCCGCGCAGGACGTCGCGCTGCAACATCTCGTACTCGGCGCTCTCGGGAGCGAGCTGACCGCCTCCCGCCAGGGCGATCGCGTACTGCAGATCGCTTTCCAGGATCTCATTGCCGTCGACCGAGGCCTCGATGTGCATCGACTGGCCCTTGCCCCATCCGGCGCTCTGAGTGCCGAAGCTCAGGGCGAAGACGAAGACCAGCGCACCGATGATGGCGATCCCGACCAGGCCGCCGACGTGCTGACGAAAGAACTCGAGCATGGGGTCTCCTTGCACTCGCGGTGGAGGCGGAATACCTCGTCAAACGCGCGCGTTGCCCGAACCAATAACCATAGACCCGGGGCCGAAGCGGCCGTGTATGTTACAGAGTCCAACCTGAAAGGCAAACGCTTTCCACATCTGGTATCGAAAAGGTTTGAGCGGGAATCGAAGAAAGGAGCGAAAACGAACAGATGGTTGATAAACAATGAGGAATTTGGTAACAGGAAGAGGTGGTTTTCGTTGCTCGCAGCGAAAAACCACAGTAAATTCAAACGCTTCAGGGCGTCGCCCCCCGATTTCGGTGGGGTGAGGTGCTGTATACCCGTGCGTTCGTTCAATTGAACGCACGCGGAGATGAGCGGAATGCTGTTCGACTGGCTCTATGGCCTGTTCTCCAATGATTTGGCCATCGATCTGGGCACGGCCACGACCCTGATTTACGAAAAGGGTCGAGGCATCGTCTGCTGCGAGCCGTCGGTCGTCGCCGTGCAGATGGACCAGCGCGGCGTCCAGAAGGTGCTCGCAGTCGGGATCGAGGCCAAGGAGATGCTGGGTAGAACGCCGGGGCACATCGAGGCGGTGCGCCCGCTGCGGGACGGCGTGATCGCGGACTTCGAGGTCACCGAGGCGATGCTGCGCTACTTCATCACCAAGGTCCACCGCCGCAAGACGCTGGTCAAGCCGCGCATCATCATCTGCGTGCCGTTCGGGATCACCCAGGTGGAGAAGCGGGCGGTCAAGGAGTCGGCCGAGTGCGCCGGGGCGCGCGAGGTGTTTCTGATCGAGGAGCCGATGGCGGCGGCGATCGGCGCCGGCCTGCCGGTGATCGAGCCGTCGGCCAGCATGGTCGTCGACATCGGGGGCGGCACCACCGAGGTGGCCGTGATCTCTCTGGCGGGCATCGTCTACTCACGCTCGGTGCGCGTCGCCGGCGACAAGATGGACGAGGCGATCATGGCCTACCTCAAGCGCAAGTACAATCTGGCGATCGGCGAGCAGACCGCCGAGCGGATCAAAATGGATATCGGCAACGCCTACCCGGCCGAGGACGTGGAGTACATGGAGGTGAAGGGCCGCGACCTGGTGGCCGGAGTGCCGCGCACCGTGGAGATCAACTCCGACGAGGTCCGAGACGCTCTCAGCGAGCCGATCAACGCCATCGTGCAGGCGGTGATGGGAGCGCTGGAGCACACGCCTCCCGAACTGTCGGCCGACATCATCGACAAGGGGATCGTGCTGACCGGGGGCGGAGCGGAGCTGAAGAACCTCGACGTGCTGCTCCGCGAGGAGACCGGGCTCCCGGTGATGGTCAGCGACGAGCCGATGTCCGCCGTGGTGCTGGGCTCGGGCCGGGCGCTCGACAACCTCGATCTGCTGCGCGAGATCACCACCGGCTAGGCCCGGGGGGCCCGGAATGTCATTCCTTTCGCGGTACAAAGACGTCATCGTTTGCATTTTGGCGCTCGTCATCCCCTTTTTCTTTCTCAAGGCCAACCTCAAGGAGACCGGGCAGATGACCACGTTCGATCGGGTGGTGCTGACGCTCTCCACGCCGATCCAGTGGGCGGCGACCGCCACCGCCGAGTTTGTCGGAGAGATCTGGACCGACTACATCTACCTGGTCGATCTGCGCGAGGAGAACGAGCGGCTGCGCTTCGAGAACCGCCGGCTGCGCGCCGAGAACGTACGCTACCTGGAGACCGAGCAGGAGGTCAGGCGGCTGCGGCAGATGCTGACCTTCCGCGAGACGTTCCCCGGAAAGCTCGAGGCGGCTCGCGTGGTCGGCCGCGGCACCTCGGAGCAGTTTCGGGTGGTCAGGCTCCGCATCGATCTGGGCGACAACGTGCTGGAGAAGGGCATGCCAGTCGTCACCTTCGACGGGCTGGTGGGACAGGTCAGCCGCTTCGTGGACGGCTACTCGGACGTGTTGCTTTCGGTGGACCGCAAGAGCCACATCCCGGTCGTGGTGCAGCGCAACGGGGCCCAGGGCATCCTGCGCGGGACCGGCGAGCTGGACCGCTACACGTGCGAGGTGGAGTACCTGCTGCGCTCCGACGAGGTGCGCGAAGGAGACCAGCTCTTCACCTCGGGCGCGGGGGGCAAGTTTCCCGAGGGAATCCTCGCCGGGCGGATCGTTTCCGTGCAGCGGGAGAACCTGGGGCTCTTCCAGAAGGTCGTCGTCCAGCCGGCGGTCAGCTTCTCGAGGCTCGAGGAGGTGTTCGTGATCACACGGCTGCCGGAGAGCGAGCGGGACGGCTCGCGGCCGGAGGAGGGCTAGCGCCGTGCGCAGCGTCGCCATCGTGGTCGCGGCTTTTCTGTTGCTGGTGCTGCAATCCACCTTCGCGCACCTGGTGCCGCTCGACTACCTGGTGCCCAACGCGGCGCTGGTGGTGATCCTCTACATGGGGCTCCACGATTACAACGCTTCCCAAGGGGCGTTGATCGCTTTTGCGATCGGCTACCTGCTCGACTCCTTCGCCGGCAGCCCGATGGGCCTGCACACCTTCGTCGCGGTGGCGATCTTCCTCTTTTCGCGCTTCGCGGCGCTGCGCCTTTTCATGCAGGGATGGATTTTCGAGGTCGCGATAACGTTCGTGCTGGCGCTGGTGGCCAGCGCGCTGGTGCTGGTGATTCGGGCCTTGTTCGACAAGGATTTTGGCAGTTTACTTATTCATATAAAGATCGTAGTGTCGCGTGCTGTGGCTACCGCCGCGGTGGCGCCGCCGGTCTTCGGGCTGGTGAGGTGGATCGAAGGGGTCACCGCGCGGCGCAAGGCGGAAAGCAGGGTGTTGCGCGGTTAGGTGCAAGTGATGTTCGTTTCCTCCAAGAGCGAGCTTTCCGAGTTCCGCAGGCGCTATCGCTGGATGCGGATCTTCGTCGTGTTGACGTTTCTGGTTTTCGTCGGGCGGCTGGTCCACCTGCAACTGGTCGAGGGCGAGGAGCACCACCGGCAGAGCGTCAACAACGTGGTGCGCACCGAGTCGATTCCGGCGGTCCGCGGCCGGATCTACGACAGCAAGGGTCGCGTGCTGGCGACCAGCGTTCCGGCGCACAAGCTGGTCGCGATTCCCCACTATTTCGACATGGGGCGCGGCTTGGCGCGGCTGGTGGAGCTGCTCGGTCTCGAGGAGGAAGAGTCCGAGCAGATCGGCGAGCGGATCGCGGAGCGGCTGGTCGATCCCAAGGACATGCGCCGCTTCCAGCAGGTGACGCTGCTGGACGGGATTTCGGCCGATCAGCTCGCGGCGGTCAAGGCCCACCAGGACGATCTGCCCGGCGTCGATGTGGTCGACGTGCCGTTGCGCTACTACTCGTTCGGCAAGGTGGCCTCGCATCTGATCGGTTACATGAACGAGGTCAACTCGGTCGACATGGAGGATCTCAATCCCGAGGTCGAGGATTCGTATCGGATGGGAGACAAGATCGGCCGGATCGGGGTCGAGGACGCCTACGAGTCCGAGCTGCGCGGCATTCGCGGCTGGCGCAAGAAGGTCGTCGACGCGCGCGGTCTGCCGCTATCGCGCGAGGAGTCGGAGGACATCCTGGGCGACAACCGGGTCCAGGAGCCGCGTCCCGGCCACGACGTGGTGCTGACGCTCGACCTGGCGCTGGAGAAGATCGTGGGCCAGGCGATGCGCGGTCATCCATCGGGGGCGGCGGTGGTGATGGACGTGCACAGCGGCCGCGTGCTGGCCGCGGTCAGCAAGCCCTCCTACGACCTGAACGAGATGACCTCGGGACTCTCCTGGGAGCAGCACCGGGCGTTCGACGAGAACCTGTTCCGCCCGCGAATCGACAAGACGCTGTACGAGAACTACTTCCCCGGCTCCGTGTTCAAGCCGTTCACCGCGATGGCGGCTCTAGAGGACGGGATCATCACCCCCAACGACGTGATCCACTGCTCGGGGTTCCACGAGTTCGGCCGGCGCACCTTCAAGTGCCCGCGGGCCCACGGCGACCTGACCTTGAGCGAGGCGATCGCCGTGTCGTGCAACGTGTTCTTCTTCAACCTGGCCGAGATGACCGGGATGGATCGGATCGCCCGCTACGCCCACGAGTTCGGCTTCGGCGAGCCCACCGGCGTGGGGTACAACCACGAGGCCGCCGGGCACATTCCGACCCGCGCCTGGTACGAAGAGGAGTTCCCCGGCAAGTTCCGGATCGGGCACACGCTCAACGCCGCGATCGGGCAGGGCAATACCAAGGTCACGCTGATGCAGGTCGCGTCCGCCTACTCGGCGCTCGCCAACGGCGGGACGCTCTACGTGCCACAGGTCGTGCGTCGTCTCGAGACGGCCGACGGTGACGTGGTCGAAGAATTCCACCCCGAGGTCAAGCGCCGCGTGTCCGTCTCTCCGAACACGCTGGACCTGATGATGGAGTCTCTGCTCGCGGTGGTGGAGAGCGAAGACGGAACCGCTCACGACGCGCGCAGCGAAGAGGTGCTGGTGGCCGGCAAGACGGGCACCGCCCAGGTGGCCAAGAAGCCGCGCAGCGAGAGCGACAGCCTGGCGCGCCACTACTACGTCAACCGGGATCACGCCTGGTTCGCCTCCGTCGCTCCGGGCGACGCGCCGGAGATCGCGATCGTGGTGCTGATCGAGCACGGCGGGGCCGGCGGTGAGCACGCCGCGCCGGTCGCGATCGAGATCGCGCGCAGGTACTTCGAGGAGGTCGCGCCTCGCGAGGAGGCGCCGCTGATAGCCGAGGAGCGCCGTCCCGACAGCGCGCCGCCGTTGCCGCTGGCGGAGGACGAGCCCACCGCCGCCTCGGCGGCGCGACCCCGTTAGACCCTTTCCATGCCGCGGGTTCTCGCCCATCGACTGCGAGACGAGATCGACTGGGTTCTGCTCGCGTTGGTCTCCACGATTTCGATCGTCGGCGTGATCAACCTGTACAGCACCGGGCTGGCGTCGGGCGCGCCGGATATCTACCTGACACAGATCTACTGGTTGGTCTTCGGCGCCTGCGTTGCGTTCGTGGTGGCAGTCGTCGACTACCGTCACTACGAGCGGCTCGGCTACGTGCTCTACGGCGTGGGGATTTTCTTGCTGATCGCGGTACTGCTGGTCGGCACCGAGGTCAACAACTCCACGCGCTGGATCACGATAGGCGAGCTTCGCTTTCAGCCGTCGGAGCTGACAAAGGTGCTTTTGGTGGTCGGGCTGGCCAAGTACCTGCACCACGATCCCCGCACCGAGGGCAGGAAGATCCAGGACATGCTGATTCCGGCGCTGATGACCGCGCTGGCGATGGCGCTGATCCTCAAGGAGCCCGATTTGGGCACGGCGTTGATCTGCCTTTTGATCTTCCTGTCGATCATGATGCTGACGCGGCTCAAGGCGCGCTCGATGATCGCGCTGGCGATCTCGGCGCCGGTGGTCGCAATCGCGGCCTGGAACTACCTGCTGCAAGAGTACCAGAAGGAGCGGATCACCTCTTTTTGGAACTCCTTCATCGATCCCGAGGCCGATCGGCTCAGCGCCGGCTGGCACGCCTGGCAGTCGATGGTGGCGATCGGTTCCGGGCGCGTCGCGGGCAAGGGATACCTGCAGGGCACGGCCGGCCCCCACCACTTCCTCCCCGAGCAGCGCACCGACTTTCCGTTCGCGGTCTTCGCCGAGGAGATGGGCTTCATCGGCGCGGTGACGCTGGTCTTGCTCTACCTGTTGCTGGCGATGTGGTCGATTCGGATCGCCTCGCTCTCGCGCGATCGTTTCGGTTCGGTGATCGCGATCGGGGTGGGCTCGGTCTTCTTCTGGCAGGTGGTGATCAACCTGGGGATGGTGATGGGGCTGCTGCCCGTGGTCGGCGTTACGCTGCCGCTCTTCTCCTACGGCGGCTCCTCGATCCTGACCTTCATGCTGAGCGTGGGCCTGCTGATGAACGTCTCGATGCACCGCTTCAGGCGCTAGACGCCGGCGACCGGGGCTTTTCGCCGCGGCGCTCCCGTCGTATGGATCGGACATGTGGCGGCGCGCGATTCCCACCGGCCCCGAGCGGGTCGATCCTTCAACGGCCGGTCCCGGCGAGACGCTCGATCGCTTGGCCGGAGCCTGGTGGATCTACCAGCTCGAGCGCGGCCAGCGCTACACCACCGACGACGTGGTCACCGCCTGGACGGCGCTCGGCGCTCGGCCCGACGCCAGTAGCGTGCTCGACCTGGGAGCGGGCAGCGGCTCGGTGGGTCTGCTCGCGCTGCTGCGCCTGGACCCGGCGGCTCGCCTGGTCTGCGTCGAGATCCAGGCCCGCTGCGCCGAGCTGATCGAACGCAGCGCACGCCTGAACGGAATCGGCGCGCGAGTCGACGTGCGCTGCGGCGATCTGCGCTCGCCGGCCGTGCTCGGCGCGGAGGAGCGCTTCGAGCTGGTGGTGACCAATCCCCCCTACCTGCCGCCCCGGAGCGCGGTCGCCTCTCCCTATCCGCAGCGGGCCGCGGCGCGCCTGGAGCAGCACGGCGACATCTTCGACTTCTGCCGCGCGGCATCGCGGGCGCTGGCGCCGGGCGGGGTGGTCTGCCTTTGCCACGCTGCCGCGGACGAGCGCGTCGAGGCGGCCGCGCGGGAGGCCGGGCTGAAGGTCTTGCAGCGTCGCGAGGTGATCGCGATCGAAGGGCGCGCTCCGCTTTTTGCAATCCACCTGTTGGCCGCCGCCGGGCGGCGCCGCGATCTGCCACCGCTGACGGTGCGGTTGGCCGGCGGAGCGCGAAGCGAGGAGTACCGCCGGCTGCGTCGCCAGATGCTGATCGAGGTCTGATGTCGAAAGCAATCAAAGGCAGGGACTTTCGGGCCGAGCTGGCCGGGATCGACTTGTGGGACGCCGCTTGCGAGGCGCAGCTGGCCGAGCGAGGTGAGGCGCTGGTAGATCGGCCGCTGCAGAGCCGCGAGGAGCTGATCGACCTGTGCCGGCTGATCGAGCGCTGCGGGATACGCTCGTACCTGGAGATCGGAGTCTGGACCGGAGCGCTGGTGCGCCTGCTCCACGATCTGTTCGACTTCGAGCTGGTCGCCGCCTGCGACCAGGGCTACGCCGAGCGCTTCGGCCTGGAGGTGAGGCTGCCGCCCGGCGCCCGTTTCTTCCGAGGGAGCTCGGAGTCGGCCGGCTACGCCGAGTTTCGCGCCGAGCTGGGGAGCGTGGACCTGGTCATGATCGACGCCGATCATTCCTACCGGGCGGTGCGAGCCGATTTCGAGCGCGAGAGGCGCTTTCAGCAGCGCTTCGTCGCCCTGCACGACATCACCGGAGCGCGCCGGCAGACAGCCGGGGTGGGGCGCCTGTGGAGAGAGATCTCGGGCGGGCACAAGCTGGAGATCGTCCGTCCCGCGGCGGAGCTGGGGCTGGATCACTCGCTGATGGGGATCGGGATCTGGTCCTCTTTCGACAACGGAAAGAGGGAAGACTGACGGGGCAGCTCACGGCTTCGACAGGTTCATGGAGTAGCGATCATCGCTGAAAGACGCGCGCCAGCTTGTCGACGTGGAAGGAAAAAAGCTCTGCGCCTTAAAAGATCGAGCCCTTCTTGCTGCCGCGGGCTCAAGAACCGCCGCAGATCGTCGGCGGCCATCGGCCAGTCGATCCCAGCAATCTTCAGACACACGGATCAGGCGTGAGATCCGACGGTGAGCTGGCAGCGAACTCCTCCAACCTCCGGCACGCCCGATCGACGTAACGAGCCACGGAATCCGTGCGGAAGCTCACTGTGGTCTCATCGCCGAGCACGAGGTGCATCCGCTTCGGCATGGCCCCTTGGATCTTCTCGAGCAGGCCGCTGTAGACCGATATCTGTACTACGTGCTTGGGCCGCGCCGTTCGCGCGAGCTTGGTGCCTGCCACTTCGTAGGAGAACGCCCCCAGATTCGAGTGCGACTCCACTTTGATAAGGAAGTCCGCGTATCCTCGCCAGGGGTGATCGAGCAGCGTGGCTTGAAAGACCACATCGGCGCCAGAGCGCATGGCGTCCATCGTGCGCGCCGCTCGCTCCTCCAGCGATCCACTCGGCTCGACCGCGGCGACGCGTCCGCGCTCACGCTCCAGTTTTTCGAGGTAGGATCGCTCGTGCTCGTCTCCCTTCACCTGGAACAGCCTCTCGGAGTCGTCATCCTCGGCCGGGACAAGGGTGTCGTCGTCGAGCGCCCGCAGATCAAGCAGCGTACGATAGGGACAGCCCATGGTACCCCACGAGATCGCTCGGCGAGAAAAGTGGCTCGCGGTCACGTCTGTACATGTCGCGCTCCCTTGCGAGTGAAACCCCAAGTGTATTATCGGTTTTTACTACCTTTTCGGGAGGAAAATCGAGCGTATCGCGGTCTCGTCCATGACTCGGCTGAAAAGGAGATGAAAACTTTTTGCAACTCCAGCGCCTTTTCGACCGATATCCAAAGCAAAGCATTCTCACGGAGTCGTGGTAGGATTCGAAGCAGGAGGACGAGTCATGGAGTCCGGGTTCGAGGAGATCAAAGAGCTGTTCAGGCAAACCGATCGAAAGATCGCCGCCGTCGGCAAGCAGATCGGTGATCTGGGCAACCGGCTGGGCGAGTTCGTCGAGGGCGTGGTCCGGCCCGGCCTTGTGCGGCTGTTTCGCGAGCAGGGGATCGACGTCACCCGCACGTTGAGCGACGTGAAAGGAGACAAGAACGGAGTGGCCCTGCAAGTCGACCTGCTCGTCGTGAATGACGACGCCGCCGTGGCCGTGGAGGTGAAGTCGAAGCTTTCGGCCGAAGACGTGCGCGATCACCTCGAGAGACTGGCCAAGTTCAAGATCCTGTTTCCCGAGTTCGCCTCCAAGCGGCTGATGGGAGCCGTGGCCGCGATGGTCCTGCCCGACGACGTGGCCCGCTTCGCCGAGAAGCGCGGCCTGTTCGTGATCGGCCAGTCCGGCGAAGACGCGGTGCTGGTCAACTCCGAGAGCTTCGAGCCTCGGGCCTGGTAGCTGCACAGAGACTCGCGCGGGATCAGTCCGACGACGGGTGCTCCGAGGCGGAGCGGACGGCCTGGTGGGCGGAGCGGACCGCGGATCCTATGTTGCGCACCCGCTCGGCGTCTCCGGCGGCGATCACCTCCCCGGCCGTGCCCTCGAAGCGCTCCAGGATCTCGGGGGCCGGTTCGTAGCCGGTCGCGATCGCGATCGTGTCGGCCGGCACGAGAACCGTCTCCTCCTGGCGGCGATCGTGGACTACGACTCCGTCGGGCGTGATCTCGCGGTACTCGGTGCGGTCGATCACCTGCACTCCGAGGCGTTCCAGGTCGCGCATCATCGTCCAGCGCAGCGAGCGGCCCACGCCCCTGCCGGCGTATCCGCGCCTCCGCAGCAGGGTCACCTCGCGGGGCGGGCGGAAGGAGAGCGCCTCCTCCAGCCACTCCGGGTCGCCGTAGCGCGCCAGGAAGCCCAGCGCGGCCAGGCTGGGTTCACCCTCGCCCGCGAGGTGGATCGCCAGCTCGACTCCCACGCCCCCGGCTCCCAGGATCGCCGTGCGAGGCCCGGCGGGCTGCTCGCGCGTGAGCAGGTCGTCGACGTGCACGACGTCCGGGTGCGTCTCCAGACCCGGGATCTCGGGCAGCCGCTTGCGGCCGCCGGTGGCCAGCACCAGCACGTCGGGTCCGATCGTGCGCACCTGTTCGGGCGTCACCTCCGAGCCGGTCTCGATCGGAACGCCGGCGCGGGCCAGGCGCGAGGTGAAGGCGTGCAGCGCGGCGCGCAGGTCCTTGCGTCCGTGCATGCGCGAGGCGAGCCGCCAGCGGCCGCCGGGACGGTTGTCCCGCTCCTTGATCGTCACCTGGTAACCCATCTGGTGCAGCGTCCAGGCGGCTTGCAGCCCGGCCGGACCGGAGCCGACTACCAGCGCGCTCTTTCCCGCCGAGTCGTCGCTCTCGACGAGCGGCTCCCGCTGGCCCACCTCGGGGTTGAGCGAGCAGAGGATCGGACGGTTGGACATCACGCGGTCCAGGCAGGCGCCGCAGGCCATGCACGGCACGATCTCGGCCTCCCGGCCCTGCTCGGCCTTGAGCGGCCACTCGGGATCGGCGATCAGGGCTCGACCGAGGTTGATGAAGTCCGCTCCGCTGGCCGCCAGGATCGCCTCGGCCTCGAGCGGCTCGCGCACCCGCCCGCCGCTGAGGACCGGCAGCTCGGAGATGAGCCGTACGCGTTGGGCCAGGTAGGCGAACGCCAGCGGCGGAGTCTGCGGAGTGATCTGCGGCAGCGAGGTGCGGTGC
This sequence comes from Polyangia bacterium, assembly GCA_046484285.1. Classification (GTDB taxonomy): domain Bacteria; phylum Myxococcota_A; class Polyangia; order JAAYKL01; family JAAYKL01; genus CAZHCG01. The sequence continues at coordinate 14,400 of JAWOBP010000185.1, forward strand.
CCGCCGCCGGTGACGTCGAAGCCCGCGACTCCGGCCCGCTCCAGCGCCGGCACGATCTGGTCCGCGCCCTCGATCCCGTAGCCGCCCTCGAGGTACTCGTGCCCGTGGATGCGCACCAGGATCGGGAAGCCCTCGCCGACCGCCTCGCGCATCGCCGCGATCGACTCCAGCGGCAGTCGCAGCCGCTCCCTCCAGCCGCCCGAGTAGCCGGGAATGCCCCAGGTGTTGTGCGCCGGAGAGAGGAAGTGGCTCAGCAGGCTGCCCCCGCTGAGCATCAGCTCCACGAGCTCGAAGCCCGCCTCGCGGGCCCGTCTGGCCGCCTCTGCGATCGAGTCGCGGATCTTCGGGATCAGCTCGGGCTCGGGGTGCCAGTCGGGCTTGTTGTATCCGGCCAGCGGCGAGATCTGGACGCCCGCGGTCGCGCCGGCTGTGCGGATTCTCTCGGCCAGCTCTGCCATCGCCGGGACGTGGCTGTCTTCTGTCAGGGCCAGTGCCCCGGACAGCTCCGGCCGATCTCCGCTCCAGGCGTCACAGGTGCCCGCGATGATCAGCCCGGCGCCCCCGCGCGCCCGGTCCTCGTAGAAGCGGTGCATCGCCTCGCTGGGGCGGCCTTCTTCGGCCAGCCCGAGGTGCAGCGCTGGCAGGCAGATCCGGTTCCTGGGTATCAGGTCGCCCAGCTTTCCTCGGGCGAACAGGGCTGGGAAGAGCATCTGGCCTCCGTCTGTCGACTAGTCGCCGTCTGCCTCCGGCGGCCGGCCGGTCAGGGCGACCAGCCGGTAGGGCGGAGCGCAGCTCCAGCCCTCGCACGTCGCAACGTATACCTCTCCGGACGGCCCCACGTAAGGACCGGCCGAGAGCCGGCCCGGAAGCGTGACCTGCCAGAGCACCGTACCGCTTTCCGCGCGGCGGGTCACCTCGGTTCGCTCCGCCTCGGAGGAGCTCGCGATCACCAGCCCGCCTCCCGGGTAGTCCTCCAGGTCGAGGTGACCTTTTACATGGCGGGTCAGCACGCGGTGCTCGCCCTGGTCGTCGGAGGTGACGAGAGCGTTGTACGGACCTCGATCTCCTTCCGGTCGCGCGCAGGGGCTGGAGACGTCCAGGCAGAGGCCGTAGGCCCGCGGTCGGCTGCCGTCGGCCGCGAACGGCGTCAGATCGGTCAGGCGGCCCTCGACCGGGAGGCTTTCGCTCCAGGAGACGGTTCCGTCCTCCTCGAGAAAGGTGACCCGCAGCGGGGCCTGGGCGTCGCCGCTGGCCAGCAGGAAGCCGTCGGCCAGGCGGCGGACCAGCGGGGCGCGCGGAATCTCGTGCTGCCAGAGCGGCAGACCCCGAGCGTCCAGCAGGGAGATCTCTCCGCCGCTCCAGACCAGCGGCTCGCAGGCGGGGCTCGAGCCCAGCACCACGCTGCGCCGATCGAGCGGCGTCTCGCGCATCACCGCGCCGCGCCTCGAGATCATGACCGCCACTCCCTTGACCCCGCGGATGCCCTGAAACAGCGTCCCCTCCCGGCAGGGGAACGGCCCGGCCAGGCGGCGCAGCCCCTCCAGGTTGACGCGCCAGCGCAGCTCGCCGTCTCCCCCCACCGCCGAGACCGTGGCGGCGTCCACCAGGAAGAAACCTCCGCCCGAGTCGCTCAGCAGCCGGCCGTGCCAGTCGAGCTGCCAGCCGGTGCGTCCCCAGCGCTCGAGTTTGGTGAGTCGTTCGAACTCTGGCGACCAGACCAGCTGCTCTCCGTTCGCCACGAGCGGCTCGTGGTTCTCGCCGGCGACGAAACGCCAGCGATCCTGACCCCAGCTGGTCACGTTGTGCACCTCGGATCCGGTCGAGACCAGCAGGCCGGCCAGCGGTGTCCACTCGATGAAGGTGATCGGATCGCGCATCTCGATCGACCAGCGCACCGAGCCGGGCACCGCGAAGCGGGAGGAGCCGCGCCGTTCCAGCACCTTCTCCGGGTCGGGCAGGGGTGAGCTCTCCTCGGCGGCCTCCTGTCCCGCGTCGAGCCGCGCGGAAGGCAGAGGCGTGCGGCGCGACGACTCTTCCGGAATCGGAGTGGTGATCGGTTCTACCCGAGGGGGTTCCGGAGCCTGCCGGCAGGCGGCGAGGAGCGAAGCGAGCAGCAGTGGGCTAGCGAACCTTGTCATCTTCGATGCAGACCGCCCGCACGCGAGTGCTCTTGCGTCCCGCCTGCTCGGCGGAGGAGACGCAGGTGTAGCCGGGCTCGCAGCTCTCGTCCGCCCCGCAGGTCTTCCAGCAGCGCTTCTCGTTCTTCTTGTAGGAGTAGCAGATCGATCCGCTCTCGCACTCGATCGTCTCGTCGCACAGCTCGCCGGGCAGCTTGTCCCCGCGCGTGGCGTCGTCCCCGCCGATGAAACGGCTTACCACGCCGGCGCCCAGGATCAGCACGATCAGCGCGATCGCGACGCCCTTGAGCACGCCGAAGCCCGAGTCGGTCTCCTTGGGGCGCTCGGAGATCTTGGGCTTGTCCGGATCCTCGGGTGTGCTTTGCTGCGACTTCTTCTCCGCCTTGCCAGGAGCGCTCTCGTCCCGGCTGACGCGTCGCGCAGCGCGCTTGCCGCTGCCTTTTCGTTGCCTGGCCATCGACTCTCCTCCCGCCCGCTCGAAACCGTAGCCAAAAAGATCGCCGCCGGTCAACCGCGGCCGGCGCGGCGGCTCTCCGGCTTCTACATTGCTTCTTCGTCGTGATAGAATCAAACGAACGCTTTGCTTCCAGCGTTCGTTTGCGATGCGTGGAATGACCGGCCGGATGCTCGATCGATTGCTGGGAAGACGTCGCCTCGCGGCGCCGCTCGCGGTGCTGGCGGTCGCGATCGCCTCGCTCGGGACGCCGGCGGACGGAGCGCGGCCCCGCCGCGTCGATCGCTGGCGCGCCGGGGCGATCGGCGGCGAGGTGGTGGTGCGCAGCGTCCCGGTGGAGAACGCGGGCGCGCTGGACCGCTTCCACGAGGCTCTGCACGGACTGGCCGCGGGCTCGGAGCGCCGGGTGCGCGTGCTGCACTTCGGCGACAGCAACGTGGCGGCCGACCTGTGGACCGGCGAGGTCAGGCGCGCCCTGCAGGAGCGCTTCGGCGACGGCGGTCCGGGCTACCTGCTGCCGCGCCCCCACGGGAGCTGGCACAGCGGTTCGACCTCGGCGGACTGCGGCCGCGCGTTCAACACGCGCAGGCTCGGTTTCGCCAAGGGCTTCGGTCCTCCGGACGGGCTGTGGGGGCTGGCCGGCGTGGCGATGGAGGGCGCGGGTCCGGAAGCCTGGTTCGAGATCGAGGTGCCCGAGATACGCGGGGGCGTCTTCGAGCTGCACGCGCTGGGGCGTCCGTGCGGCGGGGCGGTGGACGTCTCGATCGACGGAATGCCGCCGCTTCGCGTCGATGTTCGAAGGGACGAGATCGGCCTGGTGCGGAGCCGCTGGCGGCTGGACGAGGGGGCCCACGGGATTCGCGGAAGAGTGGTCGGGGGGCGGCGGGTGCGGATCCTGGGCTTTGCGGTGGAGCGCGACCGCTCGGGCGTGGTCTACGACACGCTGGGGATCAACGGCCACCGCGCGGCCGCGATCAACCTCTGGGACGAGGGGCTGCTCGCCGAGCAGCTCGTCTCGAGGAGGCCGGACCTGGTCGTGTTGAGCTACGGCGGTAACGAGGCGCTTTCACCGAGGCTATCGCTGCCCAAGTACGAGCGCGACCTGCGGCGGGCGGTCTCCAAGATGCGGCGCCTCACCTTCGGAGCGAGCTGCCTGCTGGTCGGCCCGGTCTCGATGTGCCCCGAGCGGCGCAAGGTGGCCAGGGTGGTGGAGGTGCAGCGCCGCGTGGCCCACGAGATGGGTTGCGGCTTCTGGGACAGCCGGGCGGTGAGCGGGGGACCGGGCTCGCTCTGCCGCTGGATCGCCTCGCGGCGAGATCTGGTTTCCGGGGACCACCTTCACCTGCGGAAGAAGGGCTACGTCCTGGTGGCAAGGGAGTTCACCAGAGCCCTGCTGGCGGGGTACTGATACGAGCTTTCACAGTTTGCGTGTCATAAGAGACCGAGACTTGTTGTAGTCATTGGGCTTCGGTCGGTGGGGGCGTTTTCAGATCTGACGCTGGCGCTGGGCCTCGAGCGCTACGAGCAGCAGCACTCCCAGCACGACCGGTGCCATGTAGGCTCCCCCCGAGAGGGTCAATCCGCTGCGCACGGCCCAGGCCAGGCCCAGGGCCAGGGCGGCGTAGCCCGCGGAGCAGACCAAAAGGAAGGTCAGCAGCCTCAAGGCGCGGTTCCAGGAGGATGTCCAGCCCTGGAGGAGGCGGCGCGCGTAGCGGTCGGCCAGGGCCACCAGCGCCGCGGTCAGCACCATCACGACCTCGGAGAGATGCTCTCGCACCAGCCCGTTCCAGAAATTCAGAGAAGCAAGCTCGGCAATCTCCATCGCTCAGCTCCTTTCCTTTTCTTCTTCGCCTTGCTCCAGCTCGTCAAGGTGTCGGTCGTAGGCCGCGAGCAGCTCCTCGGCGATCGCCTCGCCCAGGTCGAGGTAGCCGGGCAGGGTGAGGTGGATGCCGTCGTCCCGCGCCAGGCCCGCGCCCAGCCACTCTCGGCGCGATCCTTCGCCGCCCATCAGCTCGCGCAGGTCCAGAAAGGCGCAGTCCCGCTCGGCCGCCACCTGGCTCTGCATGTCAATCATCCAGCTCTCGCGCTCGCCTTCTTCCTCGTCGGGAATGCTCCCGAGCTCCAGGTCGGGCGGCCCGAGCAGCAGGCAGGCCGCCTGGGGCGCTCCGGCCCGCAGCCGCGAGATCAGCTGGCGGACCCGTCCGCGGTACCTCTCTGGCGTCAGGCTGCGCGCGAGCGCGTCGTTGGTTCCGTACATCGCCACGATCAGGCTCGGGTCACGGCGCCGCACCTGCTCGGCGAGCAGATCGGCGTCCCAGCGCAGCGGCGTCGAGGTGAAGGCGCCGTTGATCCCCAGGCTGTCGTAGACCACGCCCGGACCGGCGCTCTCCACGACGGCGCCGAACAGCCGGATCGGGCCGTCCCCGTTGGCCCGGATCTCGAGCCGGTGCTCGCCCTGTTCGACCTCCAGCCGCAGAAAGCCGCTGCCGACCTCGCGTGAAGCAGTCGAGACCGTGGCGCGGCGCCTGCCGTCGACGAAGGCGCGAAACGATCCGCCCCCGGGCCGATTCAGGTAGAAGATCTCGAAGGTCGCGGCCTCGCGACCGAAGGAGCCCTCGTCGGCGGTCGCGACCCAGGTACGCGCTTGCGAGCGTTCGGTCTCGACCGCCACTCCGCCCAGGCCGTAACGTCCGTCGAGGGTGGCCGGATCCGCGGCCAGCAGGATCCGTTCGCAGTCCCAGGGGCGATCCGCTCCCGCCTCGACCCCGGTCGGCCGGTACGAGGGCCACGGCTCGCCGAGCAGCACGAAGCCCCGCCCCCCGTCGCCGAAGCGCGCTTGCAGCGAGCCTCGAATCGCGGTGGTCAAAAAGTCGGCGGCCGTGTGCGAGTCGCCCCAGTGCAGCACGCGAACCAGACCTTCGCCGTCGCGCTCCAGCTCGCCGAGGCTCTCGAAGAACAAAGCGAGCGGCGCTCCCCGCAGCGAGACGGTCCTTCCACCGCGCTCCATCTCGCTCAGATCCCCCTCGTCGGCGTCGACCCCTCGGCTGTCGATCTCGTGCTCCTCTTCGGCGCCGCGCCCCTCCGGAGGGCCCACGCCCAGCACCTCGTCCGATTCGTTCGCGGCCGAGGCGGTTCCGCCGTGCGTGACCGGGCAGGAGACCGCCGCGATCCCGACCAGCAGAATCGAGACGAGCAGCAGCTCCCTGACCATCTGTCGACGGTCGGTTCTTGCGCGGGTACCGGCTATATGTAGCCTCATGTATACAAATATAATACCCGAGATGCGATCTGGCAAGTTCCGGGCGTTCGTTGTAAACACTGGCAGTTTCGATGCGCCCGATCGGTTTCATAATCGTTCTGCTCGCCGCGTTCACGTGTCTGAACGCCCTGAGGGTGGACGCCGAGCTGTTGTCGGCGACGGCTCTCGAGACCTCGGAGGAGGGCAGAGAAGATGCCGGGTCACTGGGCGCGGCGGCCAGCGGTTTTCCCGGTCCGCCTGTGCCGCTTCCCGAGGTCGGCGAGGTCTACCCCGAGCCGATCGACTGGAGCGGCAAGCGCGTCTTGCACATCGGCGACTCGCACGTCTCCAGGGGGCTGATTTCCGGGCTGCGCAAGCGGATCAGACGGGCTGGGGGGCGCTATCGGGCCGAGACCTGGGTCGGATCGCGCAGCAAGTCATGGGTCGCCAGCGGCAGGCTGCGCCGAGAGATCGAGGAGTACCACCCGCACATCGTGATCGTGACCCTGGGCGGCAACGCGATCCGCAACCCCCACCCGCACCGTTTCGAGCCCTGGATCCGCGCCCTGGTCGAGAAGATCGGCCCGCGGCGCTGCTTCTGGATCGGACCGCCTCCTTCGATTCCGGATCGGCATGGATTGAACGAGGTGCTGAGGTCGACCTGCGAGCCGTGTCGCTACTTCGAGACGCGCCGCATGGAGCTGGAAGCTCTACCCAGGTGGGGTGTCCATCTCCCGCCGGCTCAGGGGCGCCGCTGGGCCGACCGCGTCTGGGCCTGGATGAACGGGGAAGATGCTCTTTAACTCTCCGGAGTACGCGGCGCTGCTGATCGTCGCGTTCGTCGGCGCCTGGTTCCTGTCGCGTCGGCGCCTGCCCCGCGCGCTGTGGCTGCTTGCGGCCAGCTACTTCTTCTACGGTTGCTGGAGTTGGAAGTACCTCTCCTTGATCTTCCTCTCCTCCACGCTCGACTTCTTCGTGGGTCGCGCGCTCGCCCGCCAGCGGCGGCCGGCGGCGCGGCGGGGGCTGCTGGCGCTTTCGGTCTGCGTCGATCTCGGCATCCTGGCCACCTTCAAGTACTTCGACTTTTTCGTGGGTTCCTTCGTCGATCTGCTGGCCTTTCTGGGGCTGCAGGTCGATCCGGTCCACCTGCGCGTGCTCCTGCCAGTGGGAATATCGTTCTACACCTTCCAAACCCTTTCTTACACGATCGACGTCTACCGTCGCAGAATGCCGCCGGCCGACAGCTACGTGGAGTACCTGCTGTTCGTCTCGTTCTTTCCGCAGCTCGTCGCCGGTCCGATCGTCCGCGCCAGCCACCTCTTGCCCCAGATCTCGCGCCGTCCCAGTCTGAGCTCCGAGCGCGGCAGCCGCGCTTTGTTCCGAATCGGGCTGGGGCTGGTCAAGAAGATCGCGATCGCCGACTTTCTCGGCGCGCATCTGGTGGACAAGGTTTTCAGCGATCCGTCGATGTATTCCTCGCTGGAGTGCCTGCTCGGGGTATACGCCTACGCCTTTCAGATCTACGCCGACTTCTCGGCCTACTCCGATATCGCGATCGGCTCGGCGGCGCTGCTCGGCTTCGAGATACCCGAGAACTTCGACGCGCCCTACCGCGCCGCCAACCTGCGCGAGTTCTGGCAGCGCTGGCACATCTCGCTTTCGACCTGGCTGCGCGACTACCTCTACGTTCCGCTGGGCGGCTCGCGGCACGGCAAGGCCAGGACCTACGCCAACTTGATGATCACGATGCTGCTCGGCGGCCTCTGGCACGGCGCGGCGCTGACCTTCGTCTTCTGGGGGCTGATCCACGGGCTGGCGCTGGTCGCGACGCGGGTCTTCCAGCGCCTGCGCTCCGGCGATCGATCCCGCTCCCGCTGGCGACAGGCGATCGGCGTCGTTGCGACCTTCCACCTGGTCTGCGCGGGCTGGGTCTTCTTCCGCGCGCCCGACTTCGAGCTGGCCGCCGGCGTGCTGGGCTCGATCGCGGCGCTCGATCCCGGCACGGCCAACCTGCAGTGGCCGGTACTGGGCATGCTGCTCGTCGCCGCGGTCGGGCACTGGATTCCGCGGACATGGCTCGACGCCGCCTCGCGCGCTTTCCACGCCCTGCCCGCCCCGCTGCAGGCCGCCTCGCTGGTGGGGGTGCTGCTCGCGTTGAGACAGGTGGCGATGACCGAGGTGACTCCGTTCATCTACTTCCAGTTCTGATTCTTCGTCGCAACAGGCCTCGGCGGACAGCCCCTTGGGGGCGGACCTGCTCCCGGCACGTGCTCGCCGTCTCTTCGGCTCTGATGAGACAAGGATCGAAGCCAATCCGAAAAACCACGAAATCGCCCCGGGACGGTCTGGGAAGCCCGGAGACGGCTCCTATTCCTCCCGCGACGACAAAAACCCGCCCCGGGACGGCTCCGGACCCGCCCGGGACGGGTCCGGGGTCGCCCGGGAATCGGCAGGCACGACTCTTTTTGTTCAGGGACCCTGACACACTGAACAGGGGGACGCCTTCCGCATCCTCCACGCCGGAGCGAGCGGTGGGCTGATAGGCGGGTGCACCAGAGTTCCGACCGCGCGTGGAAGAGCCGCGTGGTTGCCGAATACGCCCTTACTACGCCCTTACCCCCTGAACGGATCGCGTTGGGATCGTTGGGGTTTTCAAAAAAATGCAACTCGAGGGGCCCAGCGGCCGATATCTACTGTGAGCAGCGCCGAATGGGACGGCGCGCCGCAAGCCGGGAGGACCGCGATGAGATTCTGGAGCCCCGACAAAGCCTACTTCGTCACCAACCGCTGCGAGCAGGAGCGCCTCTTCCTGCTACCCCGCCCAAGAGTGCTGAAGCTGATCGGCGCCTGGCTGGCCAAGAG
>JAWOBP010000187.1:0-31908 GCA_046484285.1 Polyangia bacterium
CGGGAACGGGAATGTCTCGAACACATCTGTGGGTGTGTACCGCCGATCTGTCTTCAGCGTGGGGCCATATTTCTCTCGCCAACTGTCATGGGTGAATGCCTGCATGGTCGCGAAATCGCACCACCCATCCAGTGGGAATACTATTGTCGAGTGTGAGTACACCAAGCTCGTATGAACAAAAGAAGTCGTCCAAACACGGCTGGTCTGAGCGCAAACCAACACCCGCTCCAGCGGGGCGATGGTGCGGTAGAGCTCGGGTCGATACCGCTCGTAGCGCCACCAGTAGTCTCGTGCGGCCTTGCTGTAGCTTTTCCCGGCCCGTTCCGGCTTGACCTTCTCCCGCACGATCTTCATGCAGTCCGGGTACTGCTCGGCTTTCTCGAGCGGCCAGTCGAAGAAGTTGATCACCCAGCGGCTGGGGGACTGGTCGGGCGAGGTGTTGAGGTCTTTCCCGTTCAGGTAGGGAAACAGAACGTCCGCGTTGCGCGGGTCCTTGGCGATTAGCGCCTGTGCCTCATCGGGCGGCAATGCGAACCCGAGGCCGAGGACGTTCGATCCCTGGAAGCTCTTGTTCGCGTTGGCCGCCAGTCGCTCGGGCTTGCCGATCAGGCCGCCGGCGTCGAGCGCCGAGGAGATCGAGTCGGCCGGCATGTCGTCGAGCATTCGTTTTCCCGCCCACTCGCCGCGGTGCACCCAGATCGTGCTCACGTTGACGGCGGCGCCGCCCTGCCACGGGGTGCGCGCGATGCCGGCGTAGATCTCGCCTCCATCGGCGACGATCCTGTCGAGGCCGCTCTCGCGGGTGTCCCCCTGGGTGACCGTGTTGGTCGCCACGAGCCCCAAGCACCCGCCCCGGCGCAGCTCCTCGAACGCCCGCAGGAAGAAGAACGCCGCGTAGTCGGCCGTGCCGTGGCTGTGGGGCCACCTCGTGCGCAGCCAGCCGAGCGTCCGCTCGCCGAGCTGGCGACGGATGAACTGACCGCCCACGTAAGGCGGGTTGCCGACGATCCCGTCGAAGCCTCCGTTCGCGGCATCGAGGAACACCTCTGGAAACTCGAGCGGCCAGTGGAAGGTTCGCTGTCCGGCTAGGAGCTTGTTCGCCTCGGCGCGGAGGCGGGCGTGGTCGTCTTCGGTGGACAGGGCGATGAACCTGCCCAACAGCGCGTCGCGCAGCTCGGCCTGCTTGGCCTTCTTCTCCTCGGCGAACGACGGCGCGACGATCAGGTCGCCGGCCAGGCGGGCGCGGTCCATCGCCCGCTCGGCCTTCTCCAAGAGCGCCGCCTTGCGCTCGGCGTCGGCGGCGTCCACCACGGGGAACCCCTCGAGCTGCTTGCGCAGAGCCAGCGCCTCGTTCACTGCGTTCGCGGCTACCCTTTTCAACAGCGGCGTCCCCTCGCCGTCCCGGTCGAGCGACCAGGTGTGGAGCTGATCCATCTCCACGCCCACCAGCGAGTCGCCGCACTTGAGCGCGTGGTCGAGGAACGTGAACGGCCGGTCCTTGGCCAGCGTCGTCAGCCACAACGACAGCGCCGCCATCTCCACCGCCAGCGGGTTCACGTCCACCCCGTAGACGCACCGCTCGGCCACGTACCGCCGCGCCCAGACCACCATCTCGTCCCGCTTCTCCGGATCGATCACGGCTTGCGCCTCGGCGTCGGTCACCGGCTCGGCGTACGGCATCGACAGGTGGGCCGCCGGGTCCGCGGCCAGCGCCCGGTCCCACGCCTCCACCAGCCGATCGGCCAGGTACCGCACCGCCTGCACCAGGAAAGCCCCCGATCCCATCGCGATGTCGCAGACCTTGAGGCCCAGCAGCTCCCTGGGAGCCTTCACCTCCCGCGGCTCCACCAGCAGCCCCGGCTTGCCCTCCACGTTGCGGTGGACCAGCGGCTCGAGCGTGACGCGCACGATCCTCTCTGTCAGCGACTGGGGCGTGTAGTGGGCGCCCGAGGCCCGGCGGCTCGTCCCGGTGGTCAGGTAGCGCCAGAAAGGCGGCACCACCTTCTCGCACTGCACGACGCTCGCCAGCGGCCGGACGCGCTCGGCCACCGGCGCCGGCAGCCGGTTCAATAGCTCGATGTCTCGGGGCAGTGCCTCGCGCTCCAGCATCTTGAGCGCCGCCTCGGGCCTGGAACCGGTGTTCTCGGCGATCAGGCGGACCAGATCCTCGGGGCTCTTGCCCTCCAGCTCGGTGACCTCGACCGCGGCCTCGCCGGCGCCGCGCAGCTTGACCATCGGCACGTCGCCGGCGCGCGCGCAGCGGTGGTCGAGCAGGCCCTCGTAGATGTAGCCGATCTGCTCGACGTCGATCGCCCAGTAGCCCACCCGCTGGGGCTCGCCGCCCTTGCGCTGCCTGGCGAAGAGCAGCCCGTGCAGCACCTCGTGGAAGGTGCTGTTGGGCACCCGGCAGCGCGGGTCCTCCAGGGCCGGGAAGCGCGCCGGGTCGAACAGTCGCCCGCCGTAGGCCAGCAGGTTGAGGTCCGGGTGGCGGCAGCCGCCGTGGACCAGGCGGCAGGTGGCGAGGAAGCGGTCCCACGCGTCGCGCGTGGTCGTCATCGTCACCGGCGCCTCGCGCCTCTGCTCCTGGAGCCGGTGCCAGAGCCAGGTCAGCCCGTAGCCCTGGTCGTAGAGCACCTCGCCGTGGGGCAACAGATCGCGCTCCTCGGCGTAGAGCAGGAAGACCAGCCGCATCATCGTGACCAGGCCCGCCTCGTAGATTCGGTCTTCGGTCATCGACGCCAGCAGCTTGCCCTCGGCGTCCCGGTCGGCCGCGTCCCAGGCGCGGATGAGCTGCTCGAGCCCGCCGCGCACCTGCTCGCCGAGCTGGTCGGCCACCTCGGCCTGGCGGTCGATGGACAGGCGGCACATGTCGGCGAGGGAAAGATCCGACTCGCCGCGGGGCAGCAGCACGTCGCGGCAAAGGAGGGTGGCGAACGCGTCGAGGGTGGGCTTCTCCTCGGTGAGCAGCCGGAAGGTCCAGGTGACGTGGCCGCCGTTCAGCCCGGCCGGGGCGTAGATCAACCGAAACGCGTCCCCGTTGGTGACCAGGCCCAGGGGGTGGTCGGTCTCGCGCAGCAGCCGCTCGAGCTTGGTGGTGGGCGACGCCTTCCAGCGGCCCTCGCGCCGGTCCTTGCGGTCGAGCCGCTGGTCCGGCCGCACGATCATCACCAGCAGCGCCGGCTCGGCGCCGCGCACCAGCACCCGGTCGGCGCGCAGGGTCTGGTCGAGCTCGTCGAGGTAGACGCCGCAGCTCGCGGGCACGTCGCCGGCCTTGCGCCAGGCTTCCCGCGGCAGCTCGAGCAGGTCCTCGAGCAGGAAGTCGATCCACTGGCGCGCGCCGGTCGCCTGCTTCTCGGGGTCGCCGTCGCCCCGGGCGACCCGGTACCGCTCGGCCCGGCGCCGGAACCAGTGGTGCATGCCCCGGTTCACGGGCGTCGGCCCCTCGGGGAACCGCTCGTCGAGCACCGGCTCGGCGATCACGAGCCCGTCGCGGCCCACCAGGGCGAGCCAGTCCGCATGCCCGCTCATGATCGGCCCCCCTTCACCAGGCTGTCGGGCAGCAGGTAGAGCACGGCCAGGGGGAACGCGCGGGGCTTGCCGCGCATCTTGTAGCGGGCCTTGATCGCCTCGGGCTCGGTCTCGCGCTCCTTGGCGAGCTGGTCGCGGCGCTGTTCCAGCCACTTGACGTCGCGGTCGTACTGCTCGCCCTCCAGCTTGTCGAAGAACGTGGTCTGGTACCCCTCCATCTCGACGACCCGCTTGTCGATCTCCTTGCGGCGCTCGTCGACGAGGGCGCGGATCTCGCGGGCCTCGTCCAGCCCGCGCTGCTTGAGCCGCTCCTTGAGACCCTTCTCAGCCTCGTCGACCCGGTCCTCCAACGCGCTGACGAGCTGCTGCTCGTGTGCCTTGAACAGCCGGCGCAGCGTGTTCGCGATCTCGACCGGGAGAGCAGGGTGCTCTCCATCCGCGGCAAGCACCCGCTCGAGGCGTTCCTCCGTGGCGAGGTCGATCTCGGCCTCCTGGAACGCCCCGCCGGTGAGCACCAGCTCCTCGTGCAGCTTCTGGCCCTGCTCGCTGACCGCGATCAGGCGCGAGACGAGCAGCACCGCCGGCCGGGACAGGTCCCGCTTGCGCACCACCCGGTACGAGACGCGAGACATCTGCTGCGAGTCGTGCACCTTCTCGGACCACAGGTTCTGGCGGAACACGGCCAGCGCCCGCTTGACGAGCGGGTGGTCCAGGTGAACGAGCGACACGTCGCGCCGGTCGCGGCCGTCCTGCTCGTCGAACACCAGGCCTAGCAGCCTTCCTTTGGCGTCCTTGATGAACGCCGCGCACTCGGACCAGGCCGCCGGCAGGTTCTTGAGCAGCCAGGCCCTGCCGGCCAGATCCCCGGCCTCGACGGGTTCGAGCCCCCGGTGTCCCGCCAGGCGCAGCGCCTCGTCGAGGACGAGCCTGAGCGTCTCGGGGTAGATGTTCCACGCCTCGCGCGCGTCGGACAGCTCGGCCTGCAGCTCGCGGATGCGCTCCTTGGTCACCACCTCGGCCCGCACGTCGTCGCGCACGACCTGGCGCCGCTGCTCCGGGGTCGAGATCTCCTTCTGCTCCCCGCGCAGGGCCTTCTCCACCTGGGCCGCGATCACGTCTCCCACGCTGCCCAGGTCGGCGCGTTGGGTGCGCACCTTGTCGACGACCACGTCGAGGAACTGCTGGTCCTCCCAGCCCTGGAAGGCGAAGTGCCAGCAGAAGACCTCGTCCGCCTTCTGGCCGTGGCGGTCGATGCGGCCGTTGCGCTGCTCCATCTTGTTGGGGTTCCAGGGAATCTCCCAGTGGATGAGGTAGCGGCAGTTGTCCTGCAGGTTGAGCCCTTCCGAGGCCGCGTCGGTGGCGACGAGGATGCGCATCGGCTCCTCGGACGGCGCCGCGCAAAACGCCTTCTTGATCCGCTCCCGGTCTTGCCCTCCGCCGCCGTGGAGGGTCAGCACCCGGTCGCCGAGCCCCGCGGCCTTCAGCACCTGGACCAGGTAGTCGAGCGTGTCGCGGTACTCGGTGAACACGAGCAGCCGTTCGTCGGTCCACTTCCCCCTGGGGCGCAGGTGCTCGCCGATCCACGAAAGGAGGATCTGGGCCTTGGTGTCGGGCTTCTCGCGCGCCGTTGCCGCCAGCTCGACCATCCGCTCGACCGCGCGTCGCTCCTTTGGTTTCACGTCGAAGAAGGCGGCCGACTCGGCCTGTGCCGTCTCCTCGACCCGGTCCTTCTCGTCGTCGTCGGCGAAGTCCTCGTCCAGCCGGTCGCGGAGGCTGGCCACGACCTTGGCGTTCTCCTCGTCGGGTGCGGCCTCGGGCTCCAGGTGGGACTGGTGGACGCGGATCGAGCGGTCGAACGCGGCCGGCGACGAGAGCAGCCTCTTTTTGAGCATGGTGAGGGCGAAGCGGACCGGCAGGAGGTCGATGCTGGCGGCGCGCGCGAGGCGCATCTCGGTGTAGCCGTCGAGCTCGGAGAGCATCTCGCGCTCGGGCTTCGAGAGATCGACGGGGAGCACCTCGACCCGCCGCAGCGGGAACCAGCGCCGGCCCAGCGCGTCGATCATCTCGTCCTTGATGCGGCGGATCATCACCGCGTCGAGCTGGTCCTTGTTCACCGTGGGGCCGCGGGAGAAGCGCAAGGGGTCGAGCATCTCCAGCATGGCCGTGAAGCTCGAGGTGAACCCGTTGTGCGGCGTGGCGGTGAGGAACAGCCGGTGCTCGAAGTTGGGGATGATCTCGCGCAGCATCTCGGTACGGTCCGAGTCGCGGTGGTAGGTCTTGCGACCGGCCGGCGCCATGTTGTGGGCCTCGTCCACGATCAGGAGGTCGAAATCGCGCAGCCCGGCCGAGCGCGCGCGCCGAAGCGACGCGCGGAACGAGCGCCGCGGCTCCTCGCGCTTGAGGAAGTCCATCGAGGTGATCAGCCGCGGGTAGCTGGCCCAGGGGTTCACGTGGGGACCGTACTCCCGGCGCAGCCGCTGGATGTAGTCGCGGTCGACGATCTCGAACCGCAGGCTGAACTTGGAGATCATCTCCTCGAACCACTGCCTTTGCAGCGAAGCCGGGCAGACCACGAGCATGCGCCGGATGCGCTGGCGGGCGAGCAGCTCCTGGACCACCATCCCGGCCTCGATGGTCTTGCCCAGGCCCACGTCGTCGGCGATCAGCAGGTTGACCCGCGGCATGCGCAGGGCGCGCACCACCGGCTCGAGCTGGTAGTCCTCGATCTGGATCGCGCCGCGGAACGGCGCCTGGAGGGGCAGCCCCTCGAGGACCGAGGTCAGCGACCAGCGGGAGGCCAGGAGGAACGCCTCGAACCGTCCGGCCGGATCCCAGTCCTCGGGCCGGGGAAGGCCCAGCGCGTCGTGGACCTTGGCACCGACCTCGTGCTCCCAGATCACGTCGAGCGTCTCTCCGATCTGGTCGTCGTCGAGCGCCTCGAGCCGCACGCGGTGCTGCTTGGGGAGCTTGGGCTCCACGGCGCCGGGCCATACGTCCTGCACTACGAAGTGCCGGTGCCTCGCGCGCACGAGCTGGCCTTGCTCCGGTACCTGACTTCCCATGCATCCCCGGGCGGCGCGGTCAATCCGTCTCTCCGACGAGCTCGGCATTGCACGCGCCCGACTCTCAATCGAAACAAGATAACAAAGTAGCAGCCGGGCCGTTCTTTTTCAAAGCTAGTGCCTCGTCAACCCGACGATTTCGGGTACGGGGCGAGAGATCATCGGCGAGGCCAAGGAACGACGACGAAGGACTGGCGGTGCCAATTCGAGGAGGAATGGGAGCGGGTCGTCGAGGACTTCGAGGAGATGGCCCGGCTCGGCTTCACCGTCGTCAGGATCCACCTCCAGCTGGGCCGGTTCATGACCGGGCCGGAGACGATGAACGAACGCCAGCTCGCGCGCCTGGACCGCCTGGTCGAGCTCTCCGAGCGGCCGGGCCTGCGGCTCGACGTCACCGGGCTGGTCCACTGAAAAAAGCCTTCGGGCAGAGACGTTGACCTCCGGTATCACTTCGGATACACCAGGGGCATGAACGACAGAGAAGAGAACAGGGATCTGCCCGACCCTATCGGTCTGGGCGCCTTGGAGCGGGCTGTATCTTTTGTGATTCGCCTTGGCGACGAGGATGATCCCGGCCCGCGCTGGCGCGCGGCTCTCTCGGCGCTGGGAGACGCCGCGGCGGCTGTCTCGGAGCGCTACGACCTGCTTTGCGATCGCTACGCCCAGCTCAAGCTGCTGGGCTCGCGGCTGTCCGAGGAGCTGTGCTGGCTGCGCGACCAGGTGGACGACCTGGCCGCCGACTCGGCGCCGGAGCCGCCCGGGTCGTCCGAGACCGAGACGAGCAGCGGGAAAGGCGGGCGTCGCTACTCCGACCGGTGGTCGCGATGAGCGCTCCGGGCTCGCTGCTGCGCGGCATCGAGCGCGCCGAGGAGCTGCGCCGCCGCGCGTCCGCGATCGAAGAGGAGCTCGATCTCCTGCTGCCCGCGGCCCGGCGCGCCCCGGCGGACGAGCCGCCCCGCGACGACCCCGGTCGGCCCCCGCCCGACGAGGAGTCGCTCGCCGCGGCGATCGGCTCCAACATCTGCGCCTGGAGAAAACGGCGCGGCCTGACCCAGCGGGATCTGGCCGAGGCGACCGGGATCAGGCGACCCAACGTGGCGCGGCTGGAGCGCGGCTCGACGCTGCCCAACCTCTCCACCGCACGGCGCGTGGCCGCCGGGCTGGGCATCTCGCTGAAGACGCTCCTGGAGGTTCCCGGCGATCAGGTATCGAAGGTGAAGCCGCCCTCGCCGTAGTCGACCTTCACGGTGTCGCCCTCGCGCACCCGGCCGGCTATGATCTCCTCCGAGAGCGGCTCGAGCAGCCTCTCGTTGATCACGCGCTTGAGCGGCCGGGCCCCGTAGGCCGGCTCGTAGCCCAGCTCGGCCAGCTCGTCACGCGCCGCGCTCGAGACCTCGAGCGACAGGTCTTGCGCAGCGAGCAACTTTTGGTACCTCTCGAGCTGGATGTCCACGATCCCGCGAATCTCCTCGCGGCCCAACCTGTGAAAGATCAAGGTGGCGTCGACCCGGTTGAGGAACTCCGGGCGGAAGGTGGCGCGCAGCGCCTCCTCGGCCAGCTCGCGGATCTTGTCCGGATCGTCCATCTCCAGCATGTACTGGGATCCCACGTTGCTGGTCATCACCAGGATCGTGTTGCGGAAATCGACGGTCCGGCCGTGCCCGTCGGTGAGCCGACCGTCGTCTAGCACCTGCAAAAGAGCGTTGAACACCTCGACGTGCGCCTTTTCTATCTCGTCGAGCAGCACCACGCTGTAAGGCCGGCGCCGCACCGCCTCGGTCAGCTGACCGCCCTGCTCGAAGCCGACGTAGCCGGGAGGCGCTCCGATCAGCCGCGAGACCGCGTGCTTCTCCATGTACTCGCTCATGTCGAGCCGGACCATGTTGGCCTCGTCGTCGAAGAGGAACTCGGCCACGGCGCGCGCCAGCTCGGTCTTGCCCACGCCGGTGGGACCGAGAAAGAGGAAAGATCCGATCGGGCGATCGGGATCCTTGAGCCCGGCCCGCGAGGTGCGGATCGCGCGGGCCAGCCGCGAGACGGCCTCGTCCTGCCCGATCAGGCGGCGGTGGATACGATCCTCCATCCCCAGCAGCCGCTCGCTCTCGCCTTCCAGCATCTTGCTGACCGGAATCCCGGTCCAGCGCGAGACCACGCCGGCGATATCATCGCCCGTGACCTCCTCGCGGACGAACGAGGCCTCGGCGCGCGAGGCCTCAAGGTCGGCGTGCACCTGCTCGGACTCGGCGCGCAGCTCCGGAATCCTCCCGTAGGTGATCTCGGCCGCGCGCTGCAGCTCTCCGCGCCGCTGCGCGCCCTCGGCCTCGGTGCGCAACCGGTCGATCTCCTCGGCGATCTGCTTGGAGCGCCGCACCAGGTCGCGCTGGCGCTCCCAGCGGGTGCGCATCCCCGTCGCCTGCTCGGACAGCTCCGCGATCTCCCGGTCGAGCGCCTCGACGCGCTCCGCCGCCGATTCGGTGCCCTCCATGTTCATCGCCTGGCGCTCCACCTCGAGGCGCGTGATCTGGCGCTGCACGTCGTCGATCGGAGTCGGCAAGCTCTCCACCTCCATCTTGAGGCGGCTGGCCGCTTCGTCCACCAGGTCGATCGCCTTGTCCGGCAGAAAGCGCTCGGTGACGTAGCGCTCGGAGAGTGCAGCGGCCGCGGTCAGCGCTTCGTCCTGGATCCGGATCCCGTGGTGGACCTCGTACTTCTCCTTGATCCCGCGCAGGATCGCTACCGTGTCCTCCACGCTCGGCTCGCCGATGTAGACCTGTTGAAAACGCCTCTCCAGCGCCTTGTCCTTCTCCACGTGCTTGCGGTATTCGTCGAGCGTGGTTGCGCCGATGCAACGCAGCTCACCGCGGGCCAGCGCCGGCTTGAGCAGGTTGGCCGCGTCCTGGGCACCCTCGGCCGCGCCGGCTCCCACGATCGTGTGCAGCTCGTCGATGAACAGGATCACCCGCCCCTCGCGGGCGTTGATCTCCCCCAGCACCGCCTTGAGCCGGTCCTCGAACTCGCCGCGGTACTTGGCTCCGGCCACCAGCGAGCCGAGATCGAGCGCCAGCACCAGCTTGTCCGCCAGGCTCTCGGGCACGTCGCCCGAGGCGACGCGCTGGGCGATCCCTTCCACGATCGCGGTCTTGCCCACTCCCGACTCTCCGATCAGGACCGGGTTGTTCTTGGTGCGCCGCGAGAGAACCTGCATGGTGCGCCGGATCTCCTCGTCGCGACCGATCACCGGATCCAGCTTTCCCCTGCGCGCCAGATCGGTCAGGTCGACGCAGTAGCGCTCGAGCGCCCTGAACTTGGCCTCGGGATCCGGGTCCGAGACCCGCTGGGCGCCGCGCACATCGATCAGGGCGGCCCGCAGCGTATCGCTGTCGATACCGGCCTCGCGCAGCAGGCGCGCCGCCTCTCCGCCCTTGCCCGCGGCCATCGCCAGCGCGAAGTGCTCGGTGGAGACGTAGTCGTCCTGCAGCTGGTCGGCCTGGCTCTGCGCCGCGTCGATCAGGTCCTTGAGGTCGCGCGCGATGTAGGTATCGCCGCCCTCCACGCGCGGCAGCCTGTCCAGCTCCTGTGCTATCTTCGGTCGCAGCGAGGCCGGCGAGACTCCCGCGCGTTCCAGCAGGGGCGCCACCGTTCCGTCCTGCTGGTCCACCAGAGCGTACAGCAGGTGCAGCGATCCGACCTCCTGGTGACCCGCTCTCCGCGCGGCGCTCTCCGCGTCCGCCAGCGCTTCTCGCGACTTCACCGTCAGCTTGTCCAGTCGCATTCCTCACCTCCGCGGTGCCGAGTCATTTATCGGCCACCTCAAGGTAAGCACTGCTGCGATCCGGTCAAGCAGACCGCCCGCTACTCGCAGAGAATCCTCACCGAGAAATCGTCGAAGCTCGCGCCGAACCACTCGGCCCAGTACTCCCCGTCCTCGGACCCGTCCTTGACGTAGATGTAGCGCAGCCCCGGTCCGTATCCCTCGAAGGTGTGCGAGACATGGAACCAGGCGTCGTCGTCGTACTGGCAGGGGTCGTTGTATTCGCCGCAGGCGTCGCTGCCCGGCGTGGTGGAAGACTCCTCGAAAAAATCGATCACGCCGTGCGATGCGTCCCGCAGCTCGACGCGCACCAGGTAGGTGTCGGGCACGTTGATCTCCGAGACCCACTCCTCGATTTCGATCGGCAAGACTGCGTCGAGCTGGTCGGTCGGAAATCCCGCTTCCACGAGATCGATCTCCTGCTCGCGGGCGCACCACTCGTAGGAGGTGCTGAACAGGTAGTCGCCCGAGACCGGGTTCGTGGGTCCGTTGGCCCACTCCTGAACGGCCCAGCCGTCTCCTCCCGCGTCGGTGATCGTCCAGCCGGTCATCTCGCCGCTCTCGGCGCCGCCGTTTTCGACCAGTTCCGCCTCGTCGCAGATCCAGCCGCCGGTGTCCGTATCCGTATCGGCGTCTGTGTCCGTGTCCGTATCCGTATCGGCGTCTGTGTCCGTGTCCGTATCCGTGTCGGTGTCTGTGTCCGTGTCCGTATCCGTGTCGGCGTCTGTGTCCGTGTCCGTATCCGTGTCGGTGTCCATGTCGGCATCCGTGTCCGTATCTGTATCCGTGTCTGCGTCTGCGTCCGTGTCCGTTCCGGTGTCGGTGCCTCCCGCATCCTTCTCTCCGGCGGCATCCGTCTCCGTTCCTGCGCACGCCGCCGTCATCGACAGCACCGCGAAAAGAAAAACCACTGCTCTCAATCCGAATTTTCTCGACATGCGCCTCTCCCGGTACGGCTTCAGCGGCGACGAACGAAGCTCTCAAGGCCCACGATCTCGAGTCCCTTCTCGCCGCGGGCCGCGAGCCGCGCGTTGCGCTCGCGAATCCACTCGACTATCAATCCGAACGACTCGACGGTGTTGCGGTTGGTGTCGTGAAACAGGATCACTCCACCTTCCGGATTCTCCTCTATCACGCGCCGGGTGCGCTGCAAAAGCTCCGTCGGTGTCTCGGCCTTCCAGTCCAGCGGATCCAGCTTCCACATCACGACTGTGTACCCCTCGCGCGCCAGCCGCGCCATCCCTTCGTCGCCGAGGCGCCCGAAGGGAGGCCTGAACAGCCACGGCCTGCGACCGGTGACTCCGCGCACGATCCGGGTCACCTGGCGCACCTCGAGACGCCAGCCGTTCTCGTCGAGAGCGGTGACGTCGGCATGGGAGAAGGTGTGGTTGCCGATGAAATGACCGCGGCTGTGGATCTCGCGAAGCACGGATCTGTTCTCGGCGCCGCCGGCGGTCTTCCAGTGCACGCGATGGCCGTTGATGAAGAACGCCGCCTTGATCCCCAGGCGATCGAGCTCGTCGAGGAGAATCGGAGTGGTGCGGTGATCAGGGCCGTCGTCGAAGGTGAAGGCGATCGCTCCGGGGCACTCGTCGCCCCTGACCTTGCCGCAACGAGCGAGGTAGGGCGCCCAGAGATTGCCGTCCGATCCCTTCAGCTTGTAGCGTATGTCGTCGATGCTGCCCCACGCGATCGCGGCCAGGGGCAGCGCGAGCACGGCGGCCAAAAAAAGCGAAATCGAAGCGCGCCTCGACAAAGCGGGTCACCTCCCCGCTTCTCTCAGAAAGGGATGTCGTCGTCGTCCGGTCCGACCCCGCCGCCGAAGCCGCCCCCTCCGGCCGGCGGCTCGGGCCCGCCGCCGCCGGGATCGCCGCCGCGGTCCATCGGGGCACGTCCGCCGCCGTCTCCCCTGCCGCCGAGGAACACAACGCGCTGGGCGTTGATCTCGGTCATGTAGCGGCGCTGTCCGGAGCGCTCGTCTTCCCAGCTCCTGGTCTGGATACGCCCCTCCACGAAAACCTGGCGACCCTTCTGCAGGTACTTGCCAACAGTCTCCGCCTGCTTGCCCCAGGAAACTATGTTGTGCCACTCGGTGCGCTCCTGGCGCTCCCCGGCGCTGTTGGTGAACGACTCTCCGGTCGCCAGCGGAAACTTGCAGCGCGCGGTGCCGCTTTGCGTGTAGCTGAGCTCCGGGTCCTTGCCCAGGTTGCCGACCAGGATAACCTTGTTCACACCATCGGCCATCTCATCACCTCCTGCGAGCCGACTCGCGTATCCGAACAGATGAATGAATCCAGGGCAATATAGAAACGTACCTCGACACCGTCAACCGCGCCCGGCCGGGAACAGACCGCGGGCCGCCTCCACCGCCTTTGACTTTTCGGGATTCTCGCGCGCCTCCCGATCTAGCCAGGCGAGGGCGGCGGAGCGCACCATCCCGCGCGCGCCGTCACCGAACGGCCTTAGCTTCCGATCCAGCCACCGGCCGGCCGCGGCGCCCTCCTCGCCACCGGCCAGGCGCTCCACCAGCCCGGGAAGCACCTCTGTACAAAGCCCGATCTTGTGGTCGACCGGAACGAGATCGGAGACCAGCAGCGACTCGTCCGGAATCCCGGGGTAGACGTCGCCCAGCACATCCGGGCCAAGGCAATGGCGGATGAACGCGTTGCCGATCTCGGTGGCGCGCCGGTCAGTATCAGAAATGATTCTATCGAGCTCCTCGTCGGTCATCTCGGCGAGCCGCTCGGGCGCGGCTTCGTCGAACGTGCCTCCCAGCTGGCGGGTGGAGGGCACCTCCACGTACAGCTTGGTCTTGGGCTCCGTGCCCGAAGGCCTGACGACCAGGCGGATTTCGCGGTCGCCCCCGCCGTCCAGCTCGAAGAGCAGCACGTTGCGGCTCGCCGCGTCGGTCGATCCCTTCAAGGGGCCGCCGACCACGTGGTTGTCCACGAAGCGCTCGACCCGCAGGCCGGCGATCGACTCGGGCGGATCGTTGCGCAACACGTCCTGGATGCGTCCGATCCGCTCCAGGCCGGTGATGCCCTCCATCACCAGCGAGCGCAGCACGTTGCGGTGGTAGCCGTAGACGCGGTAGATGTCCCTGAGCATGCGGACGAAACCGCCCCCTTCGTCCTCGAGCCGGGAGGCGAGCGCAGCCAGCTGCACCGCAGCGCCGCAGGCGTCCTTGTCGCGGACCCTGTGCGTCAGCAGATAGCCGTGGCTCTCCTCGGTGGCTAGCAGGAAGTCGTGGAGCGTTCCCTCGACGCTGTCGCGATCGGCGGCTCCGCCCTCTGGAGGGAAGCGCCCGCAACGCTCGAGGCGACCGAGAACCGCCCCCATGTACTTGAACCCCACCATCAGGTCGCCGACTACCTGGCATCCATATCGCCTGGCGATGATGCGCTGCAGACTCGTGGTCACCAGGGTGTTGATGAAGATCGGGTCGTTCGGAAGGGTGCCGGCGCGCAGCCTTTCGGACAGGATCGACTGCAGCAGCAGCACTCCGATCTCGTTGCCGTTGACGAACTCGAATCCCTCGCCCGAAGCTCGCGGGACGATCATGCCGAGCCGATCGGCGTCCGGATCCGTGGCGAAGCCGACCGAGCAGCCGCCCTCGCGAGCCACCTCCTCGAGGCGGTCCATCGACTCGGGCACCTCGGGGTTTCCGATCCGATAGCGCACCGGCGCGAACGACCCGTCGAAGACCGACTGCTCGGGCACGGTCCGCACCTCGAAGCTCAGCGCGCGCAGCGCCTCGAGCACGGTGGTCGATCCGGTCCCGCACAGCGGGGTGAACGCCACCCGAGCGGTGCGCGAGTCGGCGCCGCAAAGGTCGGTGTTGATCTCGATATAGCGATCGTGCAGCTCGGCAGGCACGAAGCGGATCAGATCCTTCTCCCGCGCCTCGGCGTAAGGCATCCTGGCCACGTCGGTCACCTGCTCCACGACCCGGAGCAGGGCCTCGTCGTCCGGGGGTATCTCCTGGCCGCCCTCGCTGTTGTAGAACTTGCCGCCGTTGTCGTCCGGGTGGTTGTGCGAGGCCGAGATGTTGAGCCCTCCGGCCGCCCCCAGCTCGCGGATGAGGAAGGACAGCTCGGGGGTGGAGAGAAAGCGATCCGTGCAGGCCGGCCGACCCGGCTCGTCCTGCAGGGGACCGACCACGTGGGCGACGACTCCATTTGCCGCGTAGGTCTCGGCGCACTCGCGGGCCAGGTCGCGGGAGGTCAGCTCGCGCAGCGGCCCGTCGACGTCGCCGTACTTGCCGCGCAGATCGAAAAACTGCCTAACGTCGTAGGCGACCACCACCGAGACCTCTCCCTCGGCGCCCACCACCTCGCGCAGGTAGCGACAGTGCCCCTGGACGGAGAGCGTCAGGGTGTGGGGGTTGATCCGGTTCGGCCCGGCGCCGACCGGACCGCGCCGCCCGCCGGTCCCGAACGGCATCATGCGCCAGAAAGAGTCGAGCAGCTCGGTCCAGCTCCCGCTCTCGACGAGATGCTCGATGTACGGCCGGTACTCGACAAGGCGCTCGTCCTCCATCCACAGCTCGATATTCTCCAGTGCGAAGCTCGCTATCTCGGGCTTTGCTCCGATCGACTCGAACCCTTCTAGTATTCGCTCGAGGTACCGCATCTGCCCTTCCTCTGCTATGCTCACATTTTCGTCGCAGGCTCTTGCAGAATGTGCGACGCAAGCAGACGGGCTGTCAACGACAAAAAGGAGGCCCGCCGCGCGCGGCGACCTCCGGGAGGCGAAACCGCTATGCACCGCGAGACCGTCACCGTTTCCAGCTCGCAGCGCCAGGAGCTGATCGACGTGACCGACCAGCTGCGCGAGATCGCGCGCCGGCACCCGGACGCCGCCCTGATGGCTCTCTACGCCCGCGGAGCCACCTCGGCGGTGATGATCCAGGAGAACTGGGATCCCAACATCCGCACCGACATCCTGCGCTGCCTCTCGGATCTGGTCCCCTCGGGCAAGTGGCTGCACGACAAGGTGGACGGCAACGCGGACGCCCACATCAAGTCGGGCGTGGTCGGGCCCTCTGAGACGATTCCGCTCGAAGGCGGCGAGATGCTGCTCAGCACCTGGCAGAACGTCTTTTTCTGCGACTTCGACGGCCCCCGCCAGAGCCGGGAGCTGACCGTGACCCTGCTGCCGTAGCCAGAGCGTAGAAAAACCCCGTCGCCCCGCCTCAAAGAAGCTCCAGCTGCTTGCCCCCGTATAGCAGGCGGCCGTCCGGCTCCACCGTGACCTCGTCCCCCAGCTGGTGCTCCTCGGGCTCGGCCCCGTCGAGGACGTGGATCACTCTCGCTCCCATCGCGACCAGCCTGTCGGCCAGCAGGAAGCGGTGGCAGCGGCGCGGATCGAGCTCGGCGCAGAGGACCGCCACCACCGAGCTGGCGGCCAGCCCCAGCAACGAGTCGCAGGCGGCCGCGAACTCGTCGGTCGACATCGCCGCGGCGTAGCGCCGCTGCCACTCCAGGGGCAGCGCCCGGTGCAGGTCCTGGCCGGGGGTCGGCGGACGGCGTCCCCCCAGCGAGCGGAACCAGCGGTAGGAAAGGCCGCGCCTCTCCAGCTCGGCGGCCAGCGTCGCGCGGGTGAACCAGGGAAACCTCGCCGAGGCCGGGTTGGACCGCACGTCGGCCAGCACTCGCACCGAGGATCGCTCCAGCCTGGCCAGGAAGACGTCGAGCTGGAGATTGCCGTGGCCGATCGTGAACAGCCTGGGTTTTCTCGAGGACGACCTCATCGTCACCTCCCCTCGCCGTCTTCGGGCCAGATCGCCCTGTGGAGCTGGATCTGCATCCTCAGCTCGCGACGCGACTCGAGCAGCCACTCGGCCAGCTCGGCAGGCCGTACCCGGCCGGCGGCCGGCGAGAGCAGAACCTCCGCTCGGTCCGAGAGAGAGCGCTCGGAGCACAGGCCGAGCGCCCATTCGAAATCCCCGCGCGAGGTCACCACCAGCTTGACCTCGTCCCGCCCGGGAACCAGGTGCTCCAGGTTTTCCTCGACGAGGCGATCCGACATCCCCGAGCCGGGGGTCTTGATGTCCATCACGAGCGAGACTGCGGGATCGAGGCCCCGAATCGGAAAAGCTCCCGAGGTCTCGAGCAGCACCTCGAAGCCCTCCTCGACCAGCCGCTCGAGCAGCTCCGGGCATCGCTCCTGTGCGAGGGGCTCCCCCCCGGTCACCTCGACCAGAGAGAGACCGAGGGCGCGCAGCCTCTCGACTATTTCATCGATCTGCATCTCCACGCCCTCGGACTCACTGGCCTCGCGCGTGTCGCAGTAGCTGCAGCCGAGCGGACAGCCGGCCAGCCGCACGAAGGAGCACGGCCGTCCCGCGCGGGTTGATTCTCCCTGGATGGAGGAGAAGATCGAAAAGACTTTCACCCGGGCATCGCTCACCTGGTCACTCCTCCAGGGCCGGATCAGGCAGCCCCGCCTCGGCGAAGCCCCTGGCCCTCAGCAGGCAGGACGCGCAGCGACCGCAGGGTCTGCCGTCCCCACCAGGGGAATAACAGCTGCGGGTCAGCGAGAAATCGACTCCGAGCTCCAGCCCGAGCCGGACGGTGTCGCCCTTGCTCAGGCTCATCAGGGGCGCGTGGACCCGGTACCGAGGTCCGCCTTCCACCGCCCTGGTCCCGGCGTTGGCCAAGTCTTCGAACGCGCCGACGAACTCTGGCCGGCAGTCGGGGTATCCGGAGTAGTCGACCGCCGAGACGCCGATGAACAGGTCTCGGGCACCAACGACCTCGGCCCAGGAAAGCGCCAGCGAGAGCAGAACCGTGTTGCGCGCCGGAACGTAGGTCCGGGGAATCCCGCGGCTCGCCTCGTCCCCCTCGGGCAGGGGGGCGTCCGAGGTGAGCGCCGAGCCGCCCACGCGCTCCAGGTCGACCGGCAGAACCAGATGATCTCGCCGCTCGAGGCCCATCGAGCGCGCGACCGCCTCGGCAGCAGCGATCTCCCCGCGATCGCGCTGGCCGTAGGAGACTGTCAGGGCTCGGGCGCGAAAACCGCTCTCGATGGCGAAGGCCAGAACAACAGAAGAGTCCATCCCGCCGGAAAGCAGCACAACGCAGGGAGAGCCAGAACGTCCATCAGGACCGATCATCGATTGAACTCGCGGTATTCACACAGCCTGTGGAAAAGATGTTGACAACTCCCCCCTGCGGAAACCCGGCCAAAAAACCGAGCGGTTCGGGATAATTGCGACACGAGGTTTCACGTGAAACAGCCCGGGGCTGTGAATACAAGATTGTTTTCACGTGAAACATCCACACCCCTCTACTCATACTTCGCCTCTAGAATCTCCACCGCCTTTTCCGTCTCCTCGTCCCTCTTGCCCGGCAACCTGACCAGTATCTCAGCGTAGAGGTCCCCCCTCTTTCCATCTTTCCTCACGCCCTGTCCCTTCAACCTCAGCTTCTGACCACTCTGCGTTCCCGCCGGAACCGTCATCTTGCCCTTTCCCCATGGTGTCTCGACCTGCAGTGAAGCGCCTTTGTACGCCTGTCCTATCGTAACCGGCAGCTTTTTGATCAGATCGTCGCCTTTTCTCTCGTATTCCTTGTCATCCTTTACATTCACCTCTATCAGAAGGTCTCCCGGCTCCCCGCCGAACGGGCTCCTGGCTCCCTGCCCCTTTAGCCTGATGGTCTTCCCGTCCTCGACACCCCTTGGCAGCTTGACCTTCAGCTTCTTTCTCTCGTTCTGGATCGGAATCACCAGCTCCAGCTCTCTGCCCAGCACCGCGTCCATCAGCTCGACCTCGACGCTGGATCTCACCTTGGGACCCTTCTGTCCCCTCCGTTCCTGCCCGGCAGAACCGAAACCTCCTCCGGTCGACCAGCGAACAGAGCGTCCCTTTCTCCCTCCGCCCCCGAACAGGCTCTCGAAAATGTCCTCCAGCGATCCGAACCCCGAGAACCCTCCGAAATCGAAGTCCCCGCCTCCGAACGGCTGCCCTCCTCCCGCCGGTCCTGCCTGCTGCTGGTAGCGCTGGTATGCCTCTGGATCGAACCCGTCTCTCAGGCCGTCCACCCCGTACTTGTCGTACAGCTTCCGTTTTTCCTCGTCGCCCAGCACTGCGTACGCCGCCGAGACCTTCTTGAACCTCTCCTCGGCCTGCTTGTCCCCCTCGTTGCGGTCCGGGTGCAGCTCTCTCGCCAGCTTCCGGTAAGCCGTCTTTATCTCCTTTTCGCCGGCGTTCCTGTCCACGCCGAGAATCTTGTAGAAGTCCTCGTGTCCCATTCCTCGCCTCTCCCATCTCCTATGTGATCGCCAATCCGCCCGCGGTAAAGACCCTTCCCCTCTGGCGGCGTGCTTTTCCCCCGCGCCGCCTTGTGTTATCAAGCCTGCTTATCATGACGTCGTCCGCCGCGACAGATCTTCCTCGCCACGTGGCGATCATCATGGACGGCAACGGACGCTGGGCCGAGAGCCGCGGCCTGCCCCGTGTCGCCGGTCACCACGAAGGCGCCAAGGCCGTCAAGCGCACGGTCACCGCCTGCCGCGAGCGCGGCATCCGCGTTCTGACTCTCTTCGCCTTCTCCTCTCAGAACTGGTCGCGCCCCTCGGCCGAGGTCGACTCCCTGATGCGCCTGCTCGGCCAGTACGTGCGACTCGAGCGACGCTCCATACTCGAAAACGGAATCCGCCTGACCGTGATCGGAAATATCTCTTCCATTCCCGAGGCTCCTCGCAAGATCCTGCTTGACCTGGTCGATGAGTCCTCCGGCAACAGCGAGATGACCCTCTGCCTGGCGCTTTCCTACGGCGGCTTGGAGGAGATCGCCGCCGCCGCCCGCGATCTTGCCGAGCGTGCTTCGCGCGGAGAGATCGACCCTTCCCAGATAGATGTCGGTACTTTCTCCTCCGCTCTCGAGTCCCACCAGCTCGGTCCCGTGGATCTCATGATCCGCACCTCCGGCGAGCTCCGCATTTCCAACTTCCTTCTTTTCGGGATCGCCTACGCCGAGCTGTTCTTCACCGACTGCATGTGGCCCGCTTTCGACGAGCAGGTTCTCGACCGCGCCCTGCAAGACTTCGCGGCCCGCCATCGCCGCTTCGGCCGCGTGGGATGAAGATGTCCAATCTCTCGCTGCGCCTGATCTCCGCCGCCGTGCTGATCCTCCCTGTCCTGGCGCTGGTTATCTGGTCGCCTCCGTCGGCTTTTTCCGCGGTCGCCGTCCTGCTCGCCGCCGTCGCCGGCCTGGAGCTGGGCTCGATCACTCTTCCCGACGAGCTCTTGTCGCGCAAACCGCTCGTCGCTCTCCTGTCCGCCTTCTGCTGCGCCGCCGTCGCCGCCGGAACATACATCGAAGAGCCGACGACCGCTCTGCACGCGCTCGTCTTCGCCCTGCTCCCGCTCGGTTGCCTGATCTTCATGCTCGGTCGCGTCTCTCCGGCTCGCACCGTTCCCGCGGCCCTGGCCACGTGCGCCGGCTCGCTCTACTTCGGCGGCCTGTGGGGCTGCCTCTCGCTGCTGCGCTCCACTGACCCCGATCACGGCTGGCGCTGGGTTCTGCTCCTGCTGGTCGCCACCGTCCTTTGCGACACCCTGGCCTACACCTTCGGCAGAGCCTTCGGCAGACACAAGATGGCCCCGCGGATCAGCCCGGCCAAGACCTGGGAGGGGGCGTTCGGCGGCGTGCTCGGCGTGCTCGCGGCCGTGGCGCTTGCCAAGGCGATTCTCATCGAGTCGCTCGGCTGGTCCGATCTCGTCCTTCTCGGTGTGCCGCTGGCGATCGCCTGCCAGCTCGGCGACCTGATCGAGTCGTTCATCAAGCGTGGTTTCGGCGCCAAGGACTCCGGCAAGCTGATTCCCGGTCACGGCGGTCTGCTCGATCGCTGCGACGGTCTCCTGCTGGGAGCTCCCGTCGTCTATCTTTTCTCTCTTTTCGCATGAGCCGCTCTTTTTTCCCATACCGCCGGCACCTCTCGGCGCCGTTCGAGATCCTGCTGGCGACGAGTTGCGCTCTCTGTCTCGCCTGCGGCCCAGTCGCGCCTCGTCCGGCCTCGCCCGCGGCCCAGGCCCCGCCGCCTCCCGCAAAGGATCCGTGCTTGTGCTCTCCGCGCAGTCACTCCGTCTTCGCTGTTCTCGTCGACGGCCGCGACGTCGGCAGAGAGGTGCGCTCTCGTTTCGTCGAGCCCGGCCCTTCCGGTGAGGAGGAGGTGATCCTCTCCCATACCGTCAAGCGCATGCGCCTCGGCTCCGTTGAGTTCGACCGCTGGGAAATTCGCACCAACAGATTCAACGTCTCCAACGATCTCCTCCTCCACTCGTCGCACACGTCCATGGACCATGTCTCTTCCAAGGTCGCTCTGGTCGGTTACGACGGCGACGGCTGGGAGCGACTCGTCGAGAAGCGGGACTCCGTGATGGATTCACCCCGTTCCGACCCGGCCCCGCTGGCTCTCTCCGGCGACGAGGTCGTCGGTTTCCGCCTCACCGATCTCCTGCGGCGAGCCGCCCTGGGCAAGGAGCCTCCCGTCTCTCGCATCTCCTTTTACGAGACCTCCTTGAAAGAACCGATCGAGGTTAGCATCGGGCCTCCCAGGGACGGCTCGATCGAGATAAACGGGCAGACGATCGATGGCACCTATGTGGACGCCTCACGTTCGCTTGGCGATGTTGTTGTTCTGCGCGCCTTCTTCGACTCCACCGGAACTCTCTGGCAGGAGAGCTTCCCGCGCATGCACGAGATCAGGCAGAGGCTGAGCGGGTCGCTCTCTCCCTCCGCCCAGACTTCGAAGCTGCTGGTCGGGCTGCGCTCGAAATCGTACGTCGGGCTGCCCAACTCGGCCACCCGCGCCGTCTTCCGCCTGCGCTCGTCCCCCGACCGCCTCGACTCCATCGAGGAACTGGGCGTTCTCGAGGCTCCGCTGAACCAGAGTCTGCGGCGCGTCTCCGAAGGCGAGCTGGAGCTGGAAGTGACCGCGGGCGCACCGGACGGCGAATTCCCGCCGGTCGACGACGACCTGAGCGGCTCTCGCTACATTCATCCCGACGCTCCGGCAATCCGCAAGGCGCTGCGCTACCTGCGCACGGCCGGTCGCTCCGGCTCACTCCCCGACGAGCGGGCCGACAACGCCACTCCGGTTATCGCCCGCTCGTCCCTGATCCGCCGCCCGGCCGCCTTCTGGAGCGACCCGGACAAGGTCGCCGGGATCGTGATGAGCTTCGTTCACGCGATCCTGCCCGACAAGCGGCACACCTTCTCGATGTCGGACGCTGTCTCCACTCTTCTTCGCGGATCCGGCGATTGCACAGAGCACGCCGTGCTGTTCGCCTCCCTGATGCGCGCCCACGGCGTCCCCACCCGGCTGGTGGCCGGAATCTACCTGACCCGCGGCGGTCTGTGGGGCTACCACATGTGGAACGCCTACTGGAACGGCGCCTGCTGGCGCCCCATCGATCCGGGCAACAACGTATACGAGCCGGGATCCTTGTACGTCGCCCTCGGTCGCGGCGCGACCCGTTTTTCCGATCTGCGCGCCGATCTGGCGGGTTTCATCTACCGCACCTTCAGCGGCGTCTCGTTCGACCTCGTCGGTGCCTACAGCGACGGCGACCGCCTCGTGCTCGCTCGTCCCAGGCAGCCCGGGAGCGGCGACCTGCCGGACAGCGCCCTGTTCAACGCGATCGTGCTCGCCGGGCGCGGGGACTACGACAGCGCCCTTGAAATCCTCGAGTCCGGAATCCCCCCGGGGCGACGATCCCTGCGTGTTCGCCTGATGCGCATCGAGTTGCTCGTCGGCGCCGGCCGCCATCTCGACGCGCTCGAGGAAATACGCGATCTGCGCGACGAGACATCCTCGGACGAGAACACCTATCTGCTCGACCGGCTCGAGCTGGAGTCGCTGCTTACCAGCGGCCGCATCGCCGAGGCTCTCGAATCGCTGGACCGCCTCGAAAGACATCTCCCTCCGGGTTCACCCACGCTCGCCGTCTTTCGCTCCCGCCTCGAGCTGGCGACCGGCGACGAGGCGGCCGCTTTCGCCCTGCTGGACGCCTCGATCGAGGACCACCCGGACGATCCCCTCTTGTTGACCGCTTTTGCCGAGTCCGCGTCCGAATCCGCCGACCGGCCTTCTCCCGAGATCGTCTCCCGCGCTCTGGCTCGCGCCCGCCGCGCTGTCTTCCTCACTCTCGCGGCAGACCCGGACGCGCTCTATGCCCTCTCCCGCGCGATGCACCTCGCCGGTCTCTTCTGCGCAGCGGCCCGCGTCGCGGACCACGCCCTGATCCTCGCGCCGGACGACCGTGAGCTGCGTCTCTTCCGCGAGCGCGCTTTGGCCGATCGCTTTGGCCAGCGCAATCGGTCCTCAGCTGTCCTTGAATAGATCCGGTATCTTCAGCTCGCCAGGCGTCTTGCCCCCGCTCTTCTCTCCCCCGCCGCCCTCGGCGCCCCCGGGCTTCTTGTCTCCGCCCTTCCTGCCGCCCGGCCTCCTGCCGCCCGGCCTCTTGCCCGTCCCCGACTCTTTCTCTTTCTCTTCCTCTATCTCGAGCGACAGCTCACTGTTCTGATCCGAGGGCGTGAAGACCATCTCCGCCTTTCTGCCCGCTAGCTCGGCCGTCACCTTGACCGGCTCTCCCCGCTCCAGCTCCACCCGACAAGGTGCGCTGGAGCAGACCTGCCCCATGCCCTCCACCATTATTCGCGCTCCTTGGGGATCGCTCTCGACCGCTACATCGATCGTGCTGTGCCGCTCCTTCTCAGCGCCGTCGTCCTCCTGCTCGATCTCCGCCTTTCCTTCTTCCCCGTCCTTTTCCGAAGGCGGCTCCTCCGATGGCTGATCGGACACTCCCAGCTCGGCCGCATCTGCCAGCTTGTCGCCTTCGCCCCGTTGTTCCCCGCCGAACAGCCCCGCCTGCCAGCCCGCGATTCCTCCCCCCGCCAGCAGCAGCAAGACGACAGTCAGGACCACCGGCAGCTTCCAGCCGCGGCGCCCGGGCTCCGCGTCGGTGCCAGCCGGCGGAGCCCAGTCCATGACCGTCCCGGCGCCGTCCCTGGAGCGACGCGACTCGAACCTGATCGTAGCCTCCCTTCCCGGGTGCTCGACCACGTAGTCCGCGTCGGCCAGCGCGCGCTCCAGATCCTCTCGCAGCTCGTTCATGTCCGCGTAGCGTTCCCGCTTGTCCTTGGCCATCGCCTTGTAGACGACGGCCCGCACCGACTCCGGGACGTCCGTCTCGGGAACCAGCTCCTCGATCGCCGGGATCGGCTCGAACATGTGCTGGGTCAGCACTGCCATGAACGAGTCGCCGTCGTACGGCACCCGCCCGGTGAACATCTCAATCATGATGCAGCCCAGCGCGTAGACGTCCACCCGGTGGTCGAGCGGCTTGCCGGCCGCCTGCTCTGGAGACATGTACTCTGGCGTGCCGAAGATCATGCCCGTCTTGGTCAGCCGCTTGCCCTCGCTGTCGCGGTCGGAGATCTTTGCGATTCCGAAATCGAGCACCTTGACGAAATCCTCGTCGCCGTCGCGCTCGATGATGAAGACGTTCTCCGGCTTGAGATCGCGGTGGACGATTCCCTTGTCATGAGCCGCCTGAAGCGCGCGAGCGATCTGATCTACGATCGGCACCGCCCTGACCAGCGGCATCGGCTCGCCGCGCACCATCTCGTCGAGCCCCCGCCCCGAGAGAAGCTCCATCGCGAAAAAGACGTTTCCGTCCTCGAGCTGGCCGAAGTCGGTGACGTCGACGATGTGGGGATGCCCGATCCTGCTGGCCGACCTCGCCTCCTGGCGAAACCTCTCGACCACCTCTGGACGCTTGGAGAAGTCTTCGCGCAGCACCTTGAGCGCGACCCGCTTTTCGATCTCCACGTGCTCGGCTACGTAGACAACGCCCATCCCCCCCTCTCCCAGGCGCTCGATGATGCGATACCTGCCGGCCACTATCTGATCGAGATACGGATCGCGGTCGCTGTCTTCCTCGAGCTCCAGAGCCTTCTCCTCCTGCGTGCCGACAAGTCGAGTGCCGTCCTTCGGGCAGAACTGAGCCGCGCCTTCGTACTCCGATCCGCACTGTGTGCATTTCTTCATCGAGCTCGGGCCTGTCTCTGCTCGGGCACTTTTAGAAAAATACCACCGCTTCCCGCCGCGCACAACCAACCGGGGCCTTCAGCCCTCCTCCGATCTGCCTTTCCGGACCTGTTGTGGATTGACAACGACCGTTCGCTGAAGATACTTGGACTCTCCGACTGCCTAGGTAGCTCAGTCGGTAGAGCAGGGGACTGAAAATCCCCGTGTCGGCGGTTCGATTCCGTCCCTAGGCACCGCTTCCCACCTCTGTCTCAGAATCGATAGATGAACCCGGCGCTGAAGCCGCCCGTGTTGAGCAGCTCTCTTGCGAAACGCAGCCCGTAGTCTCCCGAGACGCGCAGACTCCAGTGAAATCCCGGTGGCGTGATCTGCGCGCCTCCGCTCAGCGATGCCGCGAAGTCGTGCCGCCAGCTCCCCGCTCTCTTGTCGAAGAAGATCGTCGGCCCGGCCGAGAGATATAAATCGAGCCAGCCGGCTACCCGGAACGGAACCTCCAGCCTCGCCTCGATCGGGACCGAGTATGTGTGCCCTCCGATCATCGCCCCGGCGCTCACCCCCAGCTCGAGCCCGTGCGGAATCAGAACCAGCCCCCAGCTCAGACCCGGCCCGTACAGATCGGTCCTCGCGCTGGCGAGGTACGAGAAATCCAACCCCGTCAGAAAACGAGGGTCCTCGTTCTCTTTCTCCGTGCCTTCCTCGCCCGCGTCCTCTTCACCGCTCGGCTCTTTCTCCTCCTCCGCGTACGCCTGCGCTCCAACCGCCAACAGCATCATCACGGCTGTCATGATCGAGATCGTTGCTCTTACTGCTCTCTTCTCGACTCGCTCGCGGATATTTCGTTTCACCGCCGCCTCCTGCCGGCGGCTCCCCGCCTTGCGCGGGCGCCGCCTTTCTTCTTCCCGATCTTCACTCCGTACTCGCCTGCCATCTCCTCGACCCTGTCCCGCAGCGCCGCGGCCCTCTCGAACTCCAGCGCCGCGGCTGCGATCATCATCTCCTCTCTCAGACCCTCGATCACTGCCCGCGGATCCTCCTCCACTCTCCGCTCGTCGACGCGCCGCGAGACCGGAGAGTAGTCCGCGTTCGCCGAGCCCGGACCAACTTCGGAGACGGCCTTCTCGATTGTCTGCGGGGTTATCCCGTTCATCTCGTTGTACCTCTGCTGGCGCTCCCTGCGCCCGGAGGTGACGTCGATCGCCTCCTTCATCGCACCTGTGATCCTGTCCGCGTACAGTATCACCTTCCCCTCCACGTTCCGCGCGGCCCTTCCCATCGTCTGGATCAGCGACCTGGCCGACCTGAGGAAACCCTCCTTGTCCGCGTCGAGGATCCCCACCAGCGAGACCTCGGGAAGATCGAGGCCCTCGCGCAGCAAATTGATTCCGACCAGCACGTCGAACGCCCCGCTCCTCAGTTCCCTGAGTATCTCCACCCGCTCGAGAGTCTCCACGTCGCTGTGCATGTACCTGACCCTGATCCCCATCTCCTCGAAGTACTCGGTCAGCTCCTCGGCCATGCGCTTGGTCAGAGTGGTCACCAGCACGCGCTGGCCCCGCGCGACTCTCTCCCTGATCTCGCCGAGCAAATCGTCCACCTGCTCTCCGGCCGGCCTCACCTCCACTATTGGATCTGTCAGCCCTGTGGGACGGATCACCTGCTCCACGACGCATCCCTGCGAGGCCTCGATTTCGTATTCCGCCGGCGTCGCCGACACGTAGCAGACCTGCCCGACCCGTTTTCGGAACTCCTCGAATTTCAGCGGCCTGTTGTCCCTGGCCGACGGCAGGCGGAAACCGTAGTCGATCAGCGTCTGCTTGCGCGACATGTCCCCGCGGAACATCGACGATATTTGCGGGATCGTCTGATGGCTCTCGTCGACGAAGGTAACGAAATCGTCCGGGAAGTAGTCCAGCAGGACCGTGGGCGGCTCTCCTGCCTTCCTGCCGTCGAGGTGACGCGAGTAGTTCTCGATTCCCGGGCAGTGACCCGTCTGCTCGAGCATCTCCAGATCGTACATCGTCCGCTCTTCGATCCGCTGCTTTTCGACCAGCTTTCCCTCGGAGTCGAGGCTCGCAATCCTCTCGCGGAGCTCTTCTTTGATCGTCTCCGCCGCCGAGGCAAGCTTTCTCTCCGGCGTCGCGTAGTGCGAGCCGGGAAAGAGCACCACCCTCTCCAGGCCGCCCAGCACCTCTCCGCGGAGAGGATCTATCTCGCTGATGCGGTCCACCTCGTCACCCCAGAACTCGATCCGCACCGCTCTTTCGTCCTCGTAGATCGGAAAGACCTCCACCGTGTCACCCCGCACCCGGAACGTACCCCTCGCGAAGTCCACGTCGTTCCTGGAGTACTGCACGTCCACCAAGCGCCGCATGAGTCGATCTCTTCCCCAGTCCTGACCCTCCTCCACTTCGGTAAGCATCTCCCGGTAGTCCTCGACCGCCCCGATCCCGTAGATGCACGAGACCGAGGCCACGATGATCACGTCCCGCCTGGTCAGAAGAGAGCGAGTCGCCGCGTGGCGCATCCTGTCTATCTTCTCGTTTATCGAGGCGTCCTTCTCGATGTAGGTATTGCTCGAAGGTACATAGGCCTCGGGCTGGTAGTAGTCGTAGTAGCTCACGAAATACTCGACCGCATTGTTCGGAAAGAGCGCCTTGAACTCGGAGTAGAGCTGGGCGGCGAGCGTCTTGTTGTGGGCCAGCACGAGCGCCGGTCTTCTCAGCTCGGCCACCACCTTGGCCACGGTGAACGTTTTCCCGGATCCGGTTATCCCCAGCAGGACCTGGTTAGCGGAGCCGTCTCTGAATCCCTCCAACAGACGCTCGATGGCCGCGGGCTGATCTCCCCGCGGCTCGAACGGAGAACGCAACTCGAAATTCATCTCTGACATCCCCTGGAGACCCTGCTCTTCCTCCGCCCCGATCGCCGCTCGCGTCTACTTCGAGCTGTGGGCTACTGTGTGAAAACGCCTGGGACAGGCCTGTGTCCAGCCGTTGACAACCGTCTCCGCTCGATTCCTCCACTCCCGCTCCACAGGTTCCGAACAGCCCTCTGTGAAGCCGACTCGACCGAAAACACGGCTGTTTACACCGCTTGTCACCAACTCACAACTCCTTCTACTTCTATGTTTTAAATTATGTAACATCTGGTTATAAGAAGAGCCTGGTTTCACAAAAAAAGAAGGACGGGTCTCCCGATGGAACTAACGCTATCAAAACAATGCCTGACCGCGGCGCTCTCTCGAACGGCGAGCATCGCCGATCGCAAAAGCTCGATGCAGATCTTGTCCAACGTGCTGATATCCGCGCAGGGCCCTAAACAGGCGCAAATAGCCGCCACCGATCTCAACCTCTCGGCCAGCGGCGTCTTTCCCGCGGAGGTGATCAGCGGCGGGGCGATAACGCTCCCGGCCAAGACGCTGTACGCCATAGTGCGCAGCATGCCCGACGGCCCGATCTCGATCAACGTCGATGGAGAGAACGCGGAGATCAACGCAGGCAGATCGAATTTCAAACTGATCGGGCTCCCCGCCGATGACTTCCCGCGGCTTCCCGACACCGTGGACGCGGAGTTCTTCGAGATCGAGGCCGAGACGGTCACCAAGATGATCGAAAGGACGTCGTTCTCGATGAGCAGCGACGAGACGAGGTCGCATCTCAACGGTGCCCTGTTTCAGGGCGACGGCAAGATGTTGCGGATGGTGACGACGGACGGGCACAGACTGTCCAAGGTCGAGTTCAAGACCGAGGAGAGCGGGTTTTACAACTTCTCCTTGATCGTCCCCAACAAGGGCATTGGCGAGATCAGACATCTGCTCGAAGATGGCAGCGGATCGGTCTCGATCGCGACCCAGGAATCGTCGATGCTGGTCAGAAGAGAGATCGTGGTGGATCGAGGAGAGGACGGCAAGGATGACGAGACAGCCGAGTTTCTATTCGTTACCAAGCTGATAGACGCCGAGTTTCCGCCGTACGACCAGGTGATTCCCAAGGGTCAGGATCGAATCGTGACGTCCGACCGTGCCGCGCTGCTGGAGGCGTTGCGCAGGGTGTCGGTCGTCTCGTCCGACAGGACGCTCGGGATCAAGTTCCAGCTCGGATCCGGATCGCTGGAGATATCGAGCGACAATCCTTCCGTGGGCAAGGGCTCCGAGGTCGTCGACGTCGGTTACGACGGCGAGGAGCTCACGATCGGATTCAACGCCAGGTACTTCATCGATGTGCTCAGCGTGCTGGAAGACGACGAGATACGCTTGGAGCTGGCCGGCAGCCTCGATCCGGCGGTCGTGCGCGACTCGAGCGACAGCTTCGTCGGTGTGATCATGCCGATGCGCGTCTGATATTTCGATGGTCCGGCCGAGAGTCCAGCTCGAAAAGCTGGTCGTCAGCAATTTCAGAAATCTGGTTGCCGTTGACATCGATCCGCACGGAGAGCTGAACGTAGTTCTCGGAGAGAACGGCATGGGCAAGACCAACCTGCTCGAGGCCGTCTACCTGCTGGGCGCTCTCAGATCCTTCAGGACGTCGTCGCGACGAGAGATGATCCGTCACGGCGTAGAAGGGACGAAAGTCACAGGGACCTTCGGTGAGTCGAGCGCGGGTATGAACTGCGAGGTGTCGATCGGGCGCGGGGGCAGGCGGGTGAGGATAGACGGCAAGAACGAGAGCGTTGTGAAAGAGCATTTCAACAAGCTGCCGATGGTGCTCTTTCACCCGGGGAACATGACTTTGGCGCAGGGCGGTCCGTCCGAGAGGAGGAGGTTCCTCGACCGGGCGCTGTACCAGGCACGACCGGCGTACGCAGACGCGCACCAGACGTATCGCAGGGCCTTGAGGAGCCGCAACAGGCTACTCAGGGATCGACCTGGAGATTCGAGATCGCAAAGACCTTTCGAGGCTCAGCTCGCCGAGAGCGGATCTCGCATCGTGGGGATGAGGGCGGAGATCGTGGAGGGGATGAAGGCGTTCTACCGCGGAGCTTTCGCAAGGATGAGCGGATCGGGGGAAGCGGGCATTGAGTACAGACCCAGCCTTTCGGGATCGGAGCGGGATTTCGAAGAGGCGATCGAAGAGGGAAGAGCTGCGGACGAGCAGTGCGGTCATACGAGGCTCGGTCCGCACGCGGACGACCTGGAGCTCGAGGTGGAGGGCAGATCGGCGAGGAGATACGCATCACAGGGACAGCAGCGGGCGGTCGTCCTGTCGCTGAAGGTGGCCGAGGCGAAGGAACTGGCGAGGGTCACGGGTCGGATTCCCCTGCTGCTGCTGGACGACGTTTCCTCGGAGCTGGACTCGGGAAGGAACAGGCGACTGTTCGAGTTGTTGACAGAGGTCGGCGCGCAGGTGTTCGTGACCACGACCGGGGAAGAGCACGTCGCGGTCGATGGAGAGCGGAAGGTTTTCGAGTTGGTGGGAGGAGAGGTCGAGGGGATTCGAGAAGAATAGGGACGAGAAGAAGAGGTCAGCGGGATCCGCCGCGGCGCCTGCTTTTCTTTTTCAGGATCGCCTTGAGTGTTCTTTCCCGATCAGGAACGATTTCGATTGCTTGTTTGCGATAGCCGGGCGCCGAGATAGTGACGGCGACCGGCTCCGAGCTGCCCGGGACTGTGATCGGGCGGTCGGTGATCGGACGACCGTCCAAGCTGAGGATCGCGTCGCGAGGCTTGACGTCCACCCAGATCGTGACCTGTTCCGGGACGATGGGGGCCGGCCCGGGAGGAGCGGCGGCGTTGTGAGGATCGGTATCAGCGAAGGTATGGTCGGAGTGATCCGCCGCGGCGGGTTCGGGCTGGACGAGACGCCGCAGGTTGGGGTCTCCCTCAGGCTCGACCTCTAGAGGATCTCCGTGGAGGAAGAAGTAGTAGAAGGCGGCTCCGATCGCAACGAGAGCCAGCGCCGCCAGAGGTGAGAATGGTAGCGTGTATCTCTGGCGCGGAGCGGTGCGCGCGCCCGGGACGTTACCGGTGGAGGCCTTGTGGAGTTCGAGAGCGCTGGCCGGGCGAGGAGGGTTCGAGTTCCCGGAGAGGTGATCCAGATTGACCGTCGCGGGGACCTTTTTTTCGGAGAGGCGGTCGCCAGCGGGGCCGAGGGCTTGTGCGGAAGGCGGCGGAGCGAGGGAGGGCAGACCGACCCGCGTTTTGCATTGCCTCGCGGAGTCGGGAACACGCCCGACCGCGGCGGCGGTCAGGTTGGAGATGAGCTCGTCTGTGTCGTAGAAGCGGTCGTCCGGGTTCTTGGCCAGCGCGATCAGGATCATGCGCTCCATCGGCTCGGAGATCTCGGGGTTGATCGCCGTGGGCCGCGGGACGGGCTTCGAGACCGTCGAGACCAGAACGTCGTGGGGTGTGGCGCCGACGAACGGCCTGCGTCCGCAGAGGCACTCGTAGAGCAAGACTCCCACCGAGAAAATGTCGGCCCTGGCGTCGATCTCGGCCCTGCCGCTGACGGTCTCGGGAGCCATGTATCCCGGGGTGCCCAGCGCGATGCCCTGGCGGGTTACCGGCCTGTCGCCCTCGTCGTGAACCGGAGAGGCTCTCGTTCCGGCCAGGATCTTGGCGATCCCGAAATCGAGGATCTTGACCGACTCGTGCGAGTCTTCGTCGCGACACAGGAAGATGTTTTCGGGTTTTAGATCACGATGGACGACTCCCTTGCGATGCGCGCTGCCCAGACCGCTGAGAATCTGGTCTCCGATCTCGACGACCTCGCGCTCGCCCAGCGTGTGGCGACGGTCGAGGCGCTCGGCGAGCGACTCACCGGCGAGCAGCTCCATGACGAAGAAGGGACGCCGGTCCGGAGTCAGGCCGAAGTCGGTGACCTCGACAATGTTGCGATGGCGGATCCCGGCGGCCGAGCGGGCCTCGGCCTCGAAACGGGCGATCATCTGCGGGTCCTCGGCGTCGGTGGGATGCAGCACCTTGATCGCGACAGGGACGTGCAGGGTGGCGTGCTCGGCCTCGTAGACCGCACCCATTCCGCCTTCGCCGATCAGGTGGCGAATGCGGTACTTGCCTTCGAGAACGTCCCCTTCTCCGAGTTCGACAGCCACGGCGATATTTTATACCAGCACCATACCGACAAGCCAGTTCGTGTGTCAGTGACCAGCGTCTCGGAAAGATGTCGAGATCGAAGTGCTTGGCCAGCGTGCACTTGGTACCCTCGAAGTGGCTCGACCATGCCTGCGTTGTCGCGGCGAAAACAAGCCCAAATCTCGGGCATCATTCCTCTTTTCCGGTTATCAGAGGAGGGACTGCAGGCTAGATGCCGAACAGGGCGCGGGCTTCCTTCAGCAGCCCGCCGCCGGTGTTGCGCTTCTGGATCGCCGAGAGGGTCATCATCGCCGAGCCCACCGCGGCCGGGATTCCGGGCAGCACCAGGTCCTGGCCGGTCAGGTAGAGGTTCTTGATCGGCGTTTGCGGCCTCAGCGAGCGGAGGCGGTAGCGATCCG
>JAWOBP010000188.1:0-18575 GCA_046484285.1 Polyangia bacterium
GCAAAAAAGTTGGACCCCTGCGCGAAAAACCGCCGGGAACGGAACTTTCCAATCAACTGATTATCTACCCCCGCCGCGCTTCAGCGTGTCTGACACCCGCCCCACCCGCGCTTCAGGGTCTTCAGTTTGTAGACGCACGGGTCAAGCTGCGGAGGCTCTACCCGATCTTGGAGGCCTGACGTGCTACTAGAACGCTCCGGCCCTCGGCGCGACGCTCGCGGCCGTAGCGTACCTCGCCTGCCTCGACCAGACCCTCGATCCGGCTTGATCCGTTTACTCCCAAAGAAGGGTCAAAGAAGGGTAGAGCAGTCCGCTCGAGGCGGTGGGGTAGAGCTGACCGGCTCTTAGAAACAGAAGCCTTCGGGCAGGTCGCTCTCCGCGGTTTCGCGGGGCACCCAGGACAGATCGAGGATCGTGTAGGTCGGGTTGATCTTGCGGAAGATCGGCACGACCGGCATTCCGATCTCGGGCTCGCCCATCGACAGGTAGCTCATCAGGATCGTGGCCACCCCATCGAACTCGATGTTGATGAACTTGATCGGCTTGTCCAGCACGTTGAAGGCGCCGGCGCGCTCGCAGACCATGAAGGTGTGGACCTTGGCCGTCTTCTTGGCGATCTCGGTCAGGTCGATGATCGTGTTCCGGCCCAGGCACTCGATGCAGTGGATGCGGAACGGCTGGTAGACCGTCCCCTTCAGCTCGCAGTCCGGGTTGTCGCAGCGGGTGGCCAGCAGCTTGCCCTGGCCCAGCGCCTCGAAGAACGGCGCCTCGCCTCCGTAGGCGTGGATGTAGATCATCTCACGCGGGTTGGTGACTCCCATCAGCTTCCAGCCCTCGTCCGCGTTGCGGATCGGCATGTTGGGCGTGATGTGGTGGAAGTCACCCTTGATCTTGTACTTGTCGTTTTTTACCTGCACGGTTCCAAAGATACTCATCTCACCCTCCTAGGCGTCGTCCTTGAGCAGATGATCGGGATCGCTCAGAATTGTCGATGTCACGTGCGACCCCACACCGGCGTGGCTGATCGCCATTCCACGCTTGGCGTCCTCGACCTGGAGATCGGTCCAGTCGCCGGGCTTCTGGCGGCCGTAGCTCTTCCAGCGCTTCTCGTCTCCGTGGATTTCTGCCCAGCGCTTCCACAGGTGAGTCGCGATTTCGAAAGTCTGCATGATGCCCGTGGCACCCACCGCGTGCATGCAGCCGATCAGCCCGCCCGAGAGGTTGGACGGCAGCCGGCCCGGCTCGTTGGTCTTGGGATTGATGTGGTAGCAGTCTCCGCTCTCGACGAAGTCGCGGCCCTCGCCGTAGGGGCGCAGCCCGATGTCCTCGTAGGTCTGCACGTCGCTGATCGTGAACGCGTCGTGCAGCTCGATCACGTCGAAGTCCTCCATCGGATCCTGGACGCCCGCCATCCCGTAGCCGTAGTAGGCAGCCATCCGCGCCGCGAGGAAGCCGGTGAAGCCCGGGTAGCGGTCGCCGCCCGGGAAGCGCTCGGACAGGTCCTCGTACAGGTCCTTGCTCTCGTTGGGCAGCAGCGGGATCTCCATGTCCATCCGGTCGGCGGGACGCAGCGTGTGCGAGCCGGCCGCGACCCAGATCCGCAGCGGCTTGTTCTTGGTGCCCTTGGTCAGCTCGACAGCGGTCTGCTCGTCGCAGAGGATCCCGCAGGCCGCGCCGACGCTCATC
Organism: Polyangia bacterium; assembly: GCA_046484285.1. Taxonomy (GTDB): domain Bacteria; phylum Myxococcota_A; class Polyangia; order JAAYKL01; family JAAYKL01; genus CAZHCG01. Next base: position 1,687 of record JAWOBP010000188.1, read on the forward strand.
AGGCAGCAGTCCAGGGCGCGCAGCGGGTAGGCCACCACCGGCGACTTCAGCACGTCGTCGACCGTGATCTTCATCGGGCCCTGTGCATAAGGGTTGAAGCGCGCGTAGCCGCGGTGCTTGACCGCGATCTCGGCCAGCGTCTTGCGGAAGGACTCCTCCTCCTTGCCGAACACCTGCCAGTACTTCTGCGCCATCACCGCGTAGTAGCCGGTGTAGATGTGGCCCAGCGGGCTTTCCCAGTCCTTGTCGGCGGCGCAGGAGATCAGGAAGTTGCCCTCGTCGGTGGGAACCTCGTCCATCCGCTCCCAGCCCATCGCCAGCGCGCAGTCTGAGTAGCCCGAGGCGACCGCCTTGAAGGCCTCCCAGAGCGTGGAGCCGCCGGTCGCGCCGCCGGTCTTGATTCCGATGTTGCCCAGCGGGTCGAGGCCGAGTCGATCGTGGATCACGGCCTCGCCGAGGAGCTGATCCCCGAAGTGGTCGGCGAAGTGGCCGTAGTAGCACGAGTGAATGTACTTCTTCAGCTCGGCCGGGGTCTTGTCGATCATCGCCGCCGCATCGGTGAGCGCGTCGACGCACAGCTCCTCGGTGCGCTTCTCGGGGATCGCCCGACCGAACTTCGATTGTCCCGCGGTGACGAGGTAGACCGGTCTCGTCATCTTCGGGATCTTCAATTGCCTTTCACTGAACTTGATCATGGAACCTCCTCCACAGGGAAATGCCCGGCCACCCGGGATCGCCTCTCGCGCCTCGCCCTCCGAGCGATCGCGCGGTTACTCGCAGCTTCTACCGCGAAGGATTACTCTAACCTCCGTCTCTCGGCCGAAAGAATGACATATGTCAGCGCCACGAGAATCGACGCCCGATCCGCGACCGGTATTTGTTGACCTGCCGGCGGGTTGCAGTATCGTGGCCCCGGCGGGCGACGCCGCCCGACATTGCAGGGGGCGGAGAAGGAGACGGTGTGATGACCAGCACCAGGGAAATCATCGAGATCACCGAGAAGTACGGAGCGCGCAACTACAAGCCGCTTCCGATCGTGGTGGAGAAGGCCGAGGGCATCTGGGTCGAGGATCCCGAGGGACGCCGCTACATGGACATGCTCAGCGCCTACTCGGCGCTCAACCAGGGGCACCGTCACCCCAAGATCATCGCGGCGATGAAGGATCAGGCCGACCGCTGCACGCTGACCAGCCGCGCCTTCCACAACGATCAGCTCGGTCCGATGACCAGGGAGATCGCCGAGCTGACCGGCAAGGAGCTGGTGCTGCCGATGAACTCCGGCGCCGAGGCCGTGGAGACCGCGATCAAGGCCGCGCGCAAGTGGGGTCACACGGTCAAGGGCATACCGGCCGAGACCGCGGAGATCATCGTCTGCGAGGGCAACTTCCACGGCCGCACCACCACCGTGATCAGCGCTTCTTCGGAGGAAAAGTACCGCGAGGGCTTCGGGCCGTTCACGCCCGGATTCGAGATCATCCCCTACGGAGACGCCGAGGCGCTCGAGCGGGCGATCACTCCGCGCACCTGTGCCTTGCTAATCGAGCCGATCCAGGGCGAGGCCGGGGTGGTCATGCCTCCGGACGGCTACATGAAGCGCTGCCGCGAGATCTGCGACGCCAACGACGTCATGATGCTGGCCGACGAGATCCAGACCGGTTTCGGACGCACGGGCAGGATGTTCTGCCTCGACCACGAGGGCGTCGAGCCCGACGCCTACATCCTGGGCAAGGCGCTATCGGGCGGCACGATGCCGGTCTCCGCCGTCGCGGCGAACCGCGAGCTGCTCGGGGTGTTCAACCCGGGAGAGCACGGCTCTACCTTCGGCGGCTCGCCGATGGCCTGCGCCGTGGCCCGCGCCGCGATCCGTGTCATCCAGGACGAAAAGCTGCCCGAGCGCTCGGCCGAGCTGGGAGCGTACTTCAAGGAGCAGATCGAGAAGATCGGCTCTCCGCACGCCGCCGAGATCCGCGGCCGCGGGCTGTTCGTCGGCGTGGAGCTGACCGAGAAGGCCGGCCCGGCGCGTCCCTTCTGCGAAAGGCTCCAGGACAGGGGCCTCTTGTGCAAGGAGACCCACGGCACGGTGATCCGCTTCGCGCCGCCGCTGATCATCGAAAAAGAGGACCTGGACTGGGCGCTGGAGCGCGTGCGCGAGGTGTTGAGCTGAGCTGGCAGCCGCTCAGGCCACGATCACCCTGGAGAGGGCCTGCTCGAGCTGCTTGAGCGTGAACGGCTTGCTCAGCCGGCAGCGGCATCCCCCCGCCGTTCGGACCGATTTGCGGCTGCCCCCGCTGCAGAAGACCACCGGCAGATCGGGCACGATCCGGCCGGCCTCGTCGGCCAGCTCGATGCCGTCCATCTCGGGCATGTCGATGTCGGTGACCATCGCGTCCGCGTTTCCGTTGCGCCGCAACCAGCACAGCGCCTCGTCCCCGCAGTCGCAGCAGACGACCCGGCAGCCGAGGATCTCCAGCATCGCCCTGGTCACGGAGCGGATCTGTTGCTCGTCGTCGACGAGCAGCACCGTGCGAGAGTAGAATTTCTTTTGCCGGCCAATTCGCTCGATCAACGGCAATGCCTCCTGGTCTTCGATCTCGAGGTTCGAACTCGCAAGATAATTGTACGATCGGACGGCCGGTGTCCGCCTCACCCATTTGGGTGAAAAATTGCCTTTTTTGGGGAAAATTTTTTGTAATCTATCCGAAATCGATTTGATTTAGCGGTCGCTAGTCATTCATCTGCGAGCCCTCCGGGTCGTCGTCCGCCGCCGCCGCCGGCGCGCTTTGAGCTTCGCGAGGGAGGGCGATCTCCCGGTCGGGTAGCGGAAGCCTCTTTTCCAAGTATTCGAAAACGTCGTCGCTGGACAGTATCTCCAAGTGGCCGGATTCGAAGCCGCGAACCTCGCACGCCTCGTCCTGGGCCTCGGGCAGCAGCTGGCTGGCGAGCGGCACGGTGCCGTCCCCGCCCGCGTCCGGCAGGTAGCTGAACAGCAGGTGGAAGCGCACCTCGTCGCCGAACGGCCGGGAGAAGGCCGACTGCAAGAAGCGGCTGCCCGGCACCACGTCGTGCCAGCTGGGAATCGGCCGGGAAAGCGGCGTCGAGAGGTTGTCGACTCCGCTCTTGGCCAGCGAGTGCCCGTTCCACGGCGTGGAGATCGAGAAAAAATCCGTGATGTACATCGGACCTTCGTCGTCCTCGACCCGGGTCACGAGCTCGTGGGCGACCAGGCCGCCCATCGAGTGGGCGACGACCACCATCGAGCCGAATCCGTGCATGCGGTGCAGCTCGTCGGTGATCGTGTGCAGCACCTCTCCCAGCCGGAAGATCCGCACTCCGGAAGGGTAGAGGTAGTACCAGGGCTGGTAGCGCGAGCGATCCAGCCGCTCGAAGAAGTAGCTCCAGTTGTGCGGGTTGCCTCCCGCTCCGCTGACGAACAGCACCGGGATGCGCTCGGGGTCGTACGGCTCGAGCATGTAGATTCCCATCCCGTGCTTGCGCAAGAACTCGTAGGGCTCCCACAGCCCGCGCATCCCGGCCTCGGCCGAGAAGCGCTCCTGGGAGAGATCGGCCAGCTCGCCGACCGCGATGTAGTAGCGCTGCGCCTCCTGGGGCGGGAGCCCGGCCAGGTCCCGTGGAAAGCCTTCCGGCAGGCTCCCGGCGTCCTCCATCGAGACCCGCATCCGCTTCCAGGTGCTGACCTCGGAGAAGCGGATCCGATTGCCGCTGTTGAGCCAGGCGATCGACTCTTCGGGATCGATCACCAGGTCCTCGTTGAGATCGTGGAAGACAGCCACCCGGTAGTCGTGGCCCGGCTCCAGCAGAAAGACGAACTTGCCCAGATCCCAAGGTACGTGGCGGAAGGAACGGACGCTGCGCGTCTCCCTGGTCACCTCGTAGACCACGGCGTACAGCTTGCCGGTCTCCTCGCCGCGGAAGCGCACCTTGGCCACCAGCACCCACTGATTGCGCAGAGACTCGCTCTCGAGCCTCATGCGGCTGAAGGCGCAGGCCGACGAGATCAGAGCCAGGGCCAGAAGCATCGCGGGTATCGTGCTTCTCACGGCGGGCTCCCCCGGGTGGTCAGAGGTGCAAAGCGCTCATCATTGACCTTGCAGCTTCTCCTTGGCCTTCTTGACCTTGTCCTTGATCAGGTTCACGTCCACTTTGATCATCTTGGACTCGGGCTGCCCCTTGTCCTTTTCTTTTTCTTTCTTGTCCTTGTCCGCGCCCGCGGCCGGTTCCTTCTGCCCGGGCGGGGTTTTCTGCGAGGGCTGCTTGGCGGACGCCGAGCCCTTGTCGCTTTTTTTCTCCTTGTCCTTTTCCGGCTCCCCGTCGAGCCAGTAGGGGCGACCCAGGTAGCGGACCGTGGCGCCCTCGAAGACGCCGGCGATCCAGGAGTTGGCCGGCCCGTCCGACCCTCCCTTGTAGCACAGCGCGATCCGTCCCGAGGCGGTGCCTCCGCTCTGATTCTCCGGCCCCTCCGGATCGTAGTCGTTGGCCTGCCACTGCCGGATCTCCAGCGCCCAGGCGTTGTCCGCCTCCCACTCGCTGGTCTCGTCCGGCTGGTCGGGATCCTCCACGATCTGGAAGTAGCCGTCGCCCTCGGACATCGGGTGCATCCAGGTCATGCCGGTCGCCGGCGCGGCGGGCAGGTCGATGCTGACGAACTGGCCCTCCTCGATCGGCTCCGTGGGACCGGGCAGCGGCTCTTCGGAGATGATCATCCGCCAGGCGTTCTCGCCCGGCTCGAAGATCACGCTCTCGACCTCGAACGGCTCGCCGTCGAGCATGCCCTCGATCGGAGCCTCGGGGATGTTGTTGAACGCCGGGGCCTCGGTCCACTGGAACTCGGCCTGCGGCGCGGCGGCCGCCTCGGGTTGAGTTGCCGGCTGCGGGGCAGGCGCCGGGGCCGGAGCCGCCGGAGCGTTCGGCTGCTGAGCGGGCGGAGCCTGCGGCATTCCGGGCGCCGGAGGCGGAGCGACAGCCGGAGGAGCCGGCGGCGGCGGCTCCTCGTCGCCGAAGAACGGCAGCGCGTCGCATCCGCCCGCGAGGGCGGCGGCGACCAAGGCGGTCGTTACTGTGGCGAGTGCGATTCTGGTCATCGTTGGCTCCCCTTTCTAGTCGTTCTCTGGTCCGAACGTGCGGGTATTCTACATCCAACATCGACAAATGGCATCCCGCTTTGCCGACTGCGGTCTATTCGTCCACGATCATTCGTATTGCGCCGTGCGGGCAGAAGTGGGCGCACAGGCCGCAGCCCTTGCAGTAGTCGAGGTCGATCTCGATCTCATCCGTCTCGGGGTCGCGGGTGATCGCCAGGTCCGGGCAGAGCAGCTGGCAGACGTCGCAGTAGAGGCAAAGCGAGGCTGCCGTGCAGCGTCGCGCCTCGGCGATCGCCTGCTCGCGGGTCAGGGTCGGCTCTGCTTCGTCCATGCTCAGCAAGCTCCCGGTACCGCGCACCTTCTCGGGCCGCACCCGCCGCTGGCCGATCACCCGACAGACTCTCTCCTCGACCGTCATTCAGTCCTCCCCGTCCTCGAGCGAGATCAGTCCGCGCGCGGCGAAGATCGGATGGTAGGGATCGCAGGCCTCGACGAAGCGCTGGTCCACCTCGCACGCGGCGCAGCGGTAATCGTTTGGGCAGAGCGCGCCGGGCATCAGGCCCATCAGCGCGTAGCGGCACGGCCGGTCGACGGCCGGGCGCGCGCGCAGCACCGCGGCGGCGATGCTCTCCATCTCGATCGCGCCGGTGGGACAGACCGCGGCGCACGCCCCGCAACCGATGCAGGACTCGGCGATCAATTCGCCGAACGGAACCTCCAGCCCGCGCTTGTCCCCGCGACCAAAGAGCGTGATCGCGCAGGCGCCGACGACCTCTTCGCAGACCCGCGCGCACAGCCCGCAGAGGATGCAGCGATCGCGACCGGCCGGTGGGGGCGCGGTGGAGAAGCGCGGTTTCTCGATACCGTATTCTTTCGCCAGCTCCCGCACGGCCGGAGCGTCCGGCGCGCGGGAGAGGATCAGCTCCAGCACCATGCGCCGGTGCCTGCGCAGCTCGGGAGTGTCGGTTCGCACCGAGATGCCTTCTCGCACCTCGTAGTTGCAGGAGGTGGTCGTCTTCACGCGGCCGCGCTCCTCGACCTCGACCAGGCAGAGCCGGCACGCCCCGTAGGGACGCAGCAGCGGGTGGTGGCACAGCGAGGGAATCCGCGCTCCGGCGCGGCGTGCCACCTCGAGCAGGCTTTCGCCCTTTTCGGCCTCGACCCGCTTGCCGTCGATGGTCAGCTCCAGGCTCAAGATCGCCTCGCCTTTCCCGCCTCTAGATCGCGGGCCACCGTCCCGGCTGCCAGGCGTCCGCTCGCCATCGAGTCGACCACGCCCGACGCTCCGCCGGCCGCCTCGCCCGCCGCGTACCAGCCGGATCGCCCCAGCCGGCGCTCGCTGTCGACCGCCAGCGTTCCCAGCGGTCCCCGCTCCAGCCCCGCCAGCTCGGGGGCGTCTCCCGGCGCCGGCCTGCGCTCCCGCGCCGAGACCACCGCGCTCGCGTCCAGCCTGCGCCGCTCGCCGAGGCGGCGTTTGCGCGGACGTCCTACGCCGTCGCTGTCGCTGCCGATCAGCTCCGCGACCTCCAGGCCCTCCACGCGCCCGCCCGAGCCCGTAATCGCCAGCGCCCGATGCGAGGCCAGCACGCGCACGCCTTCCCGCTCGGCGGTGGACAGCGCGTCGGCGCCTCCCGGCCACAGCTCCCGCGGCGCCGAGTGCACGACGATCGCCTCGGCGGCGCCCAGGCGCAGCGCCCACCGCGCGACTTGCAGCGCGGCCGGGCCGCCGCCCAGCGCGACCAACGTCTTGTTCTCCGTCTCCAGCTCGCCGGCGCGCGCTCGCAGCGCAAAGCTGCGGGCGTCGGTCACACCGCGCAGCCGGCGGCCCCCGATAGCGGGAAGGAGCCCCCGCCGCGCCCCGGTGGCGACCAGCACCGCGTCGAACTCCCGCTCCAGATCTGAGCAATCCACGTCGCGGCCGGCGCGCGCGCCGAGGTGCAGCTCGACGCCGATCCGCTCGAGGTGGGCCACGTCGTCGGCGACGCGCTCGGCCGGAAGCACGAACGGCGCGACCGATTCCAGCAGCGCTCCGCCGGCCCGCTGCTCGGCCTCGAAGACCACGGCCTCGACTCCCAGCTGCACCAGGCGGTGCGCCGCTGCCAGTCCGGCCGGACCGCCGCCGATCACGGCCGCGCGGCCCAGCTCGGGCCGCGGCATCGCGGCTGGTGCGAGATCGCGCGTCGCCTCGACGGCGAAGCGCTTCAGCGCGCGGATATCGACTCCTTCGTCGATTGACTCGCGGGTGCAGGAGCGCATGCAGGCCGCCAGGCAGACCCGCCCGCAGACCGAGGGCAGGGCGTTGCTCTCGCGAACGACGCGCGCGGCCCGCTCCAGGTCGCCGTCGGCGATCGCCGCGATGTAGGCGGGCACGTCCTGCCCCAGCGGACAGGTCATTGTGCAGGGCGGCGCCTCGGCCGGCTTTCCCGGGTAGGGGCGGGCGCGGAACACGGCGCCGCGCAGCGAGCCGCTCTCCGCGACCAGGCTCTCGAAGACCCGGGCCGGGCAGTCCCAGCTGCAGACTCCGCAGCGCCGGCAGAGCTCGCGGTCGAGCTCGGGCCGGTGTGTGCGACCGCCGCCCATCAGCGCGACTCCCCGTGCTCGCCGGCCAGCTCGCGACCGATGCGCAGCGCCTCGAGGTTGGTCTGCCTGAAGCGGGCCGAGACCGTGCTCGACACCGCCTCGCGCAGGCCGTCCGGCGTGACGGCCCCGCTCAGCGCGACCAGGGCCGAGAGCAGGATCAGGTTGGCGCTCGTGCCCTTGCCGAAGCTCTGCATCGCCCGCTCGGTGGCCGGAATCGCGAGCTGTCGGCCCTGCTCGGGCTCGCGGATCTCGCGCACGAAAAACGGGTCGTACAGCGCCAGCCCGCCTTGCTCCAGCGAGCCGGTCAGCGCGTCGTAGGTCTGCTGTGAGAGGAGCGCCAGCCAGCGCGGCCTCTCGGCGAACGGGTAGTCGATCCAGCCGTCGGATATCACCACGTCGGCGGTGGCCTGCCCGCCGCGCACCGCCGCGCCGTAGCGCGCCGACTGCGAGACGCTGCGTCCGTCGCGCGCCGCGGCCTGGGCCAGAACGACCCCCGACAGGATCACGCCCTGCCCGGCCTCGCCGCCGATCTTGATCTCCGTAGCGCTCATCGCTCGAACTCCCCGATCACGAAGTGGCGCAGCCGCTCGCGCTCCTCCATCTGTTCGGCCTCGGCCGGCGAGATGCAGATGCTCTCGAGCTGCTCGTAGAGCTGCGGCAGATCGGCCAGGCGGTTGCGGCGCCCGAACTGGGTGGGGCAGGGGCTGATCGCCTCGACGAAGGTGAAGCCCTCGATTCGCAGCGCTTTTTCGATCGCGTCGATCAGGGGCCGCGGTCGGGTCACCGGAAAACGCGCCGCGTAGCGCGCGCCAGCGGCCAGCACCAGCTCCACGATGTCGAAGGGTCGGTACTCGGAGCCGTCGGGATCGGTCGAGGTACGCGCTCCGATCGGGGTCGTCGACGCGGTCTGTCCGCCGGTCATGCCGTAGATCTGGTTGTTGGCGCAGATCACGGTCACGTCCAGGTCGCGGCGCGCGGAGTGGATCAGGTGGTTGCCGCCGATCGAGGTCAGATCGCCGTCACCGGAGACGACGATCGTCTCGAGCGCGGGGTTGGCCAGCTTGGCCCCGGTGGCGAACGCCAGCGCGCGGCCGTGCAGCGTGTGGAGGGTGTCGGTCCCGATGTTGGGGCTGGGAATCCAGGCGGCGCAGCCGATTCCGGAGACGAACAGCAGATCCTCGGGCTCCAGGCCGAGCCGGTCCACCGCGCGCAGCACCGCGCCGAGCAGGATCCCGTGCCCGCAGCCAGGGCAGAAGTTGGTGCCGGCCAGCCCGCGGCGCAGGTATTTCTCCATCGCGCGGGTCATGCCAGCTCCTTTGCGCGCTCGACCAGCCGCTGCGGCGGGATCGTCCTGCCGTCGGTCTGGACGACCGCGTGCACGGGCGCCGCGCAGAAGGCCCGCGCCACGTCGGCCATCATCCCCTTGTTCAGCTCCGGGACGATCAGCGCCTCGACCGACTCGCCCAGCCGGCGCACCTCTTTTTCCGGGAACGGCCAGACGGTGCGCGTGCGCAACAGGCCGGCGCGCACGCCCAGCTCGCGTAGTCGCCCGACCGCCGCGATCGCGGAGCGCGCCGAGATGCCGTAGGCGAAAAAGCCGATCTCGGCGTCGTCCAGCAGGTACGATTCAGTTTCGATTATCTCGTCGGCGCGGTCGAGCGTCTTGCGCATCAACCGGGTCACCAGCGCGTCGTGCACATCGGGGGCGTCCACCTTGCGAAAGCCCTGCGCGTCGTGGGTCGAGCCGGTCACCATCAGCTCGGCGCCGTCTCCGAAGGCGGGCATCGGCGGCACGCAGCCGGGCTCGTCGCAGCCGAACGGCGGGCCGCCTCCGCGGCGCAGCCGCGAGGCGACCTCGAAATCGTCGTGCAGCCGGATCGTCTCGCGCAGGTGGGCGACCGCCTCGTCGGTGGCGACGAAGACCGGCAGCCGAAAGCGCTCGGCCAGATCGAAGGCGCGGATCGTGAGGTCGTACAGCTCCTGGACCGACCAGGGCGCCACGGCGATCGGAAAGACGTCGCCGTGCGATCCGTAGCGCATCTGCATCACGTCGCCCTGGGCCACGTGCGTGGCCTGCCCGGTGGCCGGACCGGCGCGCTGCACGTCGACCAGCACCAGCGGGGTTTCGGTGAAATAGGCGTAGCCCAGACCCTCCTGCATCAGGCTCAGGCCCGGGCCCGAGGTGGCGGTCATCGCCCTGGCTCCGGCCCACGAGGCGCCGATCACCGCGCAGATCGAGGCTATCTCATCCTCCATCTGGATGAACTTGCGATCGCGCTCGCGGAGCAGTTCGGCGATGCGCGCCATCAGCTCGCTGGAGGGCGTGATCGGGTAGCCGGCGAAAAAGCTGCAGCCCGCTTTCACCGCGGCTTCGGCCGCGGCGGCGTTGCCCTGCATCAGCACGGTGGGAAGCTCTTTCATTTCTCGATCGATCGGCCTTTCGCCCGCGACCGCGCAGTTGCAAACCATTTATTAGCCGCATGTTTTTGCTTTGCAAGCTGCGATATCTTTTCTAGGTTGCTTGTCATGAGGAAACTTCGTTCGAAATTGAACACTGCGGTCCCGCTGCTGGTCGCGGCCGCCCTGCTCGCCGCGGGCTGCGGCCCGGATCCCGGAACTCCCGAGTACGTGCTGGCCAAGCTGCGCGAGGGGCGCGTGGTGGGAGGGGAGAACCTCGATCTGCTCGGAAGCGACCAGGTGCCCCAGATGACCGAGCTGTTGAAGGACGGCGAGACGCCCCGCGTGGTGCGCCTCCAGCTCTACGAGCGCCTGCTCGGCATGGAGCCGGAGGACGCCTTCGATCGCTTTTCTCCGTTGCTCGACGACGAGGATCCCGAGATCCGGATGCGAACCGCCGCCTGGCTGGCCGAGCGCGAGGATCAGCGGACGATCCGCATGCTGGTCGAGCGGTTGCGAGAGGAGCGGGAGGCGATCGTACGCAGCCACCTGATCCGGGCGCTGCAGCGGATCGGGTGCGGGATCGAAGACCCCGATCCGCAATTGGTCGACGAGATGATCGAGGGGCTCGAGTCCGACAGCGCGGAGCGGCGCCGGACCTGGGCCGAGGTGCTGGGTGGCTGGCACGGCGAAAAGGTCGAGCGGGCGCTGACCGACGCTCTCGGCGCCGACGATCCCACGGTTTCCACCGCCGCGGCGCGAGCGCTGCGAGGGCCGGCGGCGCGCGACCCGCTGCGATCCGCACCGCTGTATCTGAGCATGCTGTCGAGCGACAACGAGAACGTGCGCACGGCCGGGGTCGACGCGCTGGAGGCCGCCACCTACGGCGATCATCTCCGCTCCAAGGGAAAGGAGTGCGATCCACGGGCCGTCGGCGAGCTGCTCGAGGTGGTTCCCGAGCTTCCCGAGGCCGCGGAGCTGTTCGCCAAGCGCTCCGATCTCTCCAAGCGCGCGCTCCACTTCGCCAAGAGCCTCGACGAGTGCCTCTCTCAGCTCGGCGGCGGAGCGGACGCAGGTCCCGCTCCGGAAGCGGCCGCCGCGAGCGGGGGCTGAGCCGTGGCCCGCGCTCCCAGCTTTCCGGCCAGTAGGGAGCTCTTCGGGCTGGTGCGCCTGGCCGCCGACGAGCAGGGCTTCGCCGAACGGATGAGCGATGCCGATATCGGCCGCGTCGTTGGGCTGGAGAGCGCCCGCACCAGCCGCTGGAAGCACGGGCGCCTCGCGATCGACGACGCCCCGCGGCTGCTGGCGCTTGCCCAGGCCTTCGACCTGGATCTGACCGTGCTGGCTCACGTCGCCTCCGGTCATCTTTCCACTGCCGAGGCCCGGGAGATTCTGGGCAACGAACGCGAGCTGGTGCGCTTTCTCGGAGAGAACGCGGTCCTGCCGGCCGACAGCCGCTCGCTGACGATCGGCACCCGCGGCGGTCCGGAGTCGCTGGTGGTCCGCCGCGCCGCGGGTCGCTACGATCGCTCCTTTCGCCGCGGTCGTCGCGCGGGACGGGCCGGCTCGGACGAGCCCGAGCCGGTGGTGTTGCTGGCGGACGACGATCCCACAACGCTGGAGCTGTTCGGCAACGCCACCGGGCCCGGGACCGGCATCCACGGGGTCGTGGCGCGCAACGCGGCCGAGGCCCTGGTCGCCAGCGGCGCTCAACGCCCGAGGATGGTGATCTACGACGTGTTCTTCCCGGGCGCGGACGGGCCCAGCGCGCTGCGCGCGATCAGCTCCAACCAGTCGCTGGCCGGAACGCTGCTGGTGGCCACGGCCCTGCATCCCACGGTCGAGATAGAGAACCTGGCGCGGGGCTGCGGAGCGATCGACCTGCTGGAGCGCCCCCTGCGCTCGCGGGTGCTGACGCGGTTGCTGCGCAGGCTGAGGTAGGACAGGTAGGACAAGTCCGACGAGTCCGACAGGTCCGACGCTCCGACCTGTCCAACCCGTCCAACCTGTCCTACTCTTCCTTCTCGATCAGGCTCGTCACCTTCTTCAGCAGCGCGGGCGGGAGGTGCTCGGCGTCCAGCGCCGCGGCCTCGTCCACCAGCTCGGCGGCGGCATCGATATCGCCGGTGGTCGCCACCGCTCGCGCCAGCTTGAGCACGATCACGGCGTCGGCAGCCTCCAGCTCGCGGGCCTTCTCGTAGGCGGGGATCGCCTCGTTTGGGCTGCCCAGCTCCATCAGGGCGTCACCCCTGCCCACGTGGGCGGCGGCCAGCTTCGAGTCCATCCCGATCGCGGTCTCGAATTCGGGCAAGGCTCCGGCCGGGTTGTCCCTGGCCAGCTGGATCCAGCCGGCCAGCACGTGCCAGTCGGCCCGCTCGTCGCGCAGGGCCATCGCGCGCTCCAGCGCGCGCGCGGCGCCCTCCAGCTTGCGGGCGTTGTAGCGGCTGAAGGCGTGCGCGTAGTGGATGTCCGCGCGCCGGGCCTCGCTCAGATCCGGAAAGTGTTCGGCGCGCGTCGCCTCGGTCAGCAGCTCGGACTCGACCACGTGGTCCCCGCGCGCGTTGGCCAGCCCGGCCAGCCCGACGTAGGCCGCCGGCTCGCCGGGCTCTTGCTCGACCATCTTCTCGTAGACCTGCTCGGCCTCGTCCTCGCGCCCGGCGCCGCGCAGCAGCTCGGCGAGCAGACCCATGCAGCCGTAGGGACAGGCGTCCCTCTCGCGCGCGGTCTCCAGGAAATGCAGCGCCTCCTCGTCGCCCTCCCGGTCGCGGACGCGGCGGCCCAGCCTCTCGGCCGGCACCTCCATCTCGGGGAAGCGTCGCTGGCTGCGCTCGAAGGCGGCCAGCGCCTCCTCGTAGCGGCCGTTGGCCACCAGGATGCGCCCCATCAGGTAGTGGGGGCGATGGTCCTCATTGTCGCGCACCGAGGCCTCGGTCAGCAGCTCCAGCCCCTGCTCCACCTCGCCGTCCGCGGCGAGCGCCACTCCGCGGCACAGCAGCGTCCTGGAGTCGAGCCTCAGGTCGTCGAGCAGCGAGATCGACTCGCGCTCGGCCAGCTCTCCCGCGCAGCGATCCCACTCGTCGCTGTCGAGCGGCTCGTGGACGCCCGGCAGCTTGACCGCCGGACCGCAGGAAAAGAGGATCAACGAAGACAGCAGCGCCGCTGTCGAGCAGAGCCGCGGCGGTTGGCACATGATTCCCTCCATCGATCGTATCGCTAGAACGAGGTACCGGAGAGGTGCTCCTCGGCGATCACGATCCACTCGCCGTCGCGGGACTCCCAGTGCTGCCGCGTGCTGGTGGTCCGCACCTCCATCTCGTCGACCCGGTACCAGGTGTACTGCACGGTGATCAGGGCCTTCTCCAGGCCCTCGTCCACCGCGATCTCGAGCATCTCCACGTCGCTGATCCGCACGCTGTCGCCCCACTCGCTGTGCGACGCGGAGAACTGGCCGCGCAGCTCGGGATCGAGGCGCGGCATGACCTCGCCCCAGCGGCCCCAGCGCAGACCGTCGTTGAACAAGAACGCTGCGTGCTTGAGCTTGGCGCGGGGTCCCTCTGCGCCGCAGGCGACGAGGAACAGACACGCGACGAGCGCCGCCCGGCTGGCCGTCTTAGATATCATCGCGGCGGGATCATTCCTCGGCGACCTCTAGCAGGACCACGGTGGTGTTGTCCTCGCCGCCCAGCTCGTTGGCGCGCTCCACGAGCGCGGCCGAGACCCGGGACAGATCGTCCTTGTTGGCCCGCGCGATCTCGCTGATCTCGTCGTCCGAGACCATCCCGTTGAGCCCGTCCGAGCACAGCACGAACAGATCTCCGATCTCGGCGGCGACCGTCTGCACGTCGACCATCACCGAGTCCTGCATGCCCAGCGCCCTGGTGATCACGTTCTGCGGCAGCTCGGCGAGCTGCTCTTCGCTCAGGTCCGGCGCAGCGCGCAGGTAGTCGTTGATCAGCGAGTGATCGACCGTCAGCTGCTCCATCTCTCCGTTGCGCACCCGGTAGCAGCGCGAGTCTCCCACGTGGGCGATGTTGCAGGCCCCGTGATCGTCCACGCTGTGGATCCCGACCACCGTGGTACCCATCCCCTGGTGCTGCTCGCTCTCCAGCGACTCCTGGTAGATGCGGCTGTTGGCGACCTGGATCGCGGTCACCAGCCGGTTGACGGAGAAGGGGAGATTCGGATCGAAATGAAACGGCCAGGTGATGTCCTCCTTCTCGGTGGCCGAGAAGAAGCTCTCGATCGCCTCCACGGCCATCCTCGAAGCCACGTCACCGGCGCGATGGCCCCCCATCCCATCGGCCACGACGAAGAGGTTGTACTCGGGCATCAGCCCGTAGGCGTCCTCGTTGTGCTCTCGTTCCCGTCCGACATCCGTCAAACCGGCGACTCTGAGGAACCTCCCCATGAACCAACTCCCATCGCGCAAAAACCAGTTATCTCAATACCACGGCCGCTCGCCTGGGGAAAGCCCTCGCTCAGGGAATCCAACCCATGACGTAGGCGACGGCCGCCAGCGCCGCCAGCAGCCCGAAGGCGACGGCGATTCCCACGACCACGGCCTTCAGCGCGCCGTGATCCTCGGCCGGCTCCCCGGAGATGCGCACCTCGCCCTCCAGCATCTGCGCGAGAGAAGCCGGGGGCCTGTGATCGTTCTCGGCGGGCGGGATCGAGGGGCTGGACGAGGGGCGGGCTCCCGAGATCGACGAGTCGCGGCGGTACAGCCCGGATTCGTGCCAGCCGTCCTCTCCCTGCCGGGGCAGCGGCGTATCGCTGCCGCCGACCTGCAGCTCTCCCTCCCAGCCGCGCGGATCCTCGAAGCCGAACGGATCGAGCGGTTTGGCCCCGGTCTCGTCGGCCGCCTGCCTGCCCAGCTCGGCGGCGTCGTCGAAGTCCTCGTCGTCCAGCGAGGAGAAGCGCGCCAGCTCCTCGCCGATCAGCTGGTCGATGCTCGAGGGGCGGACCTTGCGCTCGGTCGCCTCCTGGCGGGCGACGTTCTCCACCATCCGGCGCAGGTCGAAGCCGGTCACCTTGAGGTTGTTCTCGAACAGGTAGCCGGCCAGGTCCTCGGCGAGCTCGTCGCAGGTCGCGTAGCGATCAGCGGGCTCGAAGGCCAGCGCGCGGCGCACGATCCTCTCCAGCGAGGGGCGCACCTCCGGGTTGTGCTGGCGGATAGACGGCACCTCGGCGCGCCGCACCAGCTCCACGGTCTCGATGTCGGTCTCGCCGAGGAAGAGCCGCTTGCCGGTCAGCAGCTCCCAGAGGATGATCCCGCAGGCGAAGATGTCGGCGCGGCGATCGACCGGCCGGCCCCAGGCCACCTCGGGCGAGAGGTAGGCGAACTTGCCCTTGACCACGCCCGGGTTGGTCTTCTCCAGCTGGCTGGTCGCCTTGGCCAGCCCGAAGTCGACCAGCTTGACCTCGCCGTTCTCGGACAGCAGGATGTTGGGCGGGCTGACGTCGCGGTGGACGATCCCCAGGTTGTTGCCCTCGGCGTCGCTCAGCTCGTGGGCGTAGGACAGCCCCTTGCAGACCTCCATCATCAGGTAGATCGACTGGGCGATCGGCAAACGCGAGCGCCGCTCGCGCATCTTCTCGAGCACCTTCTTGAGGTTCGTCCCGTCGACGAACTCCATCACGATGAAGTAGGTGCCGCCCGAGCGCCCGATATCGAAGAACTGGACCACGTTGGCGTGGTTCATCCGCAGGCTGAGCCGCGCCTCGTCGAGGAACATCGCCAGGAACTTCTTGTTCTCGGCCAGGTGGGGCAGAACGCGCTTGATCGCGACGTTCTTCTGAAAGCCGCGGATCCCCTCGGCCACGCCCTGGAAGACCTCGGCCATTCCGCCGGAGTCTATCTTCTGGACGACGCGGTATTTTTCGATATCCGCCATGAAAACCGGGCGTCACCGACGCATGGGCATCGAAAACGATGCCGAATACGAGAGGGTACAATATGGTACGTTTGCCCCCCGCCGTCAACAAGCCGCGGTCTCGAGTGAATATGCGAACCTGCCTTGAGCGGCAGTCGGGCCGTCCTCGTTTTCAGGGCACGGTGCGCACCGGACGCAAGCCGGTGAAGGCAGTGGGATCTCCTGGCATGTAGGGCAATACGAAGGCCGAGCGGCAGTTGTCCGGACAGAACATGCTGGCCGCGCCACGCGTGATGCGATCCAGGCCGCTTTCCGGGCCGATCGGGTCGACCTGGTGTTCCTTATAGCCGTCGCCCCACCAGTCCCACGTCCACTCGGCCACGTTGCCGTGCACGTCGTGAAGGCCCCAGCCGTTGTCCAGCTTCTGACCAACCGGTTTGGTCTCGTTCGAGGAATTGTTGCAGTACCAGCCGGCGGCCTCGAGGCTCTCGTCCGGATAGTCGCAGGACCACGGATCTTCGCTTGTCACCGGGCCGGTGTGGAACGCGGTGCTGGTCCCGGCCCGGGCCGCGTACTCCCACTCGGCCTCGGTCGGGAGGCGGTAGCCCTCGCAGTCGAGCCCGCCCGGCCAGTCCGGCTCGGTCTCGGCCTCGGCGTCGGCCGCGTCGTAGGGGGTGCCGTCTCCGGGGTCGCGGTAGCATTGCTCCAGGCCCTCCGAGGCGGAAAGCGCGTTGCAGAACGCCGCCGCATCGTACCAGGTCAACATCTCCACCGGGCAGTCTCCCCCGCAGCCGGAGAATTGGGAGGGGTTGGATCCCGTCACCGCGGTCCACTCGTCCTGGGTCACCTCGGTCTCCTTGGCCAGGAAGGGGCGCGTGATCGTGACCTGGTGCTGCGTTTCGCTCCACAGGTGGCCGGGCTCGTCCTCGGGGCTGCCCAT
>JAWOBP010000116.1:0-41127 GCA_046484285.1 Polyangia bacterium
TTCCGGAGCACTGTATAAATGGCGAATACTTCCATCAGCGCGATGATAATGCCGGTAGTAAAGGGATCCGGATTTTCGAATACATATACCAGGATGTAGCCGACCAGAATCAACTGAAGCGTCATTCGGATGGATGTGACCACGATCTCTTTTTCCCGCCGGACGCCCCTGATGCGGACGATTGCCAGGACAATCATGGCAAAGATATAGGACATGCCGACTTGCAGGATGGAAAGATCTATGATGTCATTCATGGGAGCATGCTTTTTGTACGCATTTGCCGTCAGTCACTTCGATCAGGACATCGGAGTATTTGCGGGCAATGGTCCTGGAATGAGTTACCATAACTAGTGTTTTGCCGTTAGCCCTTGCGTGGGTAGTTAACATATCGAAAATGAATTGCTCTGTCTCCTCGTCTAATGCCGAGGATGGTTCGTCCAGGAGATAAACCCGGGAATCGAGCAGGAGAACCCTGGCCAGAGCCAGTCTTTGACGCTCTCCCCCGGAAAGCCCTGCGGCATTAACGTTTAGGGACTTGGCCAGCCGAACCCTTTCCAGGAATAGGTTTAACGAGGCATCTTCCGGCAATTCGCGCTCCTGAAATCGAAGGCCGGCATTAAGATTGTCCCGGATCGTACCCTCGAAGATCGCCGGCGCCTGGGAAAGCAGGAGAACGCCGACCTGAGGTCGAAGCTCGAGAAGATGACCGCCGAGCGCCAGCGGCTGCAAGGCGAGATCGACAAGCTCAACCAGGCTCTGCTGGACCTGACCGGGGAGCGCGACGCGCTGGCCAAGGCCGAGGCGCTGGCCAAGAAGCGGATCGACACCTTCCGCGACATGCTGGGCAAGTTCAAGGCGATGATCGAGTCGGGCAAGATCAAGATCCGCATCGCCGACAACAAGATGCTGGTGGAGATGGCCTCGGCGATTCTGTTCCCCAGCGGCAAGGCCAGGCTCTCCGAGGAGGGCAAGGAGGCCTTGACCGAGGTGGCGGGGATCCTGGCGACGATCGAGGAACGCAACTTCCAGGTCGCGGGCCACACCGACAACGTTCCGATTCGCAACCGCCGCTTCAAGGACAACTGGGATCTGTCGACGGCGCGCGCGGTGGCGGTGGTCCGGCACCTCGTGGAGAACGGCATGCCGCGCGAGAACCTCTCGGCCGCCGGCTACGCGGACATCCAGCCCGTGGCGAGCAACGAGACCGAGGACGGCCGGGCCAAGAACCGCCGGATCGAGATCGTGCTCGTGCCCAACCTCAACGAGCTTCCAGACCTCTCCGCGCTGGAGAAAATGATCGACGAGTAGCTCCCGGCCCGGGAGCAGTCACTTCGAAGGTGGGGGAAACAGCCGGGGAAAACGCGCCAGCAAGGAGCGAGATCCGTCGGCGACCACGCGTTCGTCGCGCAGGGCCGCGCGCGGGTCGATTCGCTGCAGGACCAGGTCGGCGAAGGTCGCCGCGTCGGTTCTCAGCGTCAGCTCCGGATTCGGGTGCGCTCCCCGGCACGCCTCGCAACGACCGTCCGCGATCTCGAGCCGCCAGCAAGCCGAGTCGATCTCGAGCTGGATGGCGGCCTCGAGTCCGTCGCCGGCGCCGGCGTCGTAGCACTCGGCCAGCTCCGGGATCAGGATGCGCGGGTCCTCCGAGGCGACCCGGCGGATCCGGGCGCGATCGGAGCCGGCGGCACCGATCTCTGAAGCGATTCGCCAGTAGTTGTCGAAGTGACGGCCGAACATCTCCTCGGAGGATGTCAGCCGCGACGCGGCGTCGATCTCGGTCTGGTGCGCGACGCATCCCCGGGTCACGAGCTCGCGGCCGGCGCGCTCGAAAGCGGCCCGCACCCGTCGCTGCGTGACCGGCTTTCCCAGGGTGAAATCGAGCAGGTAGCTCTCGGGTCGCAGCAGCCGCCCGCAAGGGTCTGTATTGGTGCCCTCGCAGATCAGCTCGAAGCACTTCTCGATACCGGCCATGTTCTCGAGATCGCGGTGGGCGCCGACCGCGATCAGAACCGAGCGGTCGGGTCCCCGATCGGCCCGTCGCATCCGGTTGCGGCAGATGCCGGTGTTGCGTCCGCGTCCCACGCCGGGTCTGGTCGTGGGCAGCAGGCGCTCGATGAAAGCCTTGAGCAGCGCCGAGAACGAGTAGTAGTAGACAGGCGTGGCGAGCACGAGCGCGTCGCTGGCATAGAAGCGCTCGATCAGCGCGGCCATGTCGTCGCGTTGCACGCAGCTTCCCGGTGTGCTGGATGACCAGCAGCCGTAGCAGCCCAGGCAGGGACGGACGTCGAGGCCGGACAGACGGACCTGGTGGACGTATCCTCCCGCGTTCGTCGCGCCCTGGGCGAAAAGCTCCACCATCTCGCGGGTGAAGCCGTTCTTGCGAGGCGCGCCGTCGACGAGCAGGATTTTCATGGCACTCCTCGATGAAGGCCCGATTCGAAGGCTCGCGTCTACATACCTTCGAAAAATCCGTCCGGCAAGGACGTTCGATGCACATTAGGTAGATGAGAACGGGCGGCTGGAAAGAGAAGTCGAAGGTTCGCCTTTCGGTTTACGCCCAGCACGGGTAAAATGAGCGACTGGGAAGATCGTTCAGGGAACAAAGGAGCAAGGCATGACGACTCGCTGGCTATTGTATGTTTCCAATATTCTTCTGTCCGCCGCGCTCGCGATTTCCACCGGTTGCGGGAGCACGGACACGATCGGAAACGGCGATGGAAACGATGCCGATGTCGACGGTGACACCGACGGCGATACCGACACCGATTCCGATGCCGACGGGGATTCTGACAGCGACTCCGACAGCGACGCGGACAGCGACTCCGACAGCGACGCGGACAGCGATTCCGACACCGATTCGGATATCGACACCGACACCGACACCGACACCGACACAGATACGGATACGGATACGGGATACAAGGCCACGACCTGGAAGTGCCTGATCTGCGATCAACCCCAAAAGGGCAGGCTTTCCAACAGGGGTGTGGAGCGGCTCGAGCCTCCGGCGGCGCGACGCGAGCAGATGATGAAGGAGCTGTTCTTCGGCATCTGATCCCTTTGCCGAGACCACCTTGTTCCTCTTCCTCTTTTCTCGGATCGCCTTTGTGAGATAGTCTTGTCCGCGATGAGAGGCGTGGCAATCGGAGCATTCCTGCTGAGTCTGTTTCTTGCCGGGCTCGAGACCCACTCGAATTCCGGCGAGGCCGCCGCCGGCGCCGCCGAGCCGTCGGACGGGGGAACGGGCGACCGCGAGCGCTTCGGGCGCTTGATGCGCACCCGCGCCGTGACGCCGGTGCACCGCAGGCCGCACGTGCGCAGCCGCCTGATTGCCCGCATCTACCCCGGAGCCGTGCTGCGCCTAGCCGAGCGCGGCAAGGGCAGGGGATGCCCCGGAACCTGGATGGAGCGCGCGGGTGGCGGGTACATCTGCTCGCGCAAGCTGAGATCCACCGCCGATGAGTCGCCCGCTCCAGCCGAGCGGGATCGGCCCGAGATCCTCGAGGGAGTCGAGATCTACCGCGTGGTCGAGGGCGGAGCGCGGCTGTACCGCAAGAAACGGCACATCTGGCAGGGCCGGACGCATATCTTCCTGATCCGCGGCGCGGTGCTCTCGGTGGTGGAGACTTTCCGGCGCTTCGGCGGAGAGTTCCACCGCACGCGTGAGGGCTGGTTCGCCGAGGCCGCGAACACCGAGAAGCTGCCGCCGCCGACCCCGTCGCTGGCGGTCGAGCCGGCTCCGGGCGAGGAGCCTCCGGACGCGATCGCGATCGAGCCGCGGGTGCAGGTGGTCGCGCGTTCCGAGCGGGATCGGAGCGAGCCGCTGCGCACCCTGGAGCGCTGGAGCGTCGTGGACCTGGACGAAGACGCGGCAAACGACTTTCCGGAAGGCATGCTGGCGGTGGCCGGCGGGGGGCTGGTCAGCGACGAGCACGTGGCGCGCTTTCGCGAGCCGAGCATGCCCGAAGACCTGGCCGAGGGCGAGAGGTGGATTGCGGTCGATCTGGCCGAGCAGCTGCTGCACGCCCGCGAGGGGCGGCGGACGCTGCGCCTGGTTCCCTGCTCCACCGGTCGCAAGGACAACACCCGGCCCGGCGAGTACCGCGTGGAGTGGAAGCGCCGCTTGCAGACGATGCGGCCGCGCGGCGGTCACCTGCGCGTCGAGGACGTGCAGTACGTGATGTACTTCGAGCGCAAGAGATCGATCGCGATCCACGCCGCGCACTGGCACGACGACTTCGGGCACCCGGTCAGCCACGGATGCGTCAACCTGCCGGTAGCGGACGCGCGCTGGCTGTACGAGTGGAGCGCGCCGCTCTCCCTGCCAGAGGACAGCGAGAGCTTTTCCACGCCCGGCGATCCGGGGACGCGAGTGGTGGTTTTCCGGTAGGGGTGCCGAGCCTGGATCGTTTCAGCGGCCGATCACGATTCCGGACGGATCGATCTCCTCGCGCAGCAGGCGGATCTCCTCGCCGGTGGGCGTGGGGCTGGCGTCCAGCTCGCCAGCGGGCAGCTCGATATCGAACCCGGAGGTCTCCCTGACGGTCTCGATCTCCACCCCGGGATGCAGGCTGCGCAGGCGCATCGTGCGATCCGGCCCCCCGAAATCGTAGACGGCGTACTGGGTGATCACGCGGTGCGGCCCTGTGTCCGAGGGGAGGCCGGCGCGCTCGCGGGCGCCTTCGCCGTCGAGAAAGCCGGGGGTGGTCAAGAAGTCCAGCTTGTCGACGAAAGAGCGCCGCGACTGGCGCATGATCACGATCAGACGATCGGAGAAGGAGG
Organism: Polyangia bacterium; assembly: GCA_046484285.1. GTDB lineage: Bacteria > Myxococcota_A > Polyangia > JAAYKL01 > JAAYKL01 > CAZHCG01. The sequence continues at coordinate 4,783 of JAWOBP010000116.1, forward strand.
CGACGTCGTTGGCGCCTCCGCTGCCCGGCAGCCGGATTTTCGGGTGATCGTGATCGCCGATAACCGTGGTGTTGATGTTGCCGTGGCTGTCGATCTGGGCGCCTCCGATGAAGCCGTAGTCCACGTAGCCGGCCTGGGAGAGCGACATCATGTCGTGCATGCTGGAGGCGACGACCGCGCGGTGCATCGTCCGCGAGTCGCCCACCGAGATCGGGAGCTGGGGCACGATCGGCCCGATGCTGCCGGCCTCGAAGACCATGATCAGGCCGGGCGCGTGAGTCTTCTGCGCGAGCATCGAGGCGACGACCGGCAGACCCGTGCCCACGAACACGGTGCTGTCGTCCTCCAGCATCCGCGAGGCGACCACCGCCAGCTGCTCGGTGGGGTTGTGGCTCGGACGGTTGTTTTCGCTGCTCATCGCTTCTTTCCTCCGGAGCGTCCGGCCGCCCAGGGTAGGGAGAGCGGCTCGTCGTAGCTCTCGATGCGCGCCAGGCGATCGAGCTGCTCGCGGCCGCCGATCTTCTCGAGGTACGCCTCGAAGCCGTCCACCGAGCGCACGTATTCGTCGAGGTAGCGCTCCACGCCGTCCTCGGTGCGGGACAGATCCATCCACTCGGCGATGTGCTCCTCGTCGAAGTAGTAGCGGTACGGCATCAGGCAGGGGTGGCTGCCCCAGGGCGCCTCGACCACGGCGTCCACGACGAAAAACGGTATCTGCGTGCGATCCGGCCTGTCGCGGAACACTTCACCGTCGACGATTTCCTCGGTGGTCAGGATCAGCCTGCGAGCGCAGCGGGCCAGCTCGAAATCCTCGACGATGATCCCGTCGATCTGCGCGTTGCCGTGCATGTCGCAGCGCGGCACGTGGATCATCGCCACGTCGGGGTAGGCCGCGGGCAGCAGGCAGATCGGCTTGCCGCTCCAGGGGTCCTCGACCACCTTGGCCGAGCTGTGCTTCAGCGTGTCGGTGCCGAGCATGTTGCGCGCCGGCACGAACGGCAGCCCCATCATTCCGGCCAGGAAACGCCACTGGTAGGCGGCGTTGCTCAGCTCGGCCAGCACCCGGACCCGGCCGCTCTCCACTGCTCTGCGCGAGGCGGGGGACAGGCCGCGCAGCTCGTGGCCGAAGGAGTAGGCCACCTCCACGCCGCCGACGCAGCCGGCCGCGATCAGGAGGTCCGAGTCGTGGACGGCGGTCTTGCCGGCCAGATCGAGGCCGCGCACCCCTTGCCTGATCATCTCGTAGATCAGGACCATCGAGACGCGGATGTGGCCGAAGCCTCCCAGCGCCAGGAAGTCGCCGTCGTTCACGAAGCGGCGCACCGCATCCGAGGCCGACATCCTCTTGTCCTCGAGCTTTCGCGACTTGTGCTCGCGGACCCAGCGGCGGTTCTCGTCGGGGTCGTGCCAGCCCAGCAGCTCCCCCCGTCCTTCCTCGAGTATCTTCATCTCACCTCCGGGTAAGCACCCCTCGCCAACTTGGAAATGAGTCTTTCTACCAAGAGCGGGGAATCTCGAAGATGATCTCCGTCAGTACGGGTCGAGGCGAACGCGATCTGACAGAAGAGGGCGAAGCATCGTCGAATCATCGAGAAGATCCGTCCGATTACGCTATACAGTGCACAAACAATGGTGGTATTCTAAAATCAGTTTTGCATGTTTTTGCGCCGTGAAAGGGGGCCGCAATGTTTCGGCATCTGTCGTATCTGTTCGTCGCCGTGGTGTTTCTCGCCTGGTCTTTCGCCTGCGAGGACGAGGGCGATATCGAGTCGGCCGGCGATGCCGACACCGACGGGGACGCCGATGGGGACTCGGACTCCGACTCGGACGGGGACTCGGATTCCGACTCGGACGGGGACTCGGACTCCGACTCGGACGGGGACGGCGACGTCTGCGACGAGACCGGTTTCGAGATCACCGGCAACGTGGTGGACATGTTGATCATTCTCGATCGCTCCAACAGCATGAAGCCCACTTGGCCGAACACCGGTCCGGATCTCTGGACGCCGATGGGCCAGGCCCTGACCCAGGTCACCCAGCAGATGGAAGGCCAGATCGAGTTCGGGTTGATGCTGTTCCCGGCTCTGGTCTGCAACGGGACCGTGGATCAGTGCACCGCGCCCGACTCGCCGCAGATATCGATCGGAACCGCGGACGCGGTGCAGCAGATCGCAGGCGCGGTCGGCGGGGGATCGAACGACGTGAGCGTCTGCGGCGGGACCCCGGTCGCCGACTCGCTGGACGCGGCCGGGGCCTACCTGCCCACGGTCGACGACGAGAACGAGAAGTTCGTGTTGCTCGCTACCGACGGCGCGCCCAACTGCAACGAGTCGCTGACCTACCCGTGCGAGTGCACGAGCAACAACTGCGATCTCAACGAGCTCAACTGCCTGGACGACGAGAACACCTACGCCGCGGCCGCGGCTCTCGCCGACGCGGGCTTCTCGGTCTACGTGCTGGGGATCGGCGGCAGCGCCGACTGGGCGACCGTGATGCAGAACATCGCCGACCAGGGCGCTGGCGAGTACTACGCGGTGGCCGACTCGGCGCAGTTCCTCGACGCGCTGCAGGAGATCACCGGCGGAGTGGTGAGCTGCGAGTTCGACGTCGATTGGGAGAGCCTGGACGAGACCGCCTCGGACGATCCCACGCAGGTCAACTTCTACTGCAAGGAGCAGATCGGCGACGAGATCGGACCCGACAACCTGATCGGGTACGACGAGGACTGCGAGCAGGGCGTCGGCTGGGACTGGCTGGACGAGGACACGGTGGTCTTCTGCGAGCAGGCCTGCCAGGATCTCAAGGACGGAGTCTGCGCCGAGGTGACCGCCACCTTCGGCTGCGAGTCGGTGCCAGTCCAGTAGGCGGTTTTCCCTCCGGGATCGTTGGATTCCCAGATCGTGAGCAGGCCGTCCCGCTCGTTTCACCGCCTCGCATTTCGCCGCAAAGTTGCTATGTTGAGACGGAGGGCGCACGGGATGCAAGTGTCGGTATTCGGCGAAAAGGGGCAGACGGGTTTTCTGCTCGCGGGCGCGATGCTGGCGGTCGGTTTGAGTGTGGCGACGCCGGCCGCGGCGACCGAGGTCGGGGAGGGAAGGATTTTCGGGCTCGGTCCGATCATGGGCGAGCCGTTCGGCGGCACGGGCAAGGTATGGTTCGGTCCGAGGATGGCGTTCCAGTTCCACGGCGCTATCACCTGGTGGGACATCAATCGCCTGGCACTGTTCGCGGACGTTCTCTGGCACCCGCTCGAGGTCACCAGCAACGAATACTTCGAGCTATTGTGGTACTTCGGGGTGGGAGGGGGATTCGGGATACGCGCGCCCTGGGACGACGACCATTACCGTGGCCGCGCGGGCGACGACGACTGGGAGGCCGATCCGGCGATCTGGGTCAGGGTGCCGTTCGGCTTTCCGTTTCTCTTCCGGGAGGTGCCGGTCGAGGCGTTCGTGGAGTTCGGGCCGTCGCTGATCTTCGACTTCGACGACCCGTCGGTGGACCTCCGTTTCCGGGGTTTCGTGGCGGTCGGAGGGCGCTGGTACTTCTGAATCGTCCTCTTACTCGGGCGCCAGGACCAGGTCCTGCTTGATGTTGTCGACGACTTCGCCGACCAGTTTCCTGAAGCGCGGGTAGTCCTCGGGTGAGATGCGGTTGGTCTTCTCGGCGAAGCGCAGCTTCACGTCGATTCGGTCGTTTTTCTTCTCGGTGCCGCGCTCGAACTGGAAGAACTCGTTGTCCATGCTGACCGACTCGGGCGAGTGGAGCACGCGCCAGCCTTCGGGTATCTCCACCTCGTCGGTGCTCTCGACCAGCGAGAGATAGAGCCCGGACTGGAGCGGCAGCTGCCGCTCGGAGAGGCTGACGTAGCTCGAGAGGCTCTCCGAGCGCGGCAGGTCGATCAACAGGTTTTCGCCCTGGCGGCGCACCACCTGCTCGCTGACCGCGGTCATCTCGATCTCGAGCGGCTCCACGATGTCGTCGGCACCCCGGTAGTCCAGCTTTTCCACCTGGGCTCCGGGGAACAATTGCGCGACCATCTGCGCCGCCAGGATCTGCGTGTCGTCCGGATTGCGCAGCACCTGGCGCAGCGAGCCGGCGGTCGGCCCCTGGAAGGCGAAATCCAGCTCGATGCTTGTTTCGCCCTCGATCGAGGGCCTGATGCGCGTCGTGCGCAGCGTAAACTGGTCGGAGGCCGGCTGCATCGGGATCTTTTCGAACTCCCACGAGCGCGTCGCGGGGTCGATCGTCATCGCCCAGGTACCCTGAGCGTCGGGCCGCAACGTCTCCAGGTCGAGCGTATCCGGGGTGGGATCGACGAAGCGGGGCTCGGCGATTCCCTCCTGCTCCGGGACGTAGACGATCGCGTGGTTGAACTGCAAAAACGGGATCTCCTTGATGAAGTCGCCGGTTCCGGTCGTGCGCAGCACGGCGAAGCGCGTATCGATCCCAACATGATCGGCCAGTGTCATCAACAGCACCGACTTGTCCTTGCAGTCGCCGTAGCCGCGCTGCAGCACGATCGAGGCCGGGTGCGGCTTGACCCCGGCGATCGTGTTCTCGTAGTCCTGCTGGTAGCGGATCTCCCTCATCACGAATCTCGCGATCGCGTCCAGCCGCTCGCCCGCGCTCTCCGCGCCGGCCGTGATCTCCTCGGCCAGCTCGCGGATCTGAGGGTTGCTGCGGAAGGCGTCCACCATCAAAGCCGCGTCCCACTGCGCGATCGTGTCCCAGTCGGGAATCGAGCTGATGATCACCTGGTCGAGCAGGTTGATCACCGGAGAAGAGGAGGGCTCGCCGATCAGCGGCGGCACCTGCCGGGCGCTGAAGCGCAGCACGCGGCGATCTCCGCGCTCGGTCTCGCTGCGCTGATAGTCTCCCTGGCCCCACTCGTTGATTTCCATGTCATCTGGCAGCAGCAACACGAACTCGGAGTCCTCGAACTGGCTGCCCACCCCGTGGAAGAACCAGCGGCGGTAGAGGTGGCGGTGCAAGTAACCCGAAGGGCGCGTGTCGAGCCGGTACTGGAGCACCACGGTGCTGCCCACCTTCAGCTCGCGAAAGCGGACCTGCCGCCCGCGCAGCGAGGACGCCTCGCGGCGTGTGCCGTCCAGGTCGATCGCGTAGGCCTCGAAGACCTTGAGCCGGCCGCGCGGAAAGGAGTAGCGCGTCAGCTGGTCGCGCCCGGTGTCGTTGACCACGGTCATCACCTGCGTCACCACCTGGCGGCCCGAACCGTCCGACTCGATCCGCTCCACGGCGTGGTCGAGCAGGTAGACCAGGTTGGCGCCGGTGCGGATCTCCACCTCGCCGCGCTCCTCCAGCACCTCGCGGATGCGCGCTTCGGAGGGCACGTAGTCGGCGAGCATTCCGGAGTCGCTGGGCGCCACGAACTCGATCCGATCCGCCAGCGAGTGGTTGTCCGGCGCGAACTCCAGGCCGCGCTTCCACAATTCGACCGCGCGCTCCTCGTCTCCCCGCTCGTAGGCGATCGAGCCGAGACGTACGTACGGTGCCGACCAGCGGTCGTCGATCTCCAGCGCGCGACGGAAGGCGCGCTTTGCCTTTTTCACCTTGCCGGCGCGGCGGTGGATCGTTCCCAGGTCGAGGAAGCAGGTCGGGGAGTTGGGGTAGATGCGGCAGGCCTCTTTTTGGTAGTCGATCGCGCGGCGGTAACGGTTCTTGTCCAGCGCGGCGGAGACCTGCTGCTCCAGGATGTCCTCGGCACCGGACCACAGCTCCAGGATGCGGTCGTAGATCTCCTCGGCCTCGTCGTCGCGACCCAGGGCGCGGTACGAGCGCGAGAGCGCCCACAGCATCGTGGTGTCGTCCGGCCACTGCTCCACGTCGCGCAGGCGGGCCTTCAGCGCGTCCTCGTCCCAGCCTTCCGAGGCGTAGTTCCGCGAGAGGGCGTAACGCGCGCTGCGGTAGTCGGGGTTGGCCTCCAGCGCGGAGAGCAGGTCCTCGCGGGCCCGGTCGGAGCGATCCTGTCCGGAGAAAAAGCGGCTGCGGAACAGCAGCGCTCGGGGTGCCTCGAGACCGTTTTCCTCGATCAGCTCGCCGATCGTGTCGATCGTGTGCCCGCCCTGCCCGCTGCGCCAGTGGACCAGCGCCGAGACGTAGCGAGAGAGCAGCCCCTCCGGCACGATCGAGGCGTAGGCGTCCGCCAGGTTCTGGGTCTCGGTCGAGAGTCCCAGGGCGTGGGCCAGATCAATCGCCAGGTGGGCCTTGCGCATCGAGCCCGAAATGCGCTCCAGGCACTGCACGGCCCGCTCCCCGAAGGAGTAGGGCGGTCCGGGCGCTGCTCCGGGCTCGACCTCGCGCGGCCGGGCCGAGCTCTCGATTCCCTCCACCAGCCGGTCGAGATCGTCCGTGACTGCCACGCCGACGCGCCAGGCCCCGCTGTCCTGGCAGCTCTTGACCAGCAGCCGGTTCCAGCCGGCGCGCAGGGTGACCGGTACCACGAACTGGTCGACGGTCTCGTTCTCCACGCGCTCGATCGAGAGCATCTCGATCGAGTTGATCCAGAGTCGCACCGGGTCCGTGGTGGTGACACGGACGTGGTAGCGCCCGTCGTCGGGAACGCGCACCCAGCTCGCGGCGTAGGCTGCGACCGAGTTTCCCGGTGAGATCAGGGCCAGCAGGTCCAGGTTGTTCTGGTGGTCGAGCGGAACGTCGACCCGCCAGCGGGCCGGGAACGGGGTGCCCGGGTACACGGTGTCCAGGTCGACTTCGCGCTCGGGGGGATACTCCACGGAGAAGCCCTTGCCGTCCTCGTTGTCAAACGGACTGATCAGGGCGAAGCGGGTTATGCTCCCCCGTCGCTCGAGGGCTGCGCGCGCGCCTTCCACGTCCGCGTCCAGTCGCCGGCGCCAGCTCGCCAGAAAGGCGGCGGCCACGCGTCGCAGGTGGTGGGACGGATGCCCCTCGAGCAGCTCTTCGAACAGCGCCATCGCCTCGCGGTACTCGGAGGTGGTCTCCTGCAGCTCGAGCAGCTCGAGCATGTGGAAGAAGGCCGCCGGGTTCTCGGGGGCGGCCAGCGCCAGGTAGAAGTGCCGCCACGCCTCGTGCTCGTTGCCGCGGTAGCGTTCCAGCCGGCCGGCGATCTCGTGCGTGGTCGGAGCTTCCGGAGCGATCTCGGAGGCGCGCAAGACGGCTGCCGCGGCCTCCTCCATGTCCGAGGCCGTGTAGAAGCTCTCCACGGCCGCGGCCAGCGCCTCCGCGTCCCAGTCGGTCTGGGCCGGGCGGTGGGGAAAAGAAGGCATCTGGCGTCGAGGCCCGGCGCAGGCAGCCAGCGCAACGGCGCAGACGGTGCAGGCGGCGAATCTGGAAAAAACGTGCATGATCACCTCGTTTCTTGCGGACAGCATAGCGGTGAAACCGTTTTGGATCGATAGACAAACAAGAAACACACGGGTTTAATTCCATAAGGTTAGATTGCGACAACCGATCGGTCGACACGGAGATCCGTTTGCCAAGAAAAATGACATCGACGTTCGACCTGTGTGAGGTATTTTGCTATAAGTAGTTGAAATGATAAAGAGAGAGAGGAGCTGTTAGCGGCTGTCAACAGGGTTGCCATGAAGACCGTGATCAACGACAGGTACGAGGTGGTGCGCGTGCTGGCCAGTGGTGCGCAGGGGCGGGTCCTGGAGGTGCGCGATCGCGTCGGTCCGAGCCGTCCCACGGCGCTCAAGCTGCTGGGCGACGTTTTTCACGGCGCGCTGTTGCGCTTCGAGTTCCAGCGGCTGGCGCGGCTGGAGCACCCCCACCTGGTGCGCGTCTACGAGTTGGGAACAGTCAATCGACTGGAGGTCGCCGGCGAGATCGAATCGCTGCGTCCGGGAACCGTCTTTTTCACGCAGGAGCTGGTCGAGGGCGAGCCGGCCCATCGCTGGGCCGACTCGCTGCACGGCCGGCGGCGGTCTCGGGCCGTGGCTCGCGTCGGCGTCGCGGCGGCGCTGGCCCTGGGACGCCTGCATCGCGCCGGGCTGCTGCACCGGGACGTCAAGCCGTCCAACCTGCTGGTCGGCCCAGACACCGATCCGATCAAGATCATCGATCTCGGCCTCTCCCGCGAGGTCGACGTGGCCGATGGTCTGCGCGCGGGCACGCTCGGCTACATGGCGCCGGAGGCGATGCGGGGCGTGGCCGGGATCGCGGCCGACGTGTTCGGTCTAGGCGCGACTCTGGCCCGCCTGCTGACCGGCGTTGACCCCGAGCCGGAGAATCCCCTGCCGCGCGCGCCGGGCGAAGAGGTGCCCGCCGAGCTGTGGGAGGTGATCGAGCGGATGGTGCGCCCGCGTCCGGAGCGTCGCCTGGGCTCGATGCGCGAGGTGGCGCTCGCGTTGGCCCGCTCGATGGGAGCCGACCTGCTGGCAGCCGCCGGCGAAGACGATCTGATCGACGACGCCACCGAGATCGAGCGTCCGGTCACCACGGGGGATAGGGGCCGCGCCGCGGAGTCGATCGGTCGCGCAGCCGAGCTCGATCGACTGGTCTCCTGGATCGGAGCGGCGGCGCGCGGCGAGCCCGGGCCGCGCGCCGCGCTGGTCGCCGGGCCGGACGGAGTGGGCAAGAGCCGCCTCGTCCGGGACGCCGCGGTCAGGGCGCAGATCGACGCGGCGGAAGGAGGAGAGCCCCCGCCGCAGCTCGTCGCAGGCGAGCTGCGGGAGATCGCGGCGGCGGCTTTTCGCCGCGCCGGATTGCCCGACGAGGACGAGGAGCTGGTCGCCCGCTGGACGGAAGGATCCCAGCCGCAAGGCTCGGAGTCGAGGGGACGGTTGGCCCGTGCCGTGGCCGAGGTGCTGCTCGGCGTCTCGGAGCCGGCGGTCGTGCACGTGACGTGGGGTCCGGCCGAGCTGCTCGAGGAAGTCATGCAATGGGTGCCGGACCTGCGCGGCGGGCGTCCGGAGCGGCTGATGCTGGTGGTCGAGTCGCGCGACGCCGCGCGTGCCGCACAAAGCGCTCGCGCCTGGGACGCGCAGCTGCTGGAGGTGCGACCGCTGGCGGCGGACGACGAGGGGAAGCTGATCGCAGAGCTGCTCGGAAAGGCTCCTGGAGAGGATTTTTTCGAGTGGGTGCGGGATCGCACCGGCGGCATTCCTCTGCTCACCGAGTCCATGATCGCGCAGCTCGTGGATCGCGGCGCGCGTCCCGCGGCCTCGAGGACCGAGCTGGACGCGCTCGACCTTCCGGAAGAGACCGAGAGGCTCGCCGCGGCCGGCCTGCTGGCCGGGGCCGGCGAGGACGAGGTCGCGCTGGTAGAGGCGCTCTCGATTCTGGGCGGAGCGGGGGATCCCGATCTGGTCGCCGCGATCGCGGGGTTGGAGGACGTCGAGACTTTCGGCCAGGCGGCGGCGAGCCTGGCAAGGCGCGGTTGGCTGGAGGCGGGCGAGGGGAGCGTGAGGATTCCTGGAGTAGCGGCCCGCGGAATTGCAGCCGGAATCGATCGCGGTCGCTCCAGGGCGCTGCACGCCCGCGCCCTGGAGCTGCTGGAGAGCAGGCCGGGCTCGGATCCGGCATCGATGGCCGAGCACGCCGCGGCAGCCGGCCGTTCGCAGCGGGCTCGCGAGCTGGCTCTGCTGGCGGTGGATCGAGAGGGGTCCGCGGCGGGGGATCCGCTCTCGGCGGTGCGATTGCTGGAGAAGGTGCTGGCCGTTTCGCGCGGTGGACCCCGCGACGAGATCGCGGTTCGCGCGGCGCGACTGATGCGGGAGACCGGGCACTACGCCCGCGCCCTGGAGCTGACCGAAAAGCTGGCCGACGCCGGCTCTCCCGACGAGCTTTTCCGACGGGCCGCGCTCGAGAGGGCGGCGGCTCTGCGCTTGACCGGAGACACCCGCGCGGCGCTGTCGATGCTGGACAGGCTGGCCGGCGACGCGCTGCCCGAGCTGGCGGCCGAGGCGCGCGCGCTGGCGGCGCGGATTCGACTGGACGCCGGCGATCTCGAGGCGGCGCGTGATACGATCGGCCACGTGCTGCCGGTCTCCGACCCGTCGGCCGCGCGCAGCGGAATGCTGGCCACGGCCATGTTGATCGCGCTCGCCCGCGGAGATCTGGAGCGCGCGGAGAAGCTGGCCGGCGCCGGGATATCGGCGGCAGAGGATATCGGCGATCCGCGGCTAGCGGCCAGGTTCCACTCGCTGGCCGGGATTGCCGCCCACGGGCGCGAGAGCTGGTGCGAGGCGGCGGAGTGCTACCGAGCGGCGCTCGAGAGCGCGCGGGCGGCGGGGGATCGACACGGAGCCGCGACCTACGCGGTCAACCTGGCCGCGGCGTTGACGGAGATGGAGGAGGTGGAGCGCGCGCTCGAGGTTTACCGCGATGGCCTGCGGGGCCTGTCTCGATTCGGCCGCAGCGGGGAGCTGGCCGTGGCCGGAGCCAACTACGCCGAGCTGCTGTTGCGTTCCGGAGACGCATCGGGAGCGCTGGAGGCCGCTCGGCGCGCGGCCGACCACGCGGTTGACGCGGATTTCGGCTCCGCCGCGGCGTTCGCCGAGTGCGTGCAGGGGGAGTCGCTGCATGCGCTGGGCAGGGACGGCGAGGCGATCGAGACGTTGCGGCGGGCGCGGGACCTGGCCGAGCGGGCGGATGCGGCCGAGGAGCTGTCGGCTGCGCATCGCCACCTGGCCGAGGTGCTGGCCGCGCGGGGCGAGGCCGAGGCCTGTCGCGAGGAGATCGAGGCGGCCCGGCGCGCCGGCGGCGACGAGCTGGAGCTGCGGCGGATCGAGGCCGAGCTGGCGCTGTCCGAAGACCGGGGTCTGGAGGCCGCGCTGGACGCGCTGAGCGAGATGCTGCCCGCGGGCGGAGAGAGGCGACGCGCTCGCTACAGGCCCGCGCTGGCCGCGGCTGCCCGCCTGGCCGGGCGCCTGCAACGCGATGAAGAGGCGTCGGCCCTGGCGCGGGAGGCGCTGCGAACGGCGAGACGCGAGAGACAGAGGACTCCGACCCTGCATCGCGACGAGATGCGGATGGATGCTCTCGAGCGGGAGCTGGAGGAGCTGATCGGCGCTGCCGACAGCTCCGCATCCAGCTCGGAGGTGGCCGGCAGCGAGGCCTGGGCCTGGCGTCGGCTGGTCAGAATCAACACGCGGCTCAACTCCGAGCAGCGGATCGGGGCCCTACTCGATCGCATCATGGACACGGCGCTCGACGTCTCCGGCGCGGAGCGGGGATTCCTGCTGGTCAGCGACGGCAAGGAGGGACTGCGCATCCGCAGAGCCCGCAACATCGATCGCGAGAAGCTCGAGGGCAGGGAGCGCAGCTACTCGCGCTCGGTGGCGCTGCGCGCCTACGAGACTGGTGAGCCGCTGGTGACCACCGACGCCCAGGCCGACGAGCGATTCCGCGATCAGCGCAGTGTGGCCGCGCTCAATCTGAGGTACGTGTTGGCCGTGCCGCTGGCGGTCAAGGGGCGCGTGATCGGAGCGATCTACGTGGACAGCAGCGGCGGGGGGCGCTTCGACGAGCAGCGGCTCGAGCTGATGCGGGCGCTGGCCGACCAGGCCGCGATCGCGCTGGAGAACGCCCGTCTCACAGCCGAGAACCGGCGCAGGCAGCGGCGCATCGAGCGCCTCAACCGGCGCCTCGAGAACGAGCTGGACTCGCGCCGGGACGAGCTCGAGCGCACGCGGCGCGACCTGGAGCAGAAAGAGCGGGAGCTGGGCACGCGCTACGGCTACGAAGGGATCGTGGGTCGTTCCGAGCCGATGATGCGGGTTTTGAAGCTGGTCGACCGCGTCACCGCGACCGACGTGCCGGTTCTGATCGAAGGGGAGTCGGGAACGGGCAAGGAGCTGGTGGCCCGCGCGATCCATTACAACGGCCCGCGCAGCCAGAAGGCTTTTGTGGCGGAGAATTGCGCGGCGGTGCCGGCCGCGCTGTTGGAGTCGGCGCTGTTCGGCCACGTGCGCGGGGCCTTCACCGGCGCGGTGCGGGACAGCCGCGGCCTGTTCGCCGAGGCCGACGGCGGCACGCTGTTTCTGGACGAGGTGGGAGAGATGCCGCTCGAGATGCAGGCCAAGCTGCTGCGCGTGCTGCAGGACGGAGTGGTGCGGCGCCTGGGGGACGAGCGCTCGAGCCGGGTGGACGTGCGCCTGCTGGCGGCGAGCAACGCCGACCTGGAGAAACGAGTGCGGGCCGGCGCCTTTCGCCGCGATCTGTTCTACCGCCTCGACGTGATCCGCGTGAAGCTGCCGCCGTTGCGCGCGCGGCGCGAGGACATTCCGGCGCTGGTGGATCATTTCGTCTCCGCACGGGCGGGAGAGAGGAGGCCGCGCATCTCGAAGCGGGCGATGGAGGCGCTGCTTTCGTACTCGTGGCCGGGGAACGTGCGCCAGCTGGAAAACGAGATCACGAGAGCGCTGGTGCTCTGCGAGGAAGTGCTCGAAGAGGAGCATCTCTCGGAGGCCGTGCTCGGAGGGGGAGCCGACTCGTTGCCGGATCGGGACGAGAACGAGCTCGAGATGGGCGCCAGAGTCGACGCGCTCAAAAGCAGGCTGATCCGGACCGCCTTGCGGCGCACCGGGGGAAACCGCTCGCGGGCGGCCGAGCTGCTGGGAGTCTCCCGCTTCGGGCTGCAGAAGATGATCGCCAGGCTGGGGCTGGACTCGGAAGGAAGGTAGAATCCGCTCGTTCGCCGCGACCACGAGGCCGTTGACACGGCCCGCCCGGCGGCGATAAAGAAAAGACGAGTTTCAAGTATTGGTGCCAAAACAAACAACTAGGTCTGTCCTCTTGGGGGGCGAGACGGAAAGGAGCCGGTTGCGATGACCGACAACCCCGACAACAGTGGTGGCGGAATGCCCGAGGCCCCGCCGCCGGCGGGCGACGAGGACGTCAAGATCACGAATACCGCGCAACGCGTCAGAGCGATCCTGGTCGTGCTGATCGCGCTGGCCGCGGGCGGAGCGGCGATCTGGTGGGTCTTGAAGGGAGAGGCCGAGGAGCAGCGCTACGAAAAGGCCCGCGCCGACTTCGACGCAGCTCACCGCGCCGGATACGAAGCGTTCTGGAAGAAATCGAAAATCGACATCAATGAGCTGAAGAGCAACCAGGACTTCGAGTTGAGGGTCAAGGAGATCCTCGACTCGGCGCCGGTGGCCTACGAAAAGCACCTCCGCGAGGAGGCGTTGCCCGTGCTCGAGGAGTCGCTCGAGAAGTACAGGTCTCTGACCGCTCCGGCCGACGTCGCCGAGCTGCCGGAGAACGTCAAGAAGGAGGCCGAGGGACTCTACGACGCCTGGAAGAGTTTCGCCGACGAGATCGCGCGCTACGAGACCTATCTGGACGGTAAGGAGAAGTTGAAGCCGGCCGGCGACGCCTGGCTCGGCGCCCAGGGAGATCCCAAGAAGGACGAGTTCCGCAAGAAGGCCGTGCAATACACGCGGCTGGTGCAGTGCATTCTCGGCGGCTCGACCCCGATGGTCGATATCGACACCCAGGAGCTGGGCAACAAGCTCGAGGACACCTGCCTCAACGAGCGCCCCGGCTGGTTCAGGCGCGTGGTCGACGACTGTCTGCCCAAGCTGCTGGACGGAAGCGCCGAGGCGGACGAGACCTACGAGGCGGTTCTCGAGAAGTACCGCAAGGCCGAGATGCCCGACACCAAGTCGGTGTTCGGGATCGAGACATGCCTCGAGGATTCGCGCGAGGCCTTCGAGTCGCAGATCATCGAGAAGGTCGCCCGCGCCTGGGCGGACTACGTCAAGGCCCAAAACGCCCTGATCGAGGGAATCAAGGCCAAGCTCGGAAAGAAGTAGCGTCGATATCTCGAATCGGCGTCGGTCAACGGCGAGGTGATATCGCCGTTGTCGCCGTTTCGTCCTGTGGAGCAGAGATGGGCTCGCAACGCAAGCTGTTTGGCACCGATGGAATTCGAGGAGTGGCCAATCGCCACCCGATCACCGGCGAGGTGGCGCTTTCGCTGGGTCGAGCTCTGGCGATCAACGCCCGGGAGCGGGGAGGGCGCAGGCGGCCTCGGATCGTGGTCGGCAAGGATACGCGGCTGTCGGGCTACATGCTGGAGACGGCGCTGGCTTCGGGCATCTGCGCAGCGGGCGGAGAGGTGATGCTCGTCGGGCCGCTGCCCACACCCGGCATCTCGTTCGTCACGTCGTCGATGCGGGCCGACGCCGGGGTTGTGATCTCGGCGTCGCACAATCCCTACACCGACAACGGGATCAAGCTTTTCGCTCAGAACGGCTTCAAGCTGCCCGATGAGGAGGAGGCGGAGATCGAGCGCCTGATGGAGGAGGGCGACGACGATCGCGATCAGCTGGCGCCCGACGAGGTGGGAAACGCGGTGCGCGTCGACGACGCGGTGGGGCGCTACGTGGTGGAGCTCAAGCACACTTTTCCGCGAGACCTGGTGCTCGACGGTATCGCGCTGGTGGTCGACTGCGCCAACGGAGCCGCCTATCGTACGGCGCCGGTGGTCTTCCACGAGCTCGGCGCCGAGGTGGACGCGCTGGGAACGCAGCCGGACGGATACAACATCAACGCGGGCTGCGGCTCGTTGCACCCGGAGCGGACCGCCGAAGAGGTGGTGCGCCGCGGCGCGGATATCGGTATCAGCCTGGACGGAGACGCCGACCGCGTAATCCTGATCGACGAGCGCGGACAGATGGTGGACGGCGACGCGGTGATGGCGCTGCTGGCCACGCGGATGATTCGCGAAGGTCGCCTGCACGACGAGACGCTCGTGACCACGGTGATGAGCAACCTGGGCCTCGATCGCGCGGTGCGCGACGCGGGCGGACGGGTGGTGCGCACTCCGGTCGGAGATCGTTACGTGGTCGAGGAGATGCGCAGGCGCGCGGCGACCTTCGGCGGAGAGCAGTCCGGTCACCTGATTTTTCTGGAGCACGCCACCACCGGCGACGGTATCCTGGCGGCCCTGCAAGTGCTGGCGGTGCTGGTGCGCGAGCAGAGATCCCTCTCGGCGATCACCGACGGGATCATGGAGCGTGTGCCGCAGACGCTCGACAGCTTCGCGGTGGGAGTCAAGCGGCCCCTAGAGCAGCTGGTGGGAACACAGCGCGCGATCTCCGCGGCGCGCGAAGAGCTCGGCGACGGGGGCAGGGTGCTGGTGCGCTATTCGGGCACCGAGAACGTCGCGCGGGTGTTGGTCGAAGGTCCCAGCGAGCAGAGGAACGCCGAGCTGGCCGCCTCGATTCGCGGGGCGCTGGTCTCCGAGCTGGGCTGAGATCGATCCCGCCGGCTGTCAGCGGCCGCGCAGAGCCTTTCCACAGACCCGGTAGTAGACGTCGTTTTCTCCCGGCAGGGATTCGACCAGCCCCGCGCTCACCAGCCGGTCGAGAATCTTGATCACGTGATTGCGGTGCATGCCCAGCGAGGCTGCGATGTCGTCCATCGTGCACGGCCTGCGCAGCAGCATTTCGCGCACGTCCTTGTCGCGGTCGTCGAAAACGTGCTCGGCCGCCGACTCCCGGCCGGAGGGCGGGCTGAACTTGCCGATCGGATGGGCCTCGGGGCCGAAGATCTCGATCGCCCGCTCCAGGGTCCGCTCGTCGCACGGAACGGCGCCGCGCTCCGGCAAGGGCGGTCTGACCGGAGTGTTGAGGTCGATCCGATCGTAGCGCAGCCGCTTCAGGATTCCGGCGATCGCCGACATGCTCTCGTCGTCGTCGTTGACCCCGGCCACCAGCATCACCTCGAGACGAATCTCGCCTTCGAAGGCGTTGGTCACCTTTTCCAGACCGTCGACGTAGCGCTCCAGCGTGATATCCGGATGCGGCCTGTTGATCCGCTCGAGCATCGCGGCGCTGCCCGCGTCCAGCGAGGGCGCCAGGATGTCGACTTCGAGCGCCGCGCGCCCCACCTCCTCGCGCCACAAGAGGGTGCCGTTGGTGATCAGCAACAGCGGAACGCCGGAGGCGAGGCGCCTGAGCTCCAGCACGAGGTCGCGGAGGCCGGCGTAGAGGGTCGGCTCTCCGGAGCCGGCGAGCGTGATCACGTCCGGGCGCGGTCCGTCGTCCAGCGCTTCCTCCACGTCGGCCAGGATCTCGTCCGCGGGGTAGAACACCTCGGGCTCTGAGATCAGGTTGTCGGTGGAGCCGAGCTGGCAGTAGATGCAGTCCAGGGTGCAGGTCTTGTGCGGCACCAGGTCGACTCCCAGCGAGAGGCCGAAGCGCCGCGATGGAACTGGCCCGTAGATTCTCATGTCTTCTTTCTACTCCTTTGGACGGCCGTTTTCCAGCGGCGCGAAGGAAACCGGACGCGAGATCGCGGTCGAAACGTGCTGATTCCGAGGCGATCGCCGAAGTGGTCCCATTGAAGCAGGAGAGCGCCTGACTTGCCGGGAGGAGTTGTGGGCGGTGGCGGGTTCGGATATAACCCCGTCGCGACGCCTGTTTTCGGAGGTGGAGATGAAGGACGAGAATTGCATCTTCTGCAAGATCGCCGGCGGTGAGGTGCCGGCCGAGAAGCTCTACGAGGACGAGCGGGTGGTGGCGTTCGAGGACGTCAGGCCGGCGGCGCCGGTGCACTTCCTGGTGATACCCAGGGAGCATATCGCGACGCTCGACGACGCCGGACCGGAGCACTCGGAGCTGCTGGGTCACATGCTGGTCACCGCGGCGCGCATCGCGCGCGAAAAGGGCGTGGCCGACGACGGCTACCGCCAGGTGGTCAACTGCCGAAAGCACGGCGGCCAGATCGTCTTCCACTTGCACATGCACGTCCTGGGAGGCAAGCAGCTGCGCCGCATGGGTTGAGATCCAAAAGCGCGGATCGAGCCGATCATGGACGACGAACGACAGCCTCGAGAGTGCCCCCGGTGCGGGACAGTCAATCCCTGGACCAACGAAACCTGCCGCAGCTGCGGAGTCTCGCTGGAGAACGCGGCTCCGTTCGAGCCCGGTGAGCAAGAAGCTGCCCAAGAGCAAGAGGACGCCTCCGACTCCCGCCGCGCGCCGCGAGTCAACATTCGCTGGATTCTCGTCGGAGCGGTCCTGACCTTCGTCGTCTTCTGGCTGGCCCAGCGCGCGTTGATCGAGAGTTTTCTGGCCGACGACTCTGCGGAGCTGGCGCCGATCCAGAACAGGATTCGCGCCGACATGGGGCGCAGCGTCGAGCCGGGCGCGCCGATGATCGAAGCCGGAACCGAGTTCTCCGAAGAAGAAAAGGAGCGGATCCATTCGGCGCTGGCGGACAACACGGCCTTCGTCTTCTCGCTGTTGCTGTTGCTGCTGGCACCTCCGCTGTCGACCGGCCTGCTGGTCTCCTACTTCACCGCGAGTGTGCGCGAAGGGTTGATCGCATGCCTGGTAGGTGCGCTGGCCGCCGGCCTGATAAGCGAGGGGGGCAGGCTCGATGTCGGGTTGCTGATCGCCGCGGTCTACCTGGTGCCGGCGGCGCTGGCCGCGCTGGGCGGGCGTCGGCTGCGCCGGCGGCGCGAGGGCTGAAATCCCCTGTTTTCCCGAGGCCTTCGCCCCCATGTCCGTTGACAGGAAAAAACGGATGTGCTACGGCAATTTCGCGCGAGGCGCAAGGGCGATCTCGAGGAGGCGCATACGGATCCGGACGCACGCGAGATGCTGAAACGGTCCGGCCGTTTTGCAGCGGTCGGGCTGGAGATGGGCATCGCGGTGATCGTCGGGATCATGGGCGGACGCTTTCTCGACGACTACTTCGGAACCGAGCCCCTGCTGTTTTGGATCGGATTCGCCTTCGGCCTCGCGGCGGCGGCAAAAGCCGTGATCGATGCGGCCAGGAAGGCGAAAAAGGAGATCGATGACGATGAGGGATCTGATCAAAACTGATCCATATATCATCGGCTGGGCCGCCGCGATTTCGATCGCCTCGTTCGTCTGGGGCGGGACGCCCGTGATTCTCGGCGCGCTGGCGGGCGGCGCGCTGGCTGTCGTCAACTGGATCGGCTTTCGCTGGGCAGGAGTGAGGATGGCGGCCACCGGGAAGCGCGGCCGTTTCTTCGTCTTTCTCGCGGTCAAGATGACCGCCGTGCTCGCCGCCGTCTCGCTGCTGGTGCTGTGCGGGTCGATGAGCCCGCTGGCGTTGATGCTGGGACTGTCGGCGCTGGTGCTGGGAATCTTGACGCGATCGGGAGTGCGGGCGCTCGCCGAGGGCGAGGCCGCTTTGCGAGAGCACGAGTAGATGCCTGATCACACGACCTGGTTCAACCTGCTGCCCGATTTCTCGACGCTGGTCGCGCGTTTTCGAGAAGCGCTCGGTCTGTCCTACCTGGAGCATGCGCCGATCAGCGTGCAATACGTGGCCGGCTTCGCCTTCGTCGGGCTGCTGATCCTGCTGCTGGTGCTGACGGCGCGCGGCCGGATCGCCAAGACCGACGAGGCGCTAGTGCCCGACGGCAAGCTGAACCTGCGCACCTTCTTCGAGATGATGGTCGAGGGAACGCTGAGCACGATGGAGGGCATGATGGACCGCAGACCAGCGGTCTTTTTCCTGCCGCTGATTGGATCTTGCGCGTTCATCATCCTCTTCTCGAACCTGCTGGGACTGGTGCCCGGTTTCCTGCCGCCGACGAGCAACTGGAACACCACGCTGGCGATGTCGCTGGTGATTTTCTTCACGACCCACATCTATGGCATCAAGGAGCACGGACTCGGCTACTTCGCCCACTGGTTCGGGCCGTTCAGGAAGTGGTACGCGCTGCCGTTGATGCTGCTCATTTTCGTAATCGAGGTGATCAGCCACCTGGCGCGGCCGCTTTCCCTCTCGATCAGGCTGATGGGAAACATGTTCGCCGACCACGCCGTGGTGGCGACCTTCACCTTGCTGGTGCCGATCCTGGTGCCGTTGCCGATGCTGATCATGGGCGTGCTGGTCTGTATCGTGCAGACCGCCGTTTTCTGCATCCTGTCGATGGTGTACATCGGGATGGCGATCGTTCACGAGAAACACTGATCCCGAAGAAAAAGGACCAAAAGGAGAACCGTCATGCAGATTCGCAAGGTACTCGCTTTCCTGTACGCGACCGTTACCACGCTGCTCGTCTCGGGAGCGGTATTCGCGCAGGAGGCCGGCGCCGGAGAGGCCGGCGGTGAGGACATCGGTTGGCGCGCGCTGGCCGCGGGGCTCGGTATCGGCCTGGCGGCGGTGGGAGGATCGCTCGGGCAGGGGCGTGCCGCGGCCGCGGCCCTGGAGGGTATCGCCCGCAACCCGAACGCCTCGGGCAAGATCTTCACGCCGATGATTCTGGGCCTGGCGCTGATCGAGTCCCTCGTGATCTACGCTCTGATCATCTCGCTGATGATCCAGCCGTGAGCGACGAGCGCTTTCGCCGATCCGGACGCTCGTTCTACAGCGAGAGCTCCGTGGTTCTCGCAGTATTCGTATTCATCGGCTGCGGCGGTGTCGCCGCGATGGGAGCGCCTGATGGAGAAGCGTCCCGGCCTTCCGCGGAGGGGAAGCTCTTCTCGATTCCGGAGGCCGAGCCGGTTGAGGACAGCCCGGAGGTCACGGACAGGGTCGAGCTGGTTACCTCTCGCGGTACGATCGTGATCGGACTGTACGGAAAGGCCACTCCGCGAACGGTCGAGAATTTTCTAGAGCATGTAGACTCCGGGTTCTACGAGGGGAAGATCTTCCACCGGGTGATCCCCACTTTCGTGGTACAGGGCGGCGGCTTCGACGCGGAGCTGAACCGCGCAGAGACCGGAGAGCCGATTTTGCTGGAGCTGATTCCAGGAGCGCGCCACCTGCCGGGGACGGTCTCGATGGCGCGCAGGCCGTCCGAGCCCGACAGCGCCACCTCCCAGTTCTTCATCTGTCTGTCCGAGGCTCCGCAGCTCAACGGCGGCTACGCCCTGTTCGGCGAGGTGGAGGAGGGCTACGACGTCGTGATGGACATCTCCTCGGTGGCGACCGCGACAGCGGACGCTCCCGGAGGCGAGATGGAAGGGGTGCCGGTTACACCGATCGAGATCGAAAAGGCTCGACGCCTGGACTAGTCCTTCAGGTAGTTCCAATCGACGAAGACATTCAGCTCCTCGGCGAAATCCCTCAGATCTTCTTCCAGAATTTTGATCGCCAGCCCGCCCGTGGTGTTGTAGGCCTTGAGGCCATGCTTGCGAATCCAACGGCGAATCGTCTCGTTGGAAACCCGGCACATTTGGGCGACATCATTGACCGACAACACCCGGCCCTTAGATTCCTTTTCCATGGGAGCTCCCTTCACCGCTGTAATCTTTCACTCTTATCATAACTTAAATCGCGGTTGTCTCCGTGTCAACTGCACAAACGATATTTGGCGAGGTTTTTTGCAGGCACAGTTTTTCAAACGTCGGTGAGAGGCTCGTCTCAGTGCGTCGAGGTGGTCGATTCAGTTTTCGATTTGTCCTTCGAGGAACTCGGATATGATCTGCCAGTTGTCGATCGTTCGAGATTGGCGGCAACCCCAGATGTTGCAAAGCGCCATCGCGTGGCTGTCTTCGAGCTTGGGTGTCAGGTACAGCTTCACCAGATCGCCTCCGCGCCCGTCTTTCGTCTCGCAGTTGCAGCGCGCCATCCGCGGCAACGGCGTTTTGCAGATCGGGCAACGTACTTCGAGCCGGGTGCCTTTTCCCCAGTCCAGATCTCCTTTTTTTGAGTCGTCCCCGTGGAACGGCGACAGGTCCACCTCGCCCGTCTCTTTTCCGTCCGAGACCTCGAGATGGATGCCCGGATAGCCGTCGAAATCGGCGCTTTGCTCTCCTATCAGGTTGTGGCCTTCGGGGCAGAAGGCCTGCGTGACCACGATCACCACGTCCTCGAGCTGTCTGATCGAGGAGTCCGGCGGCGGGGCCGTCGAAATCCTGACTCTCTCTTTTTCCACGTCCCGTTTGGCCATCTCGATTCCCCTCGCTAGGCGGGCACCGCACGGTGCGTCTTTTTGCTAGACCTATTGCACAGCACGGGCGCAAGTCAAGGCAAACTCGCGCCGCGGGGTACGGGAAGTACCTGTCAGGCGTCGGAGGAGTCCGGGTCGCGCTGACCCACGAGCTTTTCGTAGAGGTGGCGGCCGAGGCTGTCGATCATGAGGCGTTCTACCTTCTCCTCGACCTGGCGGTGTTCGAAGGTCTCGTCGTAGAGGAACTTGATCCCCATCCCCGGAGGCTGCTCCTCGGTCTGCTCCTCGGGCTGGATCACCCACTGGACGCGCCCCTTGAGCACGATCGGTTCCTCGAGGGTTGGCACGAGCAGCTTGAAGAGGAACTCGGTGCCCACGTCGAGCGGTTTCTGCGTCTTGATGAAGGTCCCGCCACGGCTGATGTTCTTGGTGTAGTCGGCGAAGAAGGTGTTGAGTCGCCGGTACTCTACCTTGAGCTCGATGGGTGCCCGCGGGTGGCGTCTTCTGTCCTGGTCTAGATCGTCCACTTCGCCTCTCTTCCTCGCCGGGCCACGTCCAGTGTAACCCTCGAACGAAACTATAGCTCAATTTCGACTCAGATATCCATATATTGTGGGTTCATCCGGGTCCGCCGCGCGTTCGTTTGACCGGCGAGCAGCCTCGATCTAGTGTCCCGCCGACGGGAAGGAAGCTCGAATGCCGCGGGTGTTCATCAAGACTTTCGGTTGTCAGATGAACGTGCACGACACGCGTCGCCTGCTCGAGGAGTTGGCAGCGGCCGGTTACGAGCCGACCCCCGTCCCTCGAGAGGCCGACTTGCTGCTGGTCAACTCCTGCACCGTGCGCGAAAAAGCGTGGCACAAGGCGATTTCGGAGGTGGGACGCCTGCGCGGAGAGAAGAAGCGGCGCCCCTCGGCCGTCGTGGGCATCTTGGGTTGCGTCGCGCAGCAGGAGGCGGAGCGGATCTTCTCCCTGCTGCCCGGAGTCGACCTGGTGCTGGGACCGGATTGTTACGAGGGCATCGCGGAGCTGGTGGAGTCGGTGCAGTCCGACCGCGTTGCGCGCGCGCGCGTCGAGTTCGGCGGCGGCGGGAGCGAGGATTTCGCCGCAGTCGAGGCGAGCCCCGTCCCGCGACCGGTCTCGGCCTTCGTGACCGTGATGAAGGGCTGCGAGGAGCGCTGCTCTTACTGCATCGTGCCCTCGGTGCGGGGACCCGAGCGGTTTCGGCCTCCGGGCGACGTGGTCGAGGACGTGCGACGCCTGGTCGCCGATGGCGTGCGTGAGGTGGTGCTGCTGGGCCAGCGGGTCAACGCCTATCGTTTCGGAAAGGTCGGCTTCGGAGATCTGCTGCGCAGAGTGGACGCGGTCGAGGGGTTGTGGCGCTGCCGGTTCACCTCGCCCCATCCGGGAGACATGACGTCCGACGTGATCGAGGCCCAGCGGGAGTTGCACACGGCGTGCGAGGCGATCCACCTCCCGGTCCAGGCCGGCTCGGATCGCATCCTTGGCCGGATGAACCGCCGCTACACCCGCGACCGTTACCTGGAAATCGTCGATCGACTGCGCCGGGCCAGCCCGGGGATCGCTTTCTCGACGGACCTGATCGTCGGGTTTCCAGGGGAGACCGACGAGGATTTCGCCGACACGATCGATCTGCTGGAGCGCGTCCGCTTCGCCGGCGCGTTTTCGTTCAAGTACTCTCCTCGCCCCGGAACTCCCGCGGCCGAGCTGCCGGACGACGTCGAGCCGCGCGAGAAGACGAGGCGGCTGCACGCGGCGCACGAGGTGATCGATCGCATCGCGGCCCAGCGCCGGGAAGGGCTGACCGGCGAGGTTTTCGAGGTGCTGGTCGAAGGCGCCGGCAGGATGTGCAACCAGGCCAGCGGGCGGGCGCGCAACAACGAAATTGTCAACTTCAGCCTGCCGAAAGATGTTAACCTGGAAGAAGCACGCGGGTCGTTGTGGCGGGTGCGGGTGGTCAGGGCCCATCCGCACAGCCTCGAGGGAGAGCCGCTCGATCGGCTCGATAGCGATATAGAGCACGGGGGCGGGCGATGATGGAGAACCGAGCGGCGATGGTCGCCGTCGAGGTGCACAAGGTGCTGTTCGATCCCGAGGCGGGGGCCGCCGCGCTGGTGCTCCGCGAAAAGGAGGGCAAACGGCGGCTGCTGCTCTGGATCGGAGCGGCGGAAGCGATGGCGATCGCCTCGGCGATAGAAGGCGTGAGGCTCTCGCGGCCGATGACCCACGACCTGATCGCTGACGTGATCGAGAAGCTGAGGGCGATGCTGGTCGACGTGCGCGTGGACTCCCTGATCGAGGGGACCTACCACGCGGTCGCCGAGATGCGTTCTTTGGCGGGGCCGATCGATGTCGATTGCCGACCCTCGGATGGGATTGCGATCGCGCTGCGCATGGACGCCTCGATTCACGTCGCCGCCGATCTGTTGGAGACCGGTGACGAGGCAGGGGGGCCGCGACCGATATCGATCTCGGAGGAGGCGGATGGAGACGCGCCCACCCTCGAAGATCTGCCCGACGAGATATTCGGCAAGTACAAGATGTGATGGCAAGACAGGCAAGCGACAACCGCGGCGGCCGATCGCGCAACGGCCGCGTTTTTTTCTGGGCCTCGATCGCCTACGTGGCGGTCATCGCCGCTTGTTCGCACATCCCCGGCGCCAGCTGGAGCTCGCTGGGCGTCAGCGTCTGGGACAAGGCCGTGCACTTCGTCGAGTACGCGCCGCTGGGCGCGCTGCTGACCCTCTGGTTGGCGGTCGGATTTTCCGGCGTGCTGCGCGGGTGGGGCGTCGTGATCGCCGCGGTCGCGATCGTCGCCGGGCTGGGAGCGCTGGACGAGTTGCACCAGGCTTTCGTCTCGAACCGCACGGCCTCGTTCGGCGACGCGCTCGCGGACGCGCTGGGGGGCGCCGCGGGAGCGCTGCTGGCGCGCCTGCTTTACCTGCGATCGGCCCCGGCCAGGGGGGACCGGGAGCCGCTCAGCCGGTCGCCGTCTCGAACCACTTGAGGATCTCGAGCCCGGCGAAGATCGTCAGGCCGTCGTAGCCCTGTCCCGAAATCCAGAAGGTCTGCACGATCGGGGCGATCACGAACAGGCGGGTCACGCGCACCTCGTACAGCACGGCCATCCCGAGGCAACCCGGGCCGCCGCCTCCGAACTCCCACTCCTCCTTGCCGCTGGCGAAGCCCAGGCCCAGGCCGAACGAGGGGCGCAGGCCGAGGCCCTCCCAGGGGTAGAAGGTGGTGTCGAGCAGCAGGTTGAACATTCCGATCTGCTGGCCCTGGCGCTTGGCGCTGGCGATCTCGATCTGGAAGCCCAGGGCCAACCACTCGAAAAAGGCGTCTCCCACGCGGAAGGAAAGGGCGAAGGTATGGAACGGGCCGACGAACATCTCGTCGTGCTCGTCCGTCTCCTCGACCCAGGAGCGGACGTTGGCGTACCCGATCGCTCCGCCGAGGTAAGAGCCAGGGTGCCTCTTCACCGAAGGATCGCTACGCCAGTCGCCGGAGCCTTCACTGCCAGGCTCGGCGCCGCTCCCTTTTGATTCCGATTCCTCGTCGGCCTCTGGCTCCTCGGCGGTTTCGGCCAGCGCGGAAGAGAGAGGGGATGTGATTGCCAGGAAAACGAGCGTCGCGACCGTCGTTTTCCCCGTCATCGAGGGCTGCTCATCTCGGCGGGGCACTCGGCCAGCATCCGCTCCTGCTCCTGGCTCAGGCCGGGATCGCCCATCACCAGCTTGCCCACCCGATCCCACTGGAAACCGTGCGGCCGCCTGTTGGACCACCAGATGATCATCGCGCGTCCCTTGATATTGTCCACCGGAACGGTACCCCAAAAACGCGAGTCGTTCGAGTTGTCCCGGTTGTCTCCCAGCACGAAGACCTGGTCGTCGGGCACGGTCCGAGGTCCCCAGCTCGTGACCGGTCCGGCCGACTCCTCGACGATCGTGTAGAGACGCTCGCCGTGGCGCTCCACCCACAGCTCTCCGGCGTGGTCGTTCCACTGCCCCGAGATGCTGCGCGAGCGGTAGGAGATCTCGCCCAGCCGACAGCGCAAAACGGGCTCGCCATTGACGACCAGCACGTCGTCGCGCAGCTCGACCTCGTCGCCCGGAAGGCCCACGATGCGCTTGATGAAGTCCTTGCCCACCAGCTCGGACTCGTCCCCGAAGTCGGGGATCGAGTACATCTCGGCGTGTTGCTCGGCGAAGCTCGGCTTGGCGAAGACCACCACGTCGCCGTAAGCGGGGTCGGCGAAGCGGACCAGGCGACTGTTGGTGAACGGAATCGAGATTCCATACAGGTACTTGCTGACGAAGATGTGGTCGCCCACCATCAGCGTGGGCACCATCGATTCGCTGGGAATCTTGAACGCCTCGACGACGAAGAGGCGCAGCACCACCGCGATGATGACCGCCACGCCGATTGATTCCACGTACTCGCGCGAGGCGCTCTTGCGGGCGAACGCCATGTGGCGGTCGACCTTCTCCTCTAGTCGGCGCGCCGCCGACGAGATGCGGTCGTCGTCGCCGTTTTTCAGACGCTCCGCCAGCGTCTCGAGTGCGGATTCCACCTCGCGTCTGCCCTTGTCCGTGACGCGGTGCGATTTGCGCCTCAGCAGCCTTTGCACCTTGCGCGCCATCCGATCGGCGTTTTTGGCGCGGCGCTTGCGATTGTAGGGGCTGTTTGGATCGCGATCGCGCCACAGCGGCAGGTGATCGCGAATCGAGTAGACCAGCATCACCAGGATCGCGAACAGGAGCAGCACGTACCAGACCTCGAACTCGTCGACCACGCGAGCCCGGGCCAGCAGGTCCACCGTCACCCAGGATACGACGAGCGGCAGGGCGACGAACCACAGGAAGTAGAACAGCTTGTGGCGCAGGTGCTTGAAATCCAAAAGCGTTTCTCCTCGGCGAAAACGCCTCCTTATAGCGATCATCGGCCGCGCGGACAAGCTCTGGGCCGAGGATTGTCCGGCGAGAAAACGCCTTGCTCTCCGGCTCAGTAGACCAGGTCGTCGGAGGAGCTGCTGCTGTTATCGGAGGCGGTACGCCGCATTCCGACCTTGAGACGCTCGGAGACGGCGCGCCGCTGTCGCGCCTTGTAGCGGCGATGCGAGGCGTCTCCGCGTTCGTTGAGGCGGTGGGTCTTGCGATCCAGTATCTGCAGCTCGGCGCGTACGTAGATCAGCGGGCGCGGCACGGGGTTGATTCCGTCGGTGTTGAACGCCTCGCGCCAGTTTTCGATCTTGAGCGGCATGTCGGCCACCCAGTGAACGACCCGGTAGCTGGGAGAGGAGTGGACGTTGTTCATCGGCTGGAGCCGGTTCTCCATCTCGCCTTCGAGCTGTAGCTGCTCGACCAACCGCGAGAGGTGCGGGTGCTCGTTGCAGTACGAGAGGAAGGGCAGCAACGTGTTGTACGACTCACCGGCCAGCACGTAGTTGAACGGGAACAGGTTGCGCGAGAGGAAGGCGATCGTGGGCAGCACGTCGTCCTTGGACGCGGTCACGACGCGGAAGCGCATCTTGTCGAACAGCTGCGCCGAGAGCGGATCTTTCTTGGAGATCAGCTTGGTCACCATGCTGGCGCGTTGCTTGCGCCCGCCCATGAACTCGACAACCGGGAGCCGGTCGGCCATGATCTTGCTGACCAGCCGGTAGATGCGCTGCTCGGCGGCGCGGAACAGCTCCTGGTCTGTGAGCTCGAGCGCCTGTCGCGCCTCGCTGGCGTCGAAATGGTTGATCACGTGCATTGTCTTGAGCAGCGTGCAGGCGCACAGTTGGCGGTGCCGATTGGCAGAGTCGCTGGCCAGCTGGATCAGATCCACCAGGCTCGCGGATCGCACCGGCCCGGGGACCGGGAAGTCGAAGGCCTCGCGCAGGTAGGCCACAGCCTCGTCGCGGATGCGCTCGATCAGCGCGACGTCGTCGGGGTTTTCGAGGTCGAGCTTGTGCACGCGGCACAGCTCCTCGGCGCGCTCGCGGGGCGAAAGGCTGAGCCGATGCCAGTCCAGCACGCTTCCCCCGCGGAGAATCAGGCGCACCGTCTCCAGGTCGAAGAGCGTGAACTCGTCGAGAGCGCGGAATTCGCCGTAATCGATTGTTTTTTCGATTCTCATGCCAATGCGAATATTCGGCTGTCAGGGAGCGCCGGCAAGCGGGGAGAAGGCCTCGTCAGGACTCGTTGTCCGCCAATGCCCGCCTCTCTCTGGAGCCGGCCGATCCCCCGAGCGAGACCGTGCCGAAAAAGATCCCGCAGACAATGGCCAGCAACAGCAGGTTTCCCCAGACGATTCCGGTGCAGAAGGGAACGATTGCGGCGAGCAGCAGCAGAGCGACAGGTGCGATTCGTATCATCTCGATTCGTCCTCGGTCTCTTGTGCCGACATTGGCCTACCTGTAGGATATGCTACCACCTCAGGTTGCCTGCCGTCAAAAAAACGCTCTCGTTCATAGCGACTTGGTCGCATGGGTGCAAGCGAAAACGACCGCCGAGCGGGTTTTTGCCGCCGAAGCTGGGAAAATGGCATCGGGCGCACGCCGCCAGTCCCCGGGAACTGGTTCGCTCGAGGCGGTTCAGTGCTCTCGGCGAAGTGGTATCCAACATCCGCCGTCAAGTGTTTTCTCTTCGAACGCTTCGCGCTGCCTGGGAATCGTCGCGGTCCGGGGTTCAAAAAAGCAAGATCGATTTGGTCCCGCCGAGGACACCGCGCCTCTCGTGGTATCGGCAGTGCGTATTGCTCGATGCTGTTCGGTTTTTTTGCCAGCGGTTGATTGACACTACAAAATATCGGAATTACTTTGAGTTCTCCGTCCGAGGGAGACGGAGCCAGGAGGTCGATAACCAGTGATGACAGAGCAAGTCCTGCCGGTTCTTCCGCTGCGTAATTCGGTGATGTTTCCGGCCTCGGTCGTGCCGATCAACGTGGGGCGCACCAAGTCGGTGAAGATAATCGACGCCGTGCAGCAGGCAGAGAACCAGCTGATCGCGGTCTTCGCCCAGCGCAGCCCGGACACCGAGGATCCGGACTGGCCGGAGCTGTACCGGATGGGCACGGTCGCGCGCGTGCTGAAGGTGATTCAACTCGACGACGGCAACTACTCTGTGGTTCTGCAGGGCATCGACCGGGCGCGTTTCGTCGAAGGAGTGGAAAGGGAGCCGTACCACCTGGCCAGGCTGGAGCGCCTCCCGGACTCGCCTTCCGGCGATCTGGAGGTCGACGCGCTGGCCAACAACCTCAGGGAGGCCGCGCGCCAGCTGATCTCGTTGCTGCCCAACCTGCCCAAGGAGGCTTTCGGCGTCCTCGACCACGTCACCGAGCCGGGTGTGCTGGCCGACCTGGTGGCCTCGAACCTGACCGTGACCGTCGAGGAGAAGCAGATGGTGCTCGACGACATCAAGATCGAGAGCCGCCTGCGAACCTGCCTGCAGCTGCTGACCAAGCAGCTCGAGATGCTGAAGGTGAAAAAGGAGATCTCGTCCGCGGTGCAGGAGGAGATGGGGCGCAACCAGCGCGAGTACTTCCTGCGCCAGCAGCTCAAGGCGATCAAGGAGGAGCTGGGAGAGGGTGAAGACCTCGAGACCGAGATAGAGGAGATCAAGGATCGGATCGCCGAGTCGGGAATGAGCGCCGAGGCCCGCAAGATGGCCGACAAACAGGTCGCGAGGCTCTCGCACATGCAGCCTTCCTCGGCCGAGTACACGGTGACCAGGACCTACCTGGACTGGTTGTTGGATCTGCCCTGGGACGAGGCCACCGAGGACAAGCTCGACGTGGAGCTGGTGCGCCGCGTGCTCGACGAGGATCACTACGATCTGGACAAGGTCAAACGCCGCATTCTCGAGCAGATCGCGGTGCTCAAGCTAAAGCCCGACAAGAAAGGACCGATCCTCTGCCTGGTTGGCCCTCCCGGAGTGGGCAAGACCTCGCTGGGGCGCTCGATCGCGCGGGCGATCGGACGCGAGTTCGTGCGGGTCTCGCTGGGCGGCGTGCGCGACGAGGCCGAGATTCGCGGCCACCGCCGCACCTATGTCGGGGCCCTGCCGGGGCGCATCCTGCAGGGCATCAAGCGCGCCGGAACGATCAACCCGCTGTTCATGCTCGACGAGCTGGACAAGCTCGGCGCGGATTTTCGCGGTGATCCCTCCTCGGCTCTGCTCGAGGTGCTCGACCCCGAGCAGAACCACTCGTTCTCCGACCACTACCTGGAGGTCGCCTACGACCTGTCGCGGGTGATGTTCATCGGCACGGCCAACACGCTTTCGACCGTGCCGCCGGCGCTGCTCGATCGGATGGAGGTGATCGAGATCCCGGGCTACACAAACGAGGAGAAACGCAAGATAGCCTTCGGCTTCACCATCCCCAAGCAGCTCGAGGAGCACGGTCTTTCTGAAGACGATATCATCTTCACTGACGAGGGCGTGGCCAGCATCATCGATTCCTACACGCGCGAAGCCGGAGTGCGGAACCTGGAGCGCGAGATTGCCGCTGTCTGCCGGGCCGTGGCCGTGCGGGTCGCCGAGGGGGAGGACGACGGGAAGTCTTCTCGCCGGGCCGATGCCGACTTCGTCGCCGAGGTGCTGGGGCCGCAGCGCTTCTTGCCCGAGATGGCCCAGCGCACCGAGGTTTCGGGCGTGGCCACGGGCCTGGCCTGGACGCCGACCGGAGGCGATATCATCTTCATCGAGGCGACCCAGATGAGCGGCTCGGGCAAGCTGACCATGACCGGGCAGCTCGGGGACGTGATGAAGGAGTCGGCGCAGACCGCGCTCTCCTACGTCCGCTCCCACGCCGAGGAGTTCGGGCTGCCGTCGGATTTCAGCGACAGGACCGACGTGCACCTGCACGTGCCGGCCGGCAGCGTGCCCAAGGACGGCCCCAGCGCCGGCGTTGCGATGCTGACCGCGATCGTCTCGATGCTCTCCGGGAGGCGGGTGCGCTCCGACCTGGCGATGACCGGAGAGATCACGCTGCGCGGGCTGGTCTTGCCGGTCGGCGGAGTCAAGGAGAAGACGCTGGCCGCGCACCGGGCCGGAATCAGCACCGTGCTGCTGCCCGAGCGCAACCGCAAGGACCTGCCCGACATTCCCGAAGAGGTCGCCGGGGAGCTGGAGCTGATCTGGGTCAAGCGCATGGACGAGGTCGTCGAAAAAGCGCTGATGCCCGACAAAGGGCAGAGGCGCAAGTCCGGCGCAAAGCGAAAGAGCGGCGGCAGGTGATGGTCGATCGGCGCTCCCAGCAGAGGCGCCGGCTCTACGCCCAGGTTCCGCAACTGCCGCCGGTCGGGGAGATCGACCTGTCCGGGCTGTTCGGCGATCGAGAGACAGAACGAGAACTGGAGATCGGATTCGGGCGGGCGCGCTTTCTGCTGGCCAGGGCCGAGCAGGAGCCCGGCGTCCGGCTGCTCGGGATCGAAACTCGCCGCAAGTGGGTCCACCGCGCCGCCGAGCGGACGCGCCGGCGCGGGTTGCCCAACGTGCTGGTCCGCTGCGGCGACGCCCGCGAGGCGCTGTCCAGGATGCGGCCCGACGCCTCGCTGGCCAGGATCTTCGTCAACTTCCCCGATCCCTGGTGGAAGGCGCGACACGCCAAGCGGCTCGTGGTCGGCGAGGATCTGCTCGAGCAGATCGCGCGCCTGCTGGTCGACGGCGGCGAGCTGTTCGTCCAGACCGACGTGGAGTTCCGCGCCGATTCCTACCGCGAGGCGCTTTCGGCCTGCCCGGAGCTGCGCCCGGCGAGCGGGGACGGTACGCCAAAGCGCAATCCGTACGGCGCCATGTCCTCGCGGGAGATCCGCTGCCGGGAGCTGGGCCTGCCGATCCACCGCCTGCTCTTCAGGAGGATCGAGCGCTAATCGGAGGTTTTTTCCCTGGAAGCTTCTTCTTCGGCGCGGTCCCGATCCCGCCCGGTGCTTTCCGGCTCTTTCCACTTCGCGTCGATCGCCGACTCGTTGGGCACGAAGCGCACGTCGACCCTGAGCGAGACCCGCGTCAGCAGCTTGGCCAGCTCCTCGGAGACGTTGACCCGCTCCAGGAACTGGCGCGTCTCGCGCCCCACCACCTTCAGCGCCGACTGCTTGGTATCCTCGATCTGGGAGAGCAGCTGGTTGACCAGCTCGCGGGGCAGCTTCATCTCGGTCAGCAGCTGCTTGAGGCGAGCGCCGTCGCGCAGCACGCCCTCCAGGCTGGTTTCGAAGACCCGGCGCCAGGACTCTCCGCGCGGACGCTCGGCCTCGCGCGGCCCGCCGTCGACCGGGGAAGAGGAATCGCGCATCGGATCCGGCTCGCCGTCGCGGGTCATCGTTCCCCCTCGTCTCGTCTCGGCTTCTCCGCCTGGCCGGTCTCTTCTCCGCCTCGCATCGCGGCCGAGGAGCGATCCCGGATCGTGCCCCGCGCCGGGGAACGGGAGACCTCGGGACGCCGGCCGCGCTCGCGCAGCAGATCAATCTGCTCGATGCGATCCCTGATCCGGTTCGGATCGCAACGGAAGGCGGTCACCCCCACGCCCGTGCCCCCGCCGCCTCCGCCGCGCTCGCCCCAGGTGTGGGCCGAGTGCAGGATGCAGCGTCGCAGCGCGTGGTCGAAGTAGACCGTGTACAGCGCGGTCTGGTGGATCATCTCCAGCGACGTGTCCTCGGCCGCGGCGTCGCGGAAGTAGCGCTGCGAGTCGCGGACGTTGTAGCAGCCGCCGGTCCAGAGCGCGGTCACGAGCAGGACGGCCGCCACCGGAGCGGTCGAAATCCTTTGCAGCGTGAAAATCGTCTTCATTTTTGTCTCGCCCTCGTGAAGGTTGACGTTCGGAGTCTATCGCGAGTCGCGCGATCTCGCCAGCAGGCGGCTGACGTTGTCCAGCTCGCGCTCCAGCCAGGCGACCCTGCGACGTTCTTCGCCGATTCGCCTTCGAGCGTGGAGGAGAACGCGCAGCATCAGCACGACCGCCAGCAGCGCGCCGCCGGAGAACCCCAGCAGAACCAGCGCGGCGAAGTGCACCTCGTAGTCGGCGGCGGTCGCGGCCGAGTCCCAGGGCACGGCCGGGCAGCTGATCAGGACCCAGCGATCGTTGACCACGAAGAAGAGCAGGGCGAAGACCGCCAGCACGACGCCGCCGGCTGTCAGCAGCGCCGCCAGTCCCTTGCGACTTCGCTTCGGTCCGTTGCGCGCCGTCATTTTCGATCGAGCCGCTCGAAGCTCGAGCGCAGCTTGCGGTACGTCTCCGCGAGGTGCTCGGGCATCACGCGCGCCCCGGCCAGCAGCGGCATGAAGTTGGTGTCTCCGTCCCAGCGCGGAACCACGTGGATGTGGATGTGATCCTCGATTCCGGCCCCCGCGCAGCGACCGAGGTTCATCCCCAGGTTGATTCCATGGGGCTCGAGCGTGGAGCGCAGCAGCGCCTGGGAGTCGACCATCAGCTCCAGGAACCCGGAGCGCTCTTCGGCCGAAAGATCCTCGATGCGTGAGACGTGGCGTCTGGGCACGATCATGAAGTGACCGTGCGTGTAGGGATAACGGTTCAGGATCACGAACGCCGCCGGGCGGCTCGCCAGCACCAGCAGCTCTTCGTGCTCTTTGGGCGGTGCCTCCGACGCGCGGCAGAAGACGCACTCGTCGTCCTTGTCGGAGAGAATGAAGTCCATTCGCCAGGGGGCCCAGAGTGTTTCGCTCATCGTCGCTCGACCTCGCTGAAATCAGGTTTCGCCGACGCGCTGCATTGTGTCAGATAAGACGCCGCGCTTCCAGGGGCCGGATCATCGGCCCAAAAAAGGAGGGGCTCGCTCGGTGTCGGCCAGACGTTTCGGGCGTTTGTGCTATCATGGCCGCTCGACGATGAGACGACCGTTGCACATCGCAGTCCTGCTGGCCGTTTGGCTCCACGCTCCGATCGGCGGTTCGGACTCAGCCGGCGGAGCCGCCCGTCAACGCTTTGTCGTCGAGCTGTCCGTCCCCTCGCTGGTGGCCGCTTCCCGCGCGGGGTCTTTCGAGCTGAATCGAGACCGCGGCGGGCGCCCGGTCGCGGCGAGCTCGGCCGCTCGTGCTCACCTGCGAGCGCTGGAGCGCCAGCAGGAGCGGTTCCGCAGGGCTCTGAGCGTAACGGCTCCGGACGCCCAGATCCAGTGGTCGTACCGGCTCCTCTACAACGGCGCGACCGTCGCGGGCGCCCCTGCGCGGCTCCTCGAGTCGCTGCCGGGCGTGGAGGAGGTGCACGTCACCGACGACGTGGTCTTCGAGCCGTCGCTGGACGCATCGTTGCCGCTCGTCGAGGCGGAGGGTTTGTGGGAGGCGGCCGGCGGCCAGGAGCAGGCCGGCGTCGGAACCCGCATCGCGGTGATCGATTCCGGCATCGATCCCGATCACCCCTTCTTCGATCCGGGCGGATTCGGCTACCCGGACGGCTTTCCGCTCGGCGCGACCGAGCACACCAGCGAGAAGGTGATCGCCGCGCGGGCGTATTTCCGCTCCGGCGATCCGGTCGACGTCCAGCGCGACGAAGGCAACCCCCGCGATCACATCGGGCACGGCACTCACTGCGCCGGAATCGCGGCGGGCAACGCCGGAACCGTCGCGATTTACGAAGACGCCGAGCTGGAGCTGTCGGGCGTGGCTCCGGCCGCCCAGCTGATGATCTACAAGGTGTTCTACCTCGCCGAGTCGGGCGGCGAGGGCGCCTACGAGCCGGAGCTGATCGCCGCCTTCGAGGACGCCGTCGCCGACGGAGCCGACGTGATATCGTGCTCCTGGGGAAGCCCGGATCGCCTGGTGGACGGAGCGGCCTCGGCCGAGGTCTACCAAGCGGCGATCGACGCCGGAGCCGTGGTCGTTTTCGCCGCGGGCAACGACGGCGACGGGCCGGGCACGATCTCCTACCCGGCCAGCCTGCCGCGCGTGCTGTCGGTCGGCTCGTTCGATACCGGTCGTTACTTTGCCGGTCGCGCGGAGGTAGTCGCCCCCGAGCCGGTACCGCCGGCGTTGGTCGGAATGCCGGCCGTGAGCGGTGCGATCAGCCCCGAATTCGATATCGTGGGCCCGCTGCCGCTGGTGCCGGCCGCTTCTGTGCAGGACGGCGCGAACACGGACGGCTGCGACTCGTTTCCGTGGTCTGTCTTCGACGGCGCGGCGGCCCTGATCGCCCGCGGCGCGTGCCTGTTTTCGCAAAAGGCCAACCACGCCTACCTGGCCGGCGCGGAGGCGGTCGTGATCTACAACGACGAGGCGGGCGAGGGACCGATCGTGATGGGCGGCGAGCCGGTCGAGATTCCGGCCGTGCAGCTGGGCAACGAGGACGGGCTGGCGCTGGAGAAGCACGCGCTGGAGAACGAGACGGTCGAGGTTTTGTTCGACGGCTCCAGCGAGGCCTACGAGCAGGCGGCGAACGTGGGGCGGGTCTCCGAGTTCTCGGCGCGGGGTCCCACCGACGCGCCGCGGCTCGATCCCGACATACTGGCTCCGGGCAGCTCGATCCTGTCGTCCAACGCCTGGCCGTTCGACGAGCAGGGGCGGCAGTGGGAGCTGCGCCAGGGGACCTCGATGGCGGCCCCGCACGTATCCGGAGCCGCGGCCGCGATCCGCTCGCTGCGTCCCGACTCGAGCGCCGACCAGCTGCGCGCCCTGCTGGTGGGAGCGGCCGATCGCCAGGCCCAGGGGCTGAGCGGGACCACACCGCTGGACGTGGGGGCCGGCGCGCTGGATCTGGCGGCGGCCGCGATCGCCGACGCCTGCGCCGAGCCGCCGGTGCTCTCGCTGGGCAAGGGTCTGCCGGGAGAGGCCTTCGCGGCGTCGCTGCGGCTGAAGGGCGAGGGCAGCGCGGCCTACGAGGTCGAGTGGATACCCGTGCACCCCGGCTGCGAGCCGGTGGAGCCGCTTTCTGGAACGCAGATCCTCCCCGGAGAGGAAGTGACTGTGGAGATCGAATGCGCGAGCGACGCCGTGCCCGGCGAGCACAGCGGCTGGATCGATCTGGTCTCGGGCGGGCGTCGCGTGACGGTCCCGTACCACGTGCGCCTGCTCCCCGAGCGGGACCGGGAGCTGCTGCTGCTGGATGCCAGCTTCCGCGATCTCGAACACACCTCGCTGGTGGAGATCTACACCGATCTGGCCGAGCAGGCCGGGCTCGACTGGGAGCTGTTGCGCCTGGAGGTAGACGGCGCGGCTCCCGATCTGGCGGAGCTGAATCGTTTCGAGACCGTGCTGGTGCTGACCGGCAACGACCAGACGATCCACGAGGAGCGCACCGCGCTTTCGACACTGGACGCGCTTTCGATCTACGCCCACGAGGGCGGCAACGTGCTGCTGTGCGGGCAGGGCCCGCTGCGTGGCACGGATCATCCGCGCATCGCCGGGTTGCTGGGCTCGCGCATCCACCAGGGCTTTCCGCTGTTTGACCAGTACACGCTGGGGCTCGTGGAGCTCGACGACTACCTGGCCAGGCCGGTGGAGGGCACCGATCTGATCGAGGCTCCGCTGGACCTGGCTCCCACGGCCGGAGGGGAGGGCGACCTGATGCTGCTCGGCGAGCTGATCACGGTCGCGGGTCCGGGGCTGCCCGAGCCGTGGACGGTGCCGTTTTTGGAGATGCACCCGGCCGAGCAGTTCGCCCTCGGCGGGACGGTGGGCGCGCTGTTCGATCCCTACCTGGGCTACGGGGTCCATCCCGGGGCCGAACAGCTGGAGCACCGCGCGGCGGTGCTGGGCTTCGGGCTGGAGCGGGTCGGGCAGAGCGCCGGCACGCTCTCCAGGCAGGAGCTGTTCGAGACGTTGTTCGAGTGGCTGACGGCTCGGATCGATCTGGAGCTCGACGTGGAGCAGGAGGGTCTGCACGTCCGGGTGGACGCCGAGACGGCCGGGTCGGAGGCGGTCGAGCACGTCTTCGACTGGGGGGACGGGAGTGATCCGGTCTCGAGCGACTACCACGTGGGGTACTACGAGTATTCCGAGCCGGGGACGTACCTGGCGACCGTTTTGGCTCGTGGTCCGTCGGGCGAGGCCGACGTGGAGCGGGTGGAGCTGGAGGTGCAAGAAGAGAGCGACGATCCGGAGCCCCAGGACACCGACAGCGAGACTCTCCACGCGCCCGCCGGCGAGAGCGTTCCGCCCAGAACCCGCGACTGCGCCTGCAGGTCTCCGGGCGGAGGCCAACGGGGCTCGTCCTTGTTTCGGGAGCTGATCGAGATGCTCCGGCCGATCCAGATACATCCTTTGGGTCTATACGGATCGAATTGAAATCATTGTTGATTCGAGTGTTGGTTGCGGCTTTTCTCGAAGGTTTGCTGTTTCTGCAGTGCGCGCTCGGCAGCCAAACCGGAACAGTCGGCTTCGTTCGACCTTTTCGGCCGGGAATCGTCCGGGATTCGGCTCGCCGCGCCGCCCCGCCTGCCGCTTTTCCGTCAATGATCGCTCGAAAAGACAAACATGAAATATCTCCATACCCGAGATCATCAGCCATAATAAGAATGAAATTGGGACCTGGTTTGTCAGGGTTACTCCCCTGCTGACAAG
>JAWOBP010000157.1:0-47281 GCA_046484285.1 Polyangia bacterium
GGAGCCGCGGGAACGTCCACGCCGCCCTGCAGCAGGGCCATCTCCCCGATGCGGCCCTGGAAGCCGCTGGTCTGCTGGTCGGACTCGAACTCCAGGGCCAGGAGGCTCAGCGTCTGCCCCGACCAGGCCGACAGGGGCAGCACAGCCTCCGACCAGCCCTCTCCGGAAGCCTCCCCCACGTCGATGTAGACCAGGTCGTCGCCGGCCCCCGCAAGGCCCAGGCCCACCCGGATCATGGAGGGGTCCCCGGCCCCTCCCCCGGTGTCGTAGACCAGCCGCAGGCTCTCGTCCCCGGAGAGCTCGAGGTCGGCCTTGTAGAGGTAGAGGGTGGTGGGAACGCCGGCGGGTGTGCCAATTCGAGGAGGAGTGACGCAGGGATCGTCGATGAGGGCCGGCCCGACCCGGCATTGTGGGGTTGACGAGGCACTAGCTTCTGGCCGAATCGGCAGTATAAGAAGAGGACCATGTCACTGGAGATCGAGACCATAGTCAACGGACCGTTCCAGGAGAACTGCTACCTGGCCTGGGACAGCGAGACGCGCGCCGGCGCCTTCTTCGATCCGGGCAGCGAGCCGGACAAGCTGATCCGTACCGCCCGTTTTCTCGAGGTGGAGGTCAAGGCGATCTTCAACACCCACGGCCACATCGATCACGCCGGAGCCGCGGCCCGCGTGCGGGAGGAGCTCGGTGTCCCGTTCGCGATCCACCCGGCCGACGCCTTCCTGCTCGAAGGGATGCCGGACCAGGCGCGCATGTTCGGCATCGAGCCGATGGAGGTGCCGCCCATCGACCGCGAGCTGGCCCACGAAGCCGAGATCGAAATCGGAGGTCACT
The DNA here is from genome assembly GCA_046484285.1 of Polyangia bacterium. Taxonomy (GTDB): domain Bacteria; phylum Myxococcota_A; class Polyangia; order JAAYKL01; family JAAYKL01; genus CAZHCG01. The sequence continues at coordinate 835 of JAWOBP010000157.1, forward strand.
GCGGGCGGGTGCTCCATACGCCCGGCCACACTCCGGGAGGTGTCTGCTTCTCTTTCGACGAGCTGGTAATCGCGGGCGACACCCTCTTTGCAGGCTCGATCGGCCGCAGCGACCTGCCCGGGGGCTCCCACCGCCAGCTGCTGGAGTCGATCCGCCGCCGGTTGCTCCAACTGCCCAACGATCGGCGTGTTTTCTGTGGCCACGGGCCGCCGACGACCATCGGCAGGGAAAGGCGGCACAACCCTTTCATCTCCTGATCTCAAAAAATGAGATGTCTGTACAATAAATGGTTACAACACAAGTATAATCACCCTGTCATTACGAGTTGAATGGATTATTACCGTATTCCATAAAACGAAAAATTCGCTTGCATGTGTCTTCGTGGTATGTCAACAATTCGACTATCGTGCTGTTCAAGACCAAAACAAGCTCCGGCGTGGTGCAAAGAGGGGAAGTCAAGCGCTGCGAGGTGTGCGGAGCGCCGATCTCAGGCGAGGGCAGCCGCTGCCGCCGCTGCAGCGAGGCTCCCGCACGCGCGCGATCTCGGGACGAGACCTCTTCGGAGCTGGGAACAGTGCCGGCGCTTCTACGGCCGCCGGCGGACGACGGTGTCGCAGAGCGTCCTTTCCGCGACTCGGACCCGGACAGGCGCGAGGATCGCTCCCGGATGCTGCCGCTGCCGCGCGGAGAAAAGCCTTCGACAATCCCGCCGTCGTGCGTGGTGCTGGAGGGCAAGTACCGCCTTCTCGACGAGCTGGGGAGAGGCGCGATGGGCACCGTCTTTTTGGCCGAGGACAAGACCCTGAGGCGCAAGGTGGCGGTCAAGTTCCTGCTCCCCGAGCTGGGCGAGTCCGAGGATTGCGCCACCCGCTTCCACCGCGAGGCCGTGGCGATGGCCTCGATCGCCCACCAGCACGTGGCGCAGATCTATTCTTTCGGATCTCAGAGCGATTCTCCGTATTTCGTGATGGAATACCTCGAGGGGCAGACCGTCGAGCACCTGATCGACGCGCACAACCGCCGGGGCTTCTACGTACCGGTCACCGACGCGCTCGACATCGCGATGCAGTCGCTGGACGGCCTGACCGCGATTCACCGCGCCGAGGCGATTCACAGGGACATCAAGCCGGCCAACATCATGATCACCGACGACCCGGTGCGGGCGGTGATCATGGATTTCGGACTGGTCAGGGACGTGAGGGTCGACGACGATCTGCGCACGCTGGCCGGGACCCCGGCCTACATCGCTCCCGAGCTGATCGAGGGCTGCAAGGGAGCGGATCGCTCGAACCTGACCGACATCTACTCGATGGGGGTCACGCTCTACGAGCTGCTGACCGGCTCGATCCCGTTCGGCGGAGAGAGCTGGGTCGAAATCTTGCAAAAGCACATCACCGAGGTCCCGGTCTACCCCTCGGTGCGGAGGCCCGGCCTGCCCGACGCGCTGGACGAGGTGGTGCTGCGCGCGATGGCCAAGGATCCGCGGGAGCGCTACCAGAGCTGCGACGAGTTCCTGGAGGAGCTGGCGGAGGTGATGGAGATGCCGCTGCCGCAGGATCGGCGCACATCGATCGCACCAAGGATGAGGCGCAGCTCTCCGCCGCAGCGCGGCAGCGCACCGCCCCGGCAGCGCTCCACTCCCAGCCGGGCCTTCCGCTCCACTCCCAGCGGCAGGGGCCGACTGCTGGTCGCCGACACCGACGGCGAGTTCCGCGCGCTCGTGCACGGCACGGCCAAGGCGGCGGTGCCGGGCTGCCGGGTCCACTCGGCCACCGACGGCAAGATGGCGCTGGAGCTGGTGGATTCGCTGCGCCCGCACGTGCTGATCACGGACCTCTCCCTGCCCGAGATCAACGGGCTGGAGCTGGTGGCCACGCTGCGCGGCGAGTCGCGCAACGACGGTCTGCACGTGATCGTCGTCTCCGATCGGGGCGGCAGCCGCGAGGCGGCGCTCTGCTCCTCGCTGGGAGTCAGATCCTTCCTCACCAAGCCGGTCGACGGCGAGGACCTGGCCCAGCTGCTGCGACCGCTGCTGGAGCGATCGCTGACCACGCGCACGCCGCCCCCGCCGTCTCCCTACTGACCGCTCCGTCTATCCTCGGTCCCGCGGGCTTTTGTCGTCACTGGCCCGGTATCGGTATCGGTATATCGGTAATCGCTCTGCGGAGCTTTACTCGGCTCTCTGCGTTTTTCTCTCCGACGACGTCCGTGTGAGCGCGGTTTTCGCGTTCGCGATCCGGCGTGTGGAGGACGTTCATCGGGACAGATCTAACCCTCTCGACGTGGAGCGAAACTACTCTTTTGTCTTCGGGAATCCGCGCACGGGCCTTGGTTTCTTCAGGCGAGGAATACTTCCACCAATCCGTAGACATGCCACCGCCGTGATCGCGAAAAGCCCCGGGGGCTGGCTTGCCCTTTCGAGCGTGGTTCCTGTGAACCCGCAGGTACAGGTGGTCGGCGTCGGGTATTTCTTCTGGGGTCCAGCCGTCGCTACCGCTCAACTCTTCCATAGCAAAAGAAACCCGCGATTTATCTTGGTAGAGTCGAAAGAGCCTTTCACAACGGCGTCGCTGTAGTTGTCCCCATAGTAAGTACTGGGAGACGTTGGATCTGCAGGAATGCTGACTAGTAGCTCGTAACTTTCGTTCTCCCAGTGAACGTCAATGCTTCCGTCGGGCCCGGGTTCAATGCTCGGTGTGTCGAGCTGCTCTCCGTACTCTGCGAAGAACCAGCGTGCGTGATTCCTGACAAAAGACAGAGCCCTTTCCAGCACGTCGCCGTCAATCGGCCGGGCTCCCTCACCGTCCCAATCCTCGGGGAGATTCGAGATGCGCCGGGCTCGTTCGAGTTCCCTTGTCAGCGATTCCGAGAGAGACCGTTCCTTGGGAAAAACGTTACGAAAAACTGATCGTGGTGCAGCTACTGAAGCCCGGGTATCGGCTTTTTTGTATCTGGCAGCACACGTAATCAATTCCGGCATCCTACGAGTGTATCCTTCGTGGAACCCGGCCACGACGAAGCATTCCTTATTTTTGTAGTCCAGATGCGTTGGAGTACGTCTTGGCATCCGCTCGTCCTCTTTCAGTCGTCCGTCTCAGTGGCCTGCTCGCGTTCTCGTTGCTCTACTTGCGTCAAAACGTTTTGCATCCAGTCGGCGACGTTCTTCGCAGTACTGAAATCCATGACGACCTCCACCTCGACTTCGCGCACAACGGCGTCCCGGGACTCTCGCAGTGATCGCACCTCGTCTTTCGCCTCCCCATCATTAGACAACTCGCAAACTATCCTTTTTGGAATCGGCCAGCGTTCGCTGAAAAAAGCCATGCGTAGCTGGCCCCGTGGTCCTACGCCGCCGAAGATGCCATCGGCAGCGACGACACGGAAGAAGTTGCCCTTGATCAAATCAAAAGTAATACGATTTTCGTCGAGATCCATACCGGGTGGAGCTGTCAGATCGTTTTCACTCATCTCCTCACCTCTGTTTGGAAGAATCGAGCGTACCCACTCAGTATTCCCGGGTCAACTTCAGAGCTTCGGCAAATTTTCGGCGTCTTGGATCTCCCGGGCAGAAAAGAACCGACTCTACACGCTTTTCTACCGAACCCTGTGAGAACCGCAACTGCGATGTTCGCCACCGAGAGAATGTTCGCGCAGAACCAAGCCGACCGAGAAGTCTACGACTGATCCTTTCGCGCCTCGGCGATCAGCTCGGCCATGCTTTTCACCAGCCGATCGAGGCCCTCGCCGCTGGCCGCCGAGCAGAGCAGGAGCCGCTCGTCTCGCCTCGCCAGCTCGCGGGTCTCGGGCAGGTCGCACTTGTTGAGCGCCACCAGGCAGGGCCTTTGTCGCAGCGCGGGATCGAACTCGGCCACCTCAAAGCGGAGGGTTTCGAGATCGGCGAGCGGATCGCCTTTGCCGGACGGGTCCGGCGCCAGCACGTAGAGCAGGATCGCTGAGCGGCGGACGTGCCGCAAGAAGCGGTGGCCCAGCCCGGCGCCCCGGGCCGCTCCCGGGACCAGGCCCGGGATGTCGGCGACGGTGAACGACTCGGCCGTTCCGATCTCGACCACGCCCAGGCTGGGGACCAGCGTGGTGAAAGGGTAGTCCGCGATCTTGGGGCGCGCGGCCGAGATGCGAGAGACGATCGTCGACTTGCCCGCGTTGGGCAGCCCGACCAGCCCCACGTCGGCCAGCAGCATCAGCTCCAGCCGCAGCGAACGCTGCTCGCCCGGACCGCCCGGCTCGGCGCGCCGCGGAGCGCGGTTGGAGGGCGTGGCGAAGCGCATGTTGCCGCGACCGCCCTCGCCGCCGCAGGCCGCGACCAGCTCCTGCCCGTCCTCGATCAGGTCGCCCAGCGTCTCGCCGCTTTCCCTGTCCGAGACTGTGGTCCCGGGCGGAACGCGCAGCACCGCGTCGTCGCCGCCGCGTCCGCAGCGGTCGTTGCCGCCGCCGTGGCGGCCGCGGGACGCCTCGACGCGGGGACGGTAGCCCAGGTCGCGCAGCGTGTGCAGGTTGCGGTCGGCGCGCACGACGACGTCGCCGCCCTTGCCGCCGTCGCCGCCGGCCGGTCCGCCCTTGGGCCGGAACCGCTCGCGGCGAAAGGCGATCGCGCCGTTGCCGCCGTCGCCGGCCTTGACCACGATCTCCACTTCGTCGACGAAACGCATCCAGAGCTCCACGGCTCGAGCCGTAAAAAAGTGAGCTGTTCCCAAGCCTCGATTCCGACTCGGCGCGCCGTACTTCCGCCAGCCGCTCTCGCGGATCATCACTATCAGTTTGGCGCGGCGGCACCAAGCCCTCCACCGGATCGTCCGCGGCAGCCGCGCCGTCGGCGACCATCAGACGGATGGCCTGCGGATTCAGTATTGTCACAAAGGCGAAGCGGGAATCATTGCGCTTTTTCTTGATCGCCCGTGTCTGCGATTCCTGCGTCGCGGCTCTGCTCGAACAGCCTCCGCCGGCTCTCCACCCAGTCGTCGTCGATCCGCAGCCGGTGCTTGATCATGCGTCTCGGCGCGGAGCGCATCGCCGCGGCCAGCGAGCGGATCCGCGGCCGGCCCGCGTTGCCGGCGACCAGGGTCGGCACTCCCGTGAGCGGGTCGCAGCGCAGCACCAGCACGGTGTGGTAGTGGAGCTCCATGTCCTCCTCGCGCAGACCGTGGATCACCAGCACGTCCCCCTCGCGGATCCGATCGGATATCCGGGCGACGGCCTTGGCGAAACGTTGTCCCTGCCGGAACGGGACGCGCAGATCGGGGGGAACGTCGAACCTCTCGATCGGGGTCTCGGGCAGCGCCGCGTACTCCAGCGCCGAGGGCGTCTGCCGTCTTTGCAGGCCTTCCAGCGAGGAAAAATCGACAAAGCCCGGGCTGAGACCCGGCCTTTTTCTCCTGCCCTCGAACCACCTGCCAGAGGCGCGCTCCAGCGTGTCGAAGATGAAATCGATGCAGACCTGGGGCGGGGTGGGGCGCCCGCGGTAGTTGTAGACGCGGTACTCCTCCTGGCGGAAAACGAAATGGCGGCGACCCCGGTAGTAGGCCTTCAGCCACTCGTGCCGCAGCTCGCCGTCCTCCTGCTCGCCCTCGGGCTCGTCGACCGGCTCGTCGAAGCCGGGCCGGTCCTCGACCATCGACTCGGCGGCGTCGCGGATCCGATCGATCCAGCGCCAGAAGCGGCGGGCGTCGCGCCGGGCGGACTCCAATCGCCGCGCCGAGCCGGAGATGCAAACGACCCGCGTGCGCGGGCCGTCGGCCTCGATCAGCGCCTCGGCCTCGTACCCGTCGGGAAACACGAGCCGCACCCCGGCGCGACCGGGCTCGAAGCGCAGCGGAACGACCCGTTGCGCTCCGGTCTCGCGACGCACCGCTCCCAGGTCCAGGTGCAGCGGCTCCTCGAGCCGGGCCGGATCGGCGGCGACCCGGTCGCCCAGCACGATGCTCTGTCGAACGCCCTCGGCGTCGACATAGTCGTCGCCCCTCCGCGTCAGGCGCCGCAGCTCGCCTCGCTCGTGCATGAAGATCTCGTCTCGATCGAACAGATCGTCCAGCTCGATGCGCGCCACCAGCGCGCGGGCCAGCGCCGGCCGCTCGGAGTAGAGGTACCCATCGCAAAGCACGACCCGGCGCAGCAGCTCGCGATCGTCGCGGCTTCGCCTCAGAAGCCGGCGCAGCGCACGATCCGGGAACCTCTCCTCGACCAGCGCGCGGCGGATCCGACCGGCCTCGGAGTCGCGCGGCGGGGGCTCGGGTCGCTCGAGGAAGAGAAAAGGCGCCGCCCTGGTGCGAATCGAGATTTCCGGCAGCGCCTCGCGGTGTGCCTCCAGCGAGGGAGGCGGCCAGGCGTGCGCCAGCGCTTGGATCCGCTCCGCGCAGGTCGGAGCCGGAGGCTCGCCGGATTCGCCGGCGTCCGCGACGGGCTCGGCCGGGGCGGATCTTCGCTCGGCGCGTCCGCGGTCGGGCCGGCCGTCGCAGCTGCATTCGCAGCATGCCGCGACCAGGACGATCGCCAGCAGGAGCGCGGCGCGCCCGCTCGACAGCTCTGTTGCTCGACTGGGATCGAAGCTCATCGCGACTCGAGTGATGGAGTGCTTTCGCCGAATCAGAAGATATCCAAGATGGAGAAGGTGCTCTTCTCCTCCTGGCCGTCGTCCTCGGGTTCGGCCACGTCGCTCGGCTGCGCGTCGGGGTCTTCCGCGGCGAGCAGCTCGGGGAGCAGCCCGATTGGAACCGGCCCGAACGAGAGCACGAGCTCGTGGAATTCCGCCTGATCGAAGTGCTCGCTCGCCTCTTCGACCTTTTGTCGCAAGGAGCTCCAAAAGCGGTACCCGAGGTACGGCGCGGTCAGCCTTCCGGGCCAGGTGCGAGCCAGCAGAATGATCCTGTCGGCCTCGTCCGGAGAAAGCCAGGCCCGCTCCTCCAGCTGCGCCGCCGCCTCCTCGGCGCCGGTGTCGCCCGCGTGCAGCCGGACCTCTGCACACAGGCCGACCGCGGCGCGCAGCACCGCCGCCAGGGCGAGCAGCTCCCTCTTCCACGCCTCCTCGCCCTCGGCCGCACGCGTCAGGCTCAGCGCGGAGTACAGGCCCCAGCCCTCGACAAAAGTCGGATCGCCGGCCAGCAGCCGGATCGCGCGCCGCGTCTGCGGCTCGATCTCGAGCGCGCGTCGCAGCGCCTCGTGTTTGCCCGGCGCGCCGAGCTGAAAGGTCAGCACGTCGAGCGGCGGGCCCGCGATCGGAGACTCGGCGAGCACGTACGCGGTCGCTCCCTGCTCGGGCTGGAAGACCGGCTGCGGAACGAGCTCGGCGTCGAGGCCGAGCGCCGCGAGGAAGCGGGGTGTCTTCTCGGATCGCAGCCTTTCGAGATCGCAGCTGTCCAGAACGCCCCGCCGCTCGGCCAGTTCCGGCAGTGATTCGAAGCGGCTCTCGATCTCGCCCACGATCCCGGCCGGTTCGACTACTCCTTCCCGGCCGAGGCGTTTCAGCGCAAAGGCGACCACCCGCTCGACGGCCGCGTCGTCCACCTCGCCGTCCTCGCCTTCCTCCACCGCTACGTCCTCGTCGGTCCCGCCGTCCTCTTCGTCCTGATCGTCGTCGCCGGCCAGCTTGGCTCCGGCCGAGCCGATCGAGTCGGGCGCGATACGCAGAGCGTAGGGGTTGGCGATTCCCTCTTCATCTCCCTCCTCCTCCTCCTCTTCTTGTTCGGAGGGAATCTCGTAAGGATTGTCTATTTTCTCTTTGTCTTTTTTCTTTTCTTTCTTCTCGCGCTCTCGTTTTTCTTTCTTGCGGCGTTCTTCCTCTGCGCGCGCCTGCTTTTGCTCCTCTTTTTTGCGGCGTTTCTCCTCTGCGCGCGCCCGCTTTTCTTCCTCTTTTCTGCGGCGCTCCTGCTCGGCCTTCTTCGCGGCCGCGATCTCGGCCGGCGTCGGGCCGCAGACGTCCCGATCCTCCTGGTTGTGCTCGCAGTAGAAGGGCCTTGCCAGGCTGAACATCTCGCGGCGCAGCTGGTCGATCTCGCGCTCGACCGTGCTTTCCAGCTCGTCGGGATCGATCGTGGTGTGCAAGGCGGTCTCGCACAGCTCCACGTAGCGATCGCGCCCCAAGCGCCACGTCCTCTCGGGTCGCTCGGGGAGGTCTTTCTCGAGAAAGACCTGCAGCTTCTCCAGGGCATCCAGCACCGGCTTCTTCATCCCGTCGTAGCCGGTCGACAGCTCGTCTTTCTCCTTCACCCGCGAGGCCAGCTCACCTCGCACCATGGCCAAGGTGGCGGCGTTGATCTCCGCGGCCGCCGCGGTCAGGACGTCGGAGCTCTTGGTCACGGTCTTGATCGTGCGCTCGACGTAGGACGGAACCCAGTTCAGCCGTCCCAGCAGATCCGAGAGGCGTTTCTCCTCCGAGGCGTACTCCAGCGCGAGCGGACCGTGTATCGCGCGGGCCAGGGACAGGACGTGGATCAGGGGGTTGTCGGTGTGGGCTTCCAGCTCGCGGAAGAGGTGCAGCTCGGCTGTGATCCCGTCGACCAGCAGCTTGCGATCTGCCCGGTCGTTGGGGCTGAGCGCGGCTGCCGGCGCCTTCGCGTCCAGCCGCTCCAGGTACGACTCGAGCTTCTCCACGCGGGCCGCGACCAGGTCGGCGGAGTAGTTCGGCAGCTCGCGGTCGAGGCTCACCTTCTCTCCGTTGGGCAGCTCGTAGACGTGCATACCGGCCAGCGTGGCGCGCTCCGGGTAGGTGTAGAGCGTCTGTTCGACATAGTCGTAGATGGCGCCGTGCAGCTCGGTGGACGCCTGTCGCGCCGCCGATTCTTCCTTCTTCTTGCCGGCCTCGAGCGTGTAGCACGCCGAGGCGAGCAGCGAGACCGCCAGCGCCAGCGGCGCCGATCGACGGATCAGCTCGAAACAACTCATGCACCAACCTCCTCGGAGCATTTCGGTCATTTTCTTCCAAACCCGCGCTCGGTTCAACACCGAGGGCGGGATAATGAGCATTCCGATACCAGGCCGAGGCCGACCGATTCGTGGACGTGTTCGACATCGAGCGGGCGCCCGAACCGTTCCTCGACCTCGGGGACGGCTCTACTCGCCTGCCCCTCCAGAGCCCGAGCGTCGAGGAGCTGCGGACCCGCTACGCCGAGGTCATCCAGAGGGAGACTTCTTCGAGCAATCGGGTACCTGATCTGGAAGCTGCGCCAGGCCGAGAAGGGCCGTATCCGGAGCTCAGGGGACCGTCGGGTTCTCCCACCACGCTATCAGCTCGTCGTCCCGCGCGGCTCCGACCAGGTCCTGGTCGCCGTCGCCGTCGAGATCGGCCGCGGAGACCGAGTAGGCCCCGCCGAAGGCGTCGTCGATGGTGTGGACCGCCCAGTCCGCCCCGGCGCCGTCGGCGTTCTCGAACACCGCGATCTCGTCGGCCTCGTAGGCGGCGCCGACGATGTCGATATCCCCATCCTGCTCCAGGTCGAAGACGAAGACGCTATGCACCTGGTCGAAACCGCTCGCCACGCCGTGGCTCGACCAGCTCGTGCCGTCGCCCTCGACGTCCTCCCACCAGACCACCTCGCCCGCGCTCTCGTCCGCGAGCACCACGTCTGTGTCGCCGTCGCCGTCCACGTCGGCCGGCCGCAGCCACCAGTCGTAATGGGACCCGGACTCGACGACGTTCTTGGTAAACGATCCCGCGTCGTTGACGAGCCAGGCGCTCTCCTCCCAGTAGTCCACCGAAAAATCCCAGACGTCGGCGGCGACGAGCAGGTCCGGATCGGAGTCGTCGCCCAGGTCGGCGGCGACCACCCACTTGCAGCCGTACACGCTGGCCTGGAAGGTGTGCCAGCTCCAGGGGATGGCCTCGCCCAGGTCGTTCTCGAACCAGCCGAGCCCGTCGGTGTTGTTGACCATCCCCACGACCAGGTCCAGGTCGCCGTCGCCGTCCACGTCCGCGGGGTAGATCGCGTGGTACTGGCCATCGTAGTCGAGCGTGGAGAAGATATCGTGGCCGATCCAGCTCGAGCCGTCCCCCGCATCGTTCTCGTACCAGGTGATCATCTCGTCGAACTGTCCCGCGCCGACCACGTCCAGATCTCCGTCGCCGTCGATGTCGGCCGCGTGCACCTGGATCGCTCCGTCCAGGTAGGTAGTGACCTCGTGGGCGGTCCACGACGACCCGTCCCCGGAGTTCTCCCACCAGCTGACGTCGTCGGTGGAGGACGAGGCCCCCAGCACGTCCTGGTCGCCGTCGCCGTCGATGTCCGCGGTCACGATCCACGACGGCCACGAGAAGGCGTCCTCGATCAGGTGCTCGACCATCGCGAGCTCGCCGGTTCCCGTGTCGGTGTCCGAATCCGTGTCGGTGTCCGTGTCGGTATCGGTGTCCGTATCCGTGTCCGTGTCCGTGTCCGTGTCCGCGTCCGCGTCCGCGTCCGCGTCGCTGTCCGTGTCCGCGTCAGCGTCGCTGTCCGCGTCCGCGTCCGCGTCAGCGTCAGCGTCCGAATCCGCGTCGCTCGACGAGCCGTCACCGCCCCCGTCGTCACACGCAAACGAACCGAAAACAAAGGCACCCAAGCAGATCGCCAACCAAATCTCGAGCTTCATCTCTTCCTCCCAAGAACGGTAAAAAAACCGCGCAATGCAGTTAGAAACAACACATTCTATTCGCCTCTCGGCGCCCAGTCCAGCTTGAGCTCGCGCCTGTTGCTCATGCAGTCCTGGAGCCGGCAGCACGAGCGTCGCGAGTGAACACGAGTTCCCGGCAGTTCGTCGAGGTCTTCGATTGCCAACTACACGCGCCCGACATTGCCGGGTTGACGAGGACCCGGTCGGGGCTACGATGCACGCCTTCGAAGGGAGGGTCGGACGTTGGGCGAACAAGCTGGAACCAGTCGCGCGCGGGAGCTCGAGGTCGCCGTCTCGGCGGTCAGGGAGGCGGCCGTTCTGACCAGGGCCGTGCAGGACGAGATCGCCCCCGGCGTGCTGGAAAAAAAGGATCGCAGCCCGGTGACGGTCGCGGACTTCGGCAGCCAGGCGCTGGTCTGCCGCGCCGTGTCCGAGGCCTTCGGCGACGATCCGATCGTGGGCGAGGAGGACTCGAGCTCCCTGCGCGAGCCCGGCAACCGCGAGCTGGCGGAGAATTTGGCCAGCGAGGTCGGTCGGCTGCGCCGGGGCGCCGAGCTCGAGGAGATCCTCTCCTGGATAGACCGCGGGGGAGCCAGGGAGACGAGCGCGCGCTTCTGGACGCTGGATCCGATCGACGGGACCAAGGGCTTCTTGCGCAAGGAGCAGTACGCGATCTCGCTGGCCCTGCTGGTCGGCGGCCGGCTCTCGGTCGCGGCGCTGGCCTGCCCGCGCCTGCCCTGGAAGCTCGACGGCGGCGGACCCGAGGGCGTGGTGATGAGCGCGGTGCGCGGCGAGGGCGCCTTTGCCGAGCCGCTCGAGGGCGGAGACCGCGTTGGGCTGAAAGTCAGCGACGTCGGCGACCCGCGCCGGATCCGCTTTTGCGAGTCGGTGGAAAAGTCCCACTCCTCTCACGGCGACGCGGCCCGGATCGCCGCGCGGCTGGGGATCGAGGCCGATCCGGTCCGGATCGACAGCCAGGCCAAGTACGCCGTGGTGGCGCGCGGGCAGGGAGATGCCTACCTGCGACTGCCCAAGAGCGCAGAGTACCGCGAGAAGATCTGGGACCACGCCGGCGGGGCGCTGGTCGTCGAGGAGGCCGGAGGCCGGGTCAGCGACATCCGCGGGCGGCCGCTCGATTTCTCCCTGGGGCCGACGCTGGACGGCAACCGCGGAGTGATCGTGACCAACGGCGCGATCCACGACGCAGTCCTCGAGGCGATCGAAGCGCTGGGGATCGGCCGGTTCTGATCATTCCCCGGGCGGGCGGCGCTCACCACCACTGGGCGAGACCCGTCTCCTGCGTCGAGGCGAGCAGCGGGTGGACCGGCACCACGCGCAGCGCGTAGCGGAACACTCCCGAGCACCCGATCCGATGCCGCAGCTCGAAATGCGCGGTGGCGCCGCCGTCCTCGATTCCGACCAGCTCGAACGGCACCACGCGCGGCGGCTCGGAGAACGAGTCGCCTTCGGCGGGCCCGACGACCAGCTCGGCCTGCAGCTCCTCCGGGGCCAGCCGCCCGAGGCGCACGAGCATCTCCAGCTCCAGAGTCGCGTCGGAGGGCAGCACGTCGCCGCTGCCGCCTTCGACTCTCGCCCTGGCGATCTGCACGGTGGTGAAGCGACCGGCGATCTTGCGCTTCCAGGCGGCCAGGCTGCGCAGTCCCTCGTAGTCGTCAGCGCGCAGCTCTACCGTGCGGCGCGCGGCGGGAAGGTACATCTCCGCGTTGTACTGCCTGACCATCCGCATCGTGTTGAACCGAGGCGCGAGCTCGGCCAGGCCGCGTTTCACCACGCGCAGCCAACCGCCCGGAACCCCGTCGTCGCCCGCGTCGTAGTAGAGCGGCGCGATCTTTCTCTCCAGCAGATCGAACAGCGCCAGCGCGTCGGCTTCGTCGCGCTGCTCGCGGCTGCTGAAGGTGGCGTCGGCCTCGATCGCGAAGCCCAACCCCTCATCGTAGGCCTCGTCCCACCAGCCGTCCAGAATCGAGCAGTTGACGCCGCCGTTGGGCACCACCTTCATCCCGCTGGTGCCGCTCGCCTCGTGCGGGCGCAGCGGCGTGTTGAGCCACACGTCTGCCCCCTGCGTCATCAGCCGGCCGAGCGCCATGTCGTAGTTCTCGAGGTAGATCACCCGCCCGTACAGCTCGGGATCCCGCGAGGCCTCGACCACCTCTCGGATCAGCTCCTTGCCCAGCCTGTCGGCGGGGTGCGCCTTGCCCGCCAGCAGGAACTGCACCGGCCGCTCGGGGTGGTTGACCAGCCGCGCCAGGCGCTCTCTGTCCGAGAACAGCAGGTAGGCACGCTTGTAGGTCGCGAACCGGCGGGCGAAACCGACCGTCAGCTTGCGCGGCGAGAGCCGCTCGACCGTCTCGCGGATCAGCTGTGGATCCTCGCCGCGCCGCGCGTAGTCGTCGACCACGCGTCGCTCGACCTGCTCGAACAGCGCCCGCTTCTGGGCGGTGTGCTCTACCCAGAGCCGCTCGTCAGGCACCTCGCGCACCTGGCTCCAGGCGTCCTCGTCGTCGTGATTCTCGTCCCAGCGCAGGTCGAGGTACTGCCCGAGCAGGCGCCGCATCGGCAGCCCGATCCAGGAGGTGAGGTGCACGCCGTTGGTGATCGAGCCGATCGGCGTCTCCTCCACGGCGACGTCCTTCCAGACGTCGCGCCACATCTCGCGGCAGACCTCGCCGTGCAGCTTCGAGACCGCGTTGGCCCGGCTGGAGAGCTTGAGCGCCAGCACGGTCATCGAGAAATCCCGCCTGGCGTCTCCGCCGCGGCTGCGCCCTGTCTCCGCGAGCCGGTCCAGCGGCACCTCCAACTCGCGCGCCAGCGATCCGAGGTACTCCTCGACCAGCTCCGGCGAGAAGGTCTCGTTGCCCGCCGGCACCGGCGTGTGGGTGGTGAACACCGTGCTGGCCTTGGCCGCCTCGCGCGCCTCGGGGAAGGACAGGCCGCGGCTCCCCATCAGGCGGCGGACGCGCTCGAAGAGCAGAAACGCGCAGTGCCCCTCGTTGAGGTGGTAGACGCCGGGCCGCAGGCCGAGCACGTCCTCCAGCAGGCTGACTCCCCCCACGCCGAGCAGCACCTCTTGCTCGATCCGCGTGCGGCGCTCGCCGCCGTACAGGCGCCAGGCGATGCGGCGCTCGCGGGGCTCGTTCTCGTCCACGTCGGGATCGAGCAGGTACAGCTCGACGCGTCCCACCGCGACCTTCCAGATTCGTGCTCGAACCCGGCGGCCGGCCAGCTCCACCTCGATCCGGCGCTCCTCGCCCGCCTCGTCGCGCAGCGGCCTGATCGGCAGGTTGGAGGTATCGAGGAAGGGATAGCGCTCGAGCTGCTCTCCGTCGCGATCGAGCCGCTGCTCGAAGTAGCCCTGGCGGTAGAGCAGACCCACCGCCACCAGCGGGATGCCCAGATCCGAGGCGGACTTGAGATGATCGCCGGACAGCACGCCCAGCCCGCCGGAGTAGATCGGCAGGCACTCGTGGAGGCAGAACTCCATCGAGAAGTAGGCGACCGGACGAGCGGCACAGAGCGCCTCGTCGCTCTCCGGCTCGGGAGCGGAGCCGAGGTACCGCTTCAACGCGGTGTGTACCCGCTTGCAGCGCTTGACGAAGGCGTTGTCCCCGGCGCGCTGCTCGAGCCGCTCGGGCGGCACCCGGGCCAGCAGCGCGACCGGATTGTGGGCCGTGCTCTCCCAGAGCTCCGGGTCGATCTCCTCGAACAGCTCCAGCGCCTCGGGATGCCAGGACCACCACAGGTTGTAGGCGATCTCCTCGAGTCCCTCGATCGGCTCCGGCAGCGATGTGACCACGGTGATCGTGCGGTAGTGTGGTCCCGGTCCCTCGGCTCCCTTGAAGCTGATGAACAGCTCATCGGAAAAGGCGCTGGTGTCCAACGAATCGCCGCGCCGGGCCGCCCGCGTGGTCGCCAGCGAGTAGGCGTCCCGGTAGCCTTCGAAGAAGCTGCTCCAGGTGGCACGCTCGGCGACGGCCCGGGCGCGCTCCCGCGCTCTGGCCAGCTCCGCGCCGCCGGCCCGAACCCACTCGTGGAGCAGCTCGGTCAACTCGCCGGTCACCGCCTCGTCCGAGCGCCCGGCGCGCTCGATGACCGTCATTCCGCGTCCCCGATCCACGTCGAGCCGCGTCGCCCAGCGTCCCGATCCGGCCAGATCGGTCGTCACCGCCGGCACGCCGACCGCGATCGACTCCAGCGGCGTATAACCCCAAGGCTCGTAGAATGAGGGGAACACCCCCAGGTCGGCGGCGGCGAGCACGTCATAGTAGTCGCGATCCAGCACCCCGTCCTCGCCGTCCAGGTAGGCCGGGGTCAGCAGCACCAGCACGCGGTTGTCCGCCGCGTTGGTCAGGCCCAGCCGCTCGCAGGAGGTCAGCACCGGGTCGCCCCGCTCGTCGTGGGGGCGGTGGGTGGCGATCACCGGCGGTCCCGAGGGTCCGCCCGCGGCGGACGCTCGGCGCCGCACCTCGTCGTCCACCCCCCGGTTGCCGGTCGCCATCAGGAACCAGGCCAGCACCGGCGGCGCGTCCTGCTCGTCGCGCAGCCGCCGGTCGAGCTCGGCCAGGCTCTCGAGGAACAGGTCGTAACCCTTGTTGTGCAGCTCGTAGCGACCGGAGGTGATCCAGAGCCTGGTCTCCGCGGCCAGCTCCCTTCCCACCAGCCTCCCGGCCAGCGACAACAGCTCGCCGCGCGTACCGGCGGAGCGCTCCCGCACGGCCTCGAAGCCGCCCAGGGCGCTGCTGTCGAAACCGTTGTAGACCACTATCTCCGGACGCCTTCCGAGGATCGTCTCCGCCTCGTCCGCGGTCACCTCGCTGACCGTGGTGAAGCAGTCCGCCTCGCGGGCGGAGGCGACCTCCATCGAGTGCTTGGCCGCCACCCCGTGCGCCACCGCCTCCTCGTCGGTACGAATCCTCGCGGCCTCGCGGTAGATGTCGCGGCCCGCGCCGGCCATCGAGCGGCCCAGGATCGTGGCGTGGGTGGTGAACACGGTCCCGATCTCGGGAACGTTCTTCTTGAGATGCAACAGGCCGCCGCCGCACATCCACTCGTGGAAGTGCGCGACCGCCGAGTCCTGCTCCTCGACGATGGACGAGCAGATCGCCTCGATCGCCTCGCCGCAGGCGGTGGAGAACAGCACCGGCTCCACGTAGTCCCAGCCGCCGGCCATCGAGTCGACGCCGAAGGCGCTCCAGTACCCGTAGAGCAGCTCGTCCACGTCGAAGCGATCCTCGTGGCCCACCAGGATCACGCGCACCCGCTCCGGGCCGCGGGTGCGACCGAGGCGAAAGCCGAGGCCGCGCCCCTCGAGGGCGCGCCGCACCGGCTCCAGCTCCGGCTCGTCGCTCGGCTCGAAGTCGGAGTTGTCGTCCAGCAGCGGGCCGAGCAGATAGTAGCCGTCGCCGAAGTCGGCAGCGGCGGCGGCGGCCTTGGAGCTGATCACGGTGTGGATTCCGCCCACCTTGTTGCAGACCTCCCATGACACCTCGAACAGGTACTTTCTCATCGCGGCGGCTCTCCCGGTAGTTCCTCAACGTCTCGCCAGCGTCTCCTCGAAATCGGCGAGAACGTTCTGGTAGTTTATGTACGCGTCGTAAGGGCTGTCGTACGGGTTGAAGTACTTGTGCACGTCCCCGTCGGCGAACCACTTGGTACACATGTAGTAGAAATGATCGGACGTCTGCAACGATCTCCATACCCGGGAGAGGTCTTCGTCCCCTCTGTCCAGCACCTGCGGCTCCAATGAATAGACCCCCTGCAGCGCGTCCTCCTGCATCGAATTGCCCCGCCAGGCGGTCAGATCGCGCTCCACGTCGGCCCAGGAGACGAAGTCGGGTACGTCCAGCTTGGCCAGCGGCGAGATCGCCTCGGCGACCTCGCCGGGCGTGGAGAAACCGAACTCGGGATGCGCCAGCACCTCCGCCGGCAGGGCGCCCAGGAAGTCGAAGATCCCGGTCTCCTTCCACTGGTGCTCGCCGAACGTCTCGTAGTCCATGAACAGGTTGATTATCTCTCCGTTGCCGGCGGTGTCGTGTATCCAACGGGCGAACTTCTTCGCGGTCAGCGGGTGCTCCGACCACTGGCTGTTGGAGAAGCGAAAGGCGATGTCGTCGGCGAGACGATAGTTCTTGAGCAGCAGCGCCAGCCGACTGCACGGCTCGGGTTGGTAGAGGAAGTTGGGGCTGCGCCAGCCCAGGATCCGATCGGCTCCCTCGGCCAGCACGGCGCGGTAGCCCATCTGCTCCACCTCGGCCGCGAGCTCGTTGTCGTAGATCAGCTCGGTGTTGCGAAACACCTTCGGAGTCACGCCGAACAGCTCGCCTATCAGCTCGCGGTGCAGCTCCACCTGGCGGCGGAACTCCTCGCGCGAGAAGAGGAATGCCAGCGAATGGTTGTAGGTCTCCGAGAGAATCTCGACGCAGCCGGTGTCCACCAGGTCGCAAAAGGAGTCCAGCGTCTCGGGGCTGTGGCGCCGGAACTGCTCGATCGCGGTACCAGAGAGCGAGAACGCGACGCGAAAACGACCCTCGAAGCGCTCGATCAGCTCGTGCAAAAGGGCGTTGGTCGGCAGGTAGCACTTGCTCGCCACCTTGCGCAGAATCGCTCCGTTGGCGTCGTCGTCCTCGTAGTGATGAGAGCGCCCCACATCGAAGAAGGTGTAGCGACGCAGCCGGTTGGGCTGGTGGACCTGGAAGTAGCAGCACAGGTGGATCATCTCGCCCTCCCCTCGCTCGCGGCGGTCCCCGCGCTCAAACGACCGTAGATATCGGACAGGCGGCGCGCCGCTTTCGACCACTGGATGCTCTCCAGCTCGCGCGACCCCCGGCGCGACAGCTCGTCGCGCAGCGGCGTGTGGTCGAGCAACGCGCCGATCTTGTTGGCCAGCTCGTCGACATCCCAAAAATCGACCTTGAGCGCGTGGCGCAGGATCTCCGAGACGCCCGACTGCTTGGAGATGATAACCGGCACCGAGTGGGCCATCGCCTCCAGCGGCGAGATGCCGAACGGCTCGGAGACGCTCGGCATCACGTAGACGTCGCTTTCCAGGTACATCCTTTCCACGTCGACCCCGGTCAGAAAACCGGTGAAGTGAAAGCGGCGGCCGATGCGCAGCTCGGCCACCCGCTCGATCATGCGCGGGGCCATGTCACCGCTGCCGGCCATCACGAAGCGCACGTCGTCGCGGTGTTCCAGCAGCCTCGCGGCGGCCTCGACGAAGTAGTCCGGTCCTTTTTGGAAGGTGATGCGACCCAGAAACAGGACCACCTTGTCCCGGCGCCGGGCGCGGTCACCGGCCTTTGCTGGGCGCGGCCTTTTCGAGACCGCGTTGTGCACCACCTCCACCTTGTCCTCGGGCACGCCGTAGCGCTCCACGATCGTGCGCTTGGTCAGATGGCTGACCGCGATCACCTTGTCGGCGCAGTGCATCCCGGCCCGCTCGATGTCATAGACTGCCCGGTTGACGTTCCGGCCGGATCGATCGAACTCCAGGGCGTGGGCCTGCACCACCAGCGGCCTGCCGCCGACCCGCCGCGCCTCGATCCCGGCCAGCATGGTCAGCCAGTCGTGGGCGTGGATCACGTCGTGCGGCACCCGTCGCGCCACCTCTCCCGCCACGCGCGCGTATCGCAGCGCCTCTTCGATCAGGCCGTCGCCGTAGTCGCCGGAAAAGACGAGATCGAGACCGTTGGGGCGACCACGCCCGCGCCGTCCGCCCGCGGTCCGCTCGAGCAGCTCCACCACCTCGCGGTACTCGAGGTCCCTCAGATACGGTCTCAGCGGCGAATCCACGGCCGCCACGTCGACGTTCTGCAAGAAATCGCGTCCCGGCTTCTCCAGCTCCGTCTCTCCCTCGAGCCCTTGCAGGAACTGGGCGATGCCGACCAACTCCACGTGACCGTTCCCGTCGTCGCCGGAGCTCTTCAGCCGCGGCAACACGAAGGTCACGCGGTGCCCCTGCTCCACCAGGGCGCGGGTCAGCTCGTAGCAGGCCACGCCGAGCCCGCCGCTTATATGCGGCGGAAACTCCCAACCGTACATCAGCACGCGCATCTCTCACTCCTCCTCTGCGTCGAGGCGGGCGCGGGCTTGCTCGACGAGCAGCGAGACCCGCAGCACCTCGGCGGCGCTCCAGGCCTGAAACGGACAACCACCCGGCCGGGGCGGGGGATCGCCATCGAACACCTCGGAGATCGATCCCAGCCCGACCCGCTCGAGATGCTCCTCGAAGCGCGCCAGATAGCCCTCGAGCTTCTCCACCGCCAGCCGCAGCTCCCGCGTGCGCTTCAGCCAGGCCTCGGCGAAGTGCCCGAACAACCAAGGCCAGACCGTGCCGTTGTGGTAGGCCCCGTCCCGCTCGGCCGGCCCGCCGCGGTAGTGACCGCAAAAGCCCGCATCGCGCGGAGAGAGCGTGCGCAGTCCGAACGGGGTGACCAGCTCGGCGCGCACGCGCTCCAGCATCGCCAGCGCCCGATCGTCGCTCAACGGGGAGAACGGCAACGAGGCGGCGAAGATCTGGTTGGGACGCATCGAGCGATCGAGGCGCCCCTCCGAGTAGACATCCCCCAGTCGTCCCTCCTCCTCGATCCAGAAGCAGCGTGCGAACAAATCCGAAAAGCCCTCCGCCGCGTCGCGCGCCTCGCTGGCGACCGCCGGGTCGGAGATCTCCTCGGCGAGCCGCTCGACGAAGCGCAGCAGGTTGTACCAGAGCGCCTGCAGCTCGACCGGGCAGCCGCTGCGCGGAGTCACCGGGCGACCGTCGATCATCGCGTCCATCCAGGTCGAATTCTCCCGCTCGCCTCCGGTCTCGATCAGGCCGTCCGCGTTGCGGCGAGCCACCGGCGAGCGCCCGTCGCGATAGGCGCGCATGATCTCGACCAGCACCTCGTAGAAAGATCGCCCGACGCGCCGCGGGTCGCCTCCCTGCTGGAGGAACTGCTGGACGGCGAAGGCGAGCCACAGCGAGGCGTCCGCCGAGTTGTAGGCGCTGTGTTGCGGGTCGGCGGCGATGAAGTTGGGAATCGTTCCGTCTCGCCGGTGCGCGACGAACGTCTCGAGCACCTCGGCGATCGCGTCCGGATCGCCCAGCGCCAACCCGATTCCGGGCGCGGCGATCATCGCGTCGCGTCCCCACTCCAGAAACCAGGGAAACCCGGCCGTGATTCCGGTCCTGCCGCGATCGTCGGCGCTGAGGAACTGCCGCGCGCTCCACTTCAGTCGCCGCTGCAGCGCGGTTCCCCGCAGCCCGCTCAGCAGCCTGCGCCGGCGGCCTTGCTCACGCCGCCAGAGCTCGCGCAGGTCGTCGTAGCGCTCGACGGTCGAGGCGCAGATGATCACCTCCCCGTCGGCGGGCAGCTCGATCTCGAGCGAGCCGGGGCAAAAAAGATCCTCGCGAAAATCGAAGCCGCGCCGCTGCTCGGCCGGATACTCGAAGTCGCGGTACCAGGTCGGGGTGGGCAGGTACTCGAAGTCGCCGGCGACCTGGACGAAGAGAGGCGGCATGCCGTCGTAGGGCCTGACCGAAAATCCGTCGCGGGCGGGAAAGCTGCGCGGGCGCAGATAGACGTTTTCACGCGCCAGCGCGTGGAAATCCCTGTAGGCGAGCAACGGGCGGGCGCGCAGGCGGGCGCCGGTGCGCCCGCTCCTCACCCGGTAGCGGATCAGCACGGCGTTCTCGCCCTGCGGCATCGCCACCTCGCGCCGCAGCTGGGTGCGCCCCGCGCGGTAGAAGAAACGCGGCAGCGCGCCCAGCTCGAAACGGCGCAGGTAGCGATGCCCGCGCGGAAACACGACGCCGGGGTACTTGTGCACGCCGAGGAACAACTCCCGGTCGTCGAGCAGCAGCGATTCCTCGATGCTGGACAGCAGCACGTACTTGCCCGGAGGATCGGCGAGCCTCGCCACCAGCAGCCCGTGGTAGCGCCGCGTGTGACACCCCAGGATGCTGCTCGAGGCGTATCCGCCGGCGCCGTTGACATCGAGCCACTCCAGGTCGAGCGAGCGGCCGACGTTGATGCACACATCCTTGTTGAACTCGATCATCTTCCACACCCCCGTGCGAGAGCAGGCGGGCAACAGCATCTCGTATCGCCACGCTCGAGCCGGTTCAGACGTAGGGATAACTAGATCAAAATCGTCACATTTCGAGAACTTTCGAGAACTTTTTTGCAAAACAGCTGCTTGATTCTCGAAAAGGAAACGGGCGTTCAGTGCCTTTCGGCGAATGCCTCGTTCAGAAGGGAGGGGCGGAATGACCGGGGCGCCGGCCTCGCGGCGGGGGTGCCTGGCGGGGTGGGGATCCTCCGGGCGGACCTCCCATCCTTGGCGGCCCGCCGGCGCCCGGCGGCGGGGGCAGGACACCGGACGCGCGGTGGCGCTCCTTGATCTCGTCGAGCACAGCGCGCTGCTGCGTGGTCAGCACGTCGCGGATCACGATCAGCAACCCCAGCTGCTTTTTCTTCATCTTGTTCTCGTACTCGAAGATGCGATCCATCTGCGCGTAGACGCGCTCCTTGGAGGCTCCCTCGGCCACCAGGCGCGCCAGCCGCTGCGACTCGCGCGCCACGTCCCACCTGAGGTTCTCCAGCTCGATGCGCACGTCGGTCACCACCTTGCGCAGCTTGCGGATCTGCTCGCCGCTCAGCTCCAGCTGGTCGGCATGCGCACGCACCATCTCGATCGGGTAGAGGTGCTCCATCAGCTCGTTCTTCAGGCCGGGCGCCCGCTTCCGGGCATCGTGCTCGGCCGCCGCTTCCCGCTGTTGCCCCCCTCCAGCCCGTTGAGCCGCCGCGGGCGATGCCGCCGCGACCGAGAGCGCCAGCAGGGGCACCATCATCGCTCGGTGGACTCTCATCGCTCGTTCCTTTCTCCGGCCCGCTCCCAGGCCGGCACTTCCATCACCAGCAAAAAGTCGGTCTCGACCGCGAGCAGACCTCCGCTCCACGGACCGGAGGCCAGCTCCGAATCCTGCTCGCTCGGCTCCCTCTCGAGCAGCTCGCCGAGACCCGTCTTTGCGATCCGCGGAGTGGCGAGCCCTTCCAGCCCGGCGGCGCCGGCCCCGCTCGCGACCGCGTCCTCCACCTCCGGCGCGGGCTCGTGCAGCAGCGCGACCACCGCGAGCGCGGCGGCGCAGGCGGCCAGGCCCGGTCCGAGCGCCCAGCGCCACGCCGAGCGCCCGGCGCCGGCCGCCCGGGCGCGATCCTCGGCCTCGCGCCACGACCGCTCGAAATCGGGCGCGGGATCGGCCCGGTCGAGCTGTCGCAGGGCGCGCTCGATGCGGCGGTCGTCAGTTGTCATCTTCCACCTCCAGCAGCCGGACCAGCTTGCGCTTGGCCCGGTGGTAGTGCGTCCTGGCCGAGCCGAGCGAGACCCCCATCGCGCGGGCCGCGGCCTCGACCGTGAGACCCTCGAGAAAGACCAGCGTCACCACCTGCAGCTGGCGCCCCTCGAGCTCGAGCACCGCCCTTCTCAGCGCGGCTGTCCGCTCCCCGTCGGCCGCGCTCTGCTCCGGCGAGGGAAGCGTTTCGTCGCGCGGGGCCCGGACCTGCTCCAGGCGCAGCACGCGGCCCCAGATCGAGCGGCGGCGGCGCAGCGAGGCGGCCTGGCGGCGGGCCACGCCGAAGAGGAAGGCGCGCGGATCGCGAGCGGCCAGCAGGTCGGCCCGCCCCTCGATCACCTCCATGTAGGTGCGCTGCACCACCTCCATCGCCTCCTCGCGGCTCCAGCCGGTCAGCGCCCGCGCCCAGCGGTAGAGCGCCTCGTGGTGACCCGCGGCCAGCTCCGCCGCCGCGGTCGCGCGCGCCATGTCTGGGCGGGCGGGAGCCGCCTGTGCGATCGCTGCGTCCATCTCAACCGGAGGTGGCTCGGGAGCTGAGCTCATATGACAGGTGTAGCACCGATTGGTGGAGAGGTGTTTCGTTGATATACTGGAGTGGACCGTGTAGCAGAAGGGGTGGAAAGGGTGCGTGAGATGCCGGAAAGCGAAAACATCACCGAATTCCTTCGGCGCCGCAAAGCCGAATTCGAAAAGCCGCGGTGTTGAACCGGTCAACTGGGACGAGGTCAAGCGAACTTGGCTCGACGATTTGGAAAAGCTTTTCGAAAACATCCGTGGATGGCTCGAGACCGCCGTCGAAGAAGATTTGATCGAGATGACAACAGGCGAAGTACAGATAAGCGAGGACCACCTCGGCATGTACAAAGCTCCCCGATTGGCAATCGATCTGGGGGACACGACAGTTGATGTGGTGCCCGCGTTTCGAATCACGGCAGGAGCCGAGGGCCGCGTCGATGTGTTCTGCGGAGCCAACAAGGCCGTGCTGTTACGCACCGGTGAGGGTGCCTGGGGAATCGCCGTCCACTTTTCAGGCTCGGTGCAGATCGAGACGTTGAACGAAAACTCGTTTCGCGACCTGCTAGAGGATCTCACTACGTGAAAAGACATGTGCCCGTAGACCCGGACAGGTCCGGTGTCCGCGAGGTATGGGCGTACTATCGACAAGTACGCGGGTTGCTCCACGACTCGGATTCAATCGCCCGCGTGGAAGAACTGGGAGAAGCGACCGGCACCAACCTGCGCGAGATGGTCAAGGAGCTGGAGCGCGAAGTCACGCTGGCACTCGTTACGTGTTCGGGTTGCCGAGGAGCTGTTCGAAGAGCTCGAAGAGCGCTTCGGTTTCACCGAGTACCGCAGGTCGGTCTCCGGCGACTGAAGCTCGATTCTTTGCACTGCGGAGATTCGAGCGGCTCGGTGTGGTTGTGGAAGCGGAGGATGACGGCCGGGTCATCGGGCCCTATAATCCGAAAAGACGACCGCTCGAGAGGGGAGATTTTCATGACTAGCAGTAACCGCGAACGACTGCTGCGGGCGAATCGTCCGGCGCAGCTCGCGCGCGAGCGGCTCGGCGAGGCGCTCGGCAAGATGCAGGACGTCGGCGATCCCGGCGTGGACCTGGAGAAACCGACCTCGTCGATCGCCGGAGCTGTCAACGCTCTTTTCGCGGTGCAGTCCTCCCGGCCCGGCGACGCGCAGCACGTCTCCGGCGTGCTGCGGGCCATGGGTCACCTGCGCGACGCGCTCGAGACGATGCAGGACGCCGGCGGCGAGGATCCCTCTTTCGGGGAGGCGACCAGGACCGTGGCGCGCACCCTGGCGATGCTGTACCCGATTTCGAAGGTCCAGGAACGCCAGTCGCTGCAACCGGACAGCCCGATCTCGGTCCTGGGGGAGGAGCTGCCGGAAGATCCGCGCCGCGGCGCGCCGCGGGTCACGATCAAAGCAGACATCGGCTTCGAATCGGAGAACAACTTCTTCACCGGCTACTCGGAGGACATCTCCTCGGGCGGAATCTTCATCGCCACCTTCGACCCCTGCCCGATCAGCTCCACGATCGCGGTCGGCTTCACCCTACCCGACGGACACCTGGTCAGCGCCGAGGGCGTGGTCAGATGGGTTCGCGAGTACAACGAGACCGCTCCTGAGACCCAGCCGGGCATGGGTGTGCAGTTCCAGGGCCTCTCCGACGAGGACCGCGATCGGATCAACTCTTTTCTGGAAAAACGAGAGCCGATCTTTTTCGACGAATAGGTTTGGGAAGGGACGATGCACGACAAGCAGGATCCGTACGCCAGCCCGCCGTCGGCGCTCGAGTCTGCGGACGAGCGGCGCGCGCCCGCGGCCGACTGCTACGACGTCGGCGACTACAACCCCTACGGCCGCGGCCGGGCCTGGGCGATCTTCATCCTGGGGATGCACGCCGCGGGCTTCATGATGTTCTTCTTCCACCCGGTCTTCTCGCTGATCGGGTTCGGCGTCGGCCTGCCCGGAGCGATCCTGGCCCGCCGCGAGATCGCCGAGTTCCCCAAGGCCGCCAACCACCCCTTCATCAAGTGGGGCCGCATCACCTCGCTGGTCGGCCTGATCGGGGGAGGGATCGCCACCGGCCTCTGGATCCTGGCCGGAATCATCATCGGAATCGCAGCCGCGACCTCCTTCGCCTCGTTCTGAGCCGCCGAGCCCGTGCTCAGCCAGCCCAGTTGTCGACCTCGAGCCCGTCGACGCAACGGATCTCCCGTTCGCACGGCGCCGTACCTTACTCCGTCTCTTTCAGAGAGAGGCCGAGCTCTGCGAGCTGGGTCTGGTCGACCGGGGCGGGGGCCTCGGTCATCGGGCAGGCGGCCCTGGTGGTCTTGGGGAAGGCGATCACGTCGCGGATCGAGTCCTGGCCGGCCAGGATCGCCACCAGCCGGTCGAAGCCGAACGCCAGCCCGCCGTGCGGCGGCGCTCCGTACGACAGGGCCTCCATGAGAAAACCGAACTTCTCGCGGGCCTCCTGCTCGCCGATCTCCAACGCGCGAAAGACACGCTGTTGCACCTCGCGGTCGTGGATACGGATCGAGCCGCCTCCCACCTCCTGTCCGTTGAGCACGATGTCGTAGGCCCTGGTGCGCACCGCGAGCGGATCGCTCTCCAGCAGATCCAGCTCCTCGGGCCGCGGCGAGGTGAACGGGTGGTGCATCGCGACCAGCCGCCCGCTCTGTGCGTCGCGCTCGAACATCGGAAAGTCGGTGACCCAGACCGGGACGAGCTGATCCGGCGAGAACAGATCGAGCTGAACGCCGAGCCTGGCGCGCAGCTTACCGGCCGCTGTGCTCGCGGTCTGCGGATCCGCGTCCGCGACAACCAGCGCCAGGTCTCCGTCGCCCATCCCGGCCTCGCCGAGCAGCAGCTCCTCGAGCGCTCCTGTGGCGAACTTGGCCAGCGGTCCGGAGAACTTTCCGTCGCGGCGCTTGATCCAGGCCAGCCCGCCGGCGCCGTAGCGCTTGACCAGCTCGGTCAACGCGTCGATCTCCTTGCGCGAGATCGACGCTCCGCCCGCGACCACCACGCCCGCGACCCGGCCCCCGGCCTCGGCGGCCGACGAGAAGACGCGGAACCCGCTGGCGCGGGCCGCTTCTGTGGCATCGAACAACTCCATCCCGAAGCGCAGGTCCGGAGCGTCGACCCCCCAGCGCCGGATCGCCTCGTCGTAGCCGACGCGCTCGATCGGAGTGTCGATCTCCACGCCGCGCAGCTCGGCGAGCAGCCGCTTCAGCAGCCCGTCGCAGACCTCGATCACGTCCTCGGGCGCGACGAAGCTCATCTCCAAGTCGATCTGGGTGAACTCCGGCTGGCGGTCGGCGCGCAGGTCCTCGTCCCGAAAACAGCGCGCGATCTGGAAGTAACGCTCGAAGCCGGCGATCTGGAACAGCTGCTTGAACAGCTGCGGAGACTGGGGCAGGGCGTAGAACTCGCCGCGGCTGACGCGAGACGGCACCAGGTAGTCGCGGGCCCCCTCCGGAGTCGATCTGGTCAGCAGCGGGGTCTCTATCTCCAAAAAACCCTCGCACAGCAGGTGATCGCGCACCGCGGCCGCGGCCCGCGAGCGCAGCATCATCGCGCGCTGCAGAGGCGGCCTGCGCAGGTCGAGGTATCGATACTTGAGCCGCGTGACCTCCGAGGCGTCGATCCTCTCCGCCACGGCGAACGGCATCGGTTGCGAACGGTTGAGCAGCTCGATCTCGGTGGCGACCACCTCCACCGCGCCGCTCGGCAGCTCGGGATTGGGCTCTCCGGCGCGCGGCCGCACGCGACCGCGAACCGCGATCACGTACTCCTGGCGAATCGAGCGGGCCGTCTCCATCTCGGCCTCGCCGAGATCGGCGGCGTCGCAGACCAGCTGGACCAGGCCCGAGCGATCGCGCAGATCGACGAAGATCGCCCCGCCGTGATCGCGCACGCCGTCGGCCCAGCCCATCAGCACCACGACCTGCTCGGCGTGCTTCTCGCGCAACGTGCCCGCCGCGCAGGTCTTCTTCCACTCTTCGATGAATCTGCTCACGCGAACCTCCTGTCAGCAGACCGCAGGCAAGGCATACACCGAAAGCCGCGCTGCTTTCCACCCGCCGGGCGAGCCCTACTCCAGCCCGGCCAGGATGCGGCGCACCAGCGGGTGGGCGTCGTACCGGCGGCGCGCGTCTTGCTCCCGCATCAACTCCGCCTTGCGCTCCACCTCGCGCTCGGCGAGATCGAGACACCACCGGGCGCGGCGCGCGTCCCCGCAGCGGTGCATCGCCAGCGCCGCATGCCAGTAGACCTCCTCGGCGCGCCGCACGCCGCCCAGATCGCCCAGCAGATCGACAGCCCGCCGGGCGGCGACCACCGCCTCCCCGCAGCGCCCGCGATCCGCCAGAGCCAGCCCCAGCAAGGCGCGACCATGGATCGCCTCGCCGTTCATTCCCGCCTCGAAGGCGATTCGCGTCGCCTCGCCCGCCGCTCTTCCGGCGCGCCTCGCCTCGCCCGCGGCCAGGGCCGCGGCCGCCTCGAGCTGGTGGTGGCGCGCCAGCAGGATGCGGCTGCGGCGCACGAACTCCCGGTAGTCCTCGTCTCCGAGAATCTCCCGCGCGCGCAACGCGTCTCCCTCCCAAAGCCGCAGCTCGGCCAGCACCTGCTCCGCCTCGGCCTGGCCGACCGGCTCTCCGTTCTCCCGGCAGATCGCGCGTGCCTCCTCCAGGTCGGCGCGCGCCGCCGCGAAGGCGCCGATCTCGGCCCGAAAGGCGCCGACCGCCGCGAGCTTGCGACCGCGCGCGCTGACGTCGCCGACCTGGCGGTCGATTCGCATCGCGCTTTCCAGCATTCGAATCGCCTCGACCAGCTCGCCGCGCGCCCCGGCCACCAGCGCCGCGTTGCTCATCGCCGTCGACTCGTTGCGGCGCTTCCCCAGGCGGCGAAAGAGCACCACCGCCTCGGCCAGCACCGCCGGAGCCCGGTCGATCTGACCGAGCATGAAAAGCACCAATCCCTGGGCGTTGAGCACGCGGCCGCGCAGGTATGCGCCCTGCTCCTCGCCGGCCGGCACCACCGCCAGCGCCCGCTTGCAGCAGTCCAGCGCGCGAACGAGGTGCCCTCGCTCGGCCGCCACGTAGGCCAGCAGGCGCAGCGACTCGACCCGCGTCGCGGGCTCGGCCGCCTCGGCCCCTATTTCCAGCGCGCGGTTGAGATGGGCTGCCGCCTCGACGAACTCGCCCCGGTCGTAGGCGAGCCTCGCGCGCAGGTTGGCCACCTCGGCCCGCTGCGCTTCGCTGCCGCTGCGCTCGGCGTACGCGACCAGCTCCCCGATGTCGGACTCGCGCTCGGCCAGCCGTCCCAGGTCGCGCAGCACCTTCTCGCGATCACGCAGGGCGGCGAACCGATCGGGCGCGTCCTCTGACAGCAGCGACAGACCGCGGTCGTAGAGCCGCAGCGCCTCGCGGTTGGAGTGGATCCGCCGGGCGGCTTCGCCGGCCTCCAGGTAGCGCTGCGCCGCCTCCCGCTCCCGTCCGGCCCGCTCCAGGTGCCAGGCGATCCGGGCCTGGGGCACCGCCTCGCCCCGACCGGCGCGGCGCTCCAGATCCCGCCCCAGCCGCTCGTGGATCCGCCGGCGATCGTCCGGCGACAACCCGCTGTAGGCCGCCTCGCGCACCATCGGCCGGCGGAAGCGATACTCGGCCTCGTCTCCGCCCGGACCGCGCATCCGAATCAGCAGCCCGCTCTGCTCCAACAGCTCCACGTCGCCGGAGGCGTCGCGGCCGATCAGCTCCGAAACTGTTCGCGCCGAAAAGCCGGTACCCACCGCGGAGGCCGCGCGCAGCACGGCTCTCGGCCCGGGCGCCAGCGCGTCCACCTGCTCCAGCGCGATGCCCTCCATCGTGGTCGGCAATCGAATCGCTCCGGAGCGGGCCTGGCGGTAGCGCCGACCCTCGCCATGCTCGTCCGGGACCAGGATCCCGCGCTCGACCAGCGAGTCGATGATCTCGGCGGCGAAGAACGGATTGCCCTGCGCGCGCGCCGCGATGCGCTCGATCACCGGCTCCAGCTCTGGCCCCTCTCCGATCCGTTCCGCGATCAGCGTGCGCATCTCCTCGGCGTCCAGCTCGCCGAGCTCCAGCTCCCGCACGCGCCGAAGGCCGCGCGCGCCGAAGGCGATCGGCTCTCCCACCAGCATCACCAGCACCGGCGCCGGCTCGGCGTGATCGGCCAGCTCGGCGAAGACCTCGGCGCTCTGTCCGTCCACCCAGTGGGCGTTGTCCAGCAGCAGGACCAGAGTGCGGTCGCCGGCGGCGCGGGCCAGCAGCACGCCGAGGCCGTACGCCATCCGCCGCACCAGCAGGCGCTGGCGCCCCGCGGCGAAGGCCCAGGCGCGAACGGGATCGGCGAGGATTCCGGTGAAGAATCGCAGCTGCCTCTCCAGGTAGCTCGGCGCGGCGTCCAGCAACGGCGCCAGCCCGTCAGCCAGCTCACGATGCGCGCCGCTCTCCTCGCGCTGGCGCAGCACGGCCCGCACCGCGGCGGCGGCCGCGGTCAACGGACTCTCGCGTTCGGCGAACAGCGCATCGATCCGCACCAGCATGAACCGATCTTCGGGCAGCTCCTCCAGCAGCCTGCCGGCCAGCCTCGTCTTTCCGATCCCCTTTTCGCCGCTGATCCGTACCAGCGCAACCCGGCCGTCCCTCGCCTGGCGGTAGGCACGTCTCAGCTGACGCAGCTCTTCGCGACGGCCGAAGAAGGAGCCCCGCTCGTCGCTCTGCTCGGCGCGCTCCGAGCGGCTCTTGGCCGAGCGGACCCGGTAGCCCTTGATTCCGACCGCTCCCGCCGTCAGGGCCGGCTCTCTGTCCGCCGAGTCGAGAGGCCCATCGAAGTTGTAGTCGCGGCGGGCCAGACGGTAGACTCCGCCTCCGGCGATCACCTCGCCCGGCGCGGCCCGCTCGAGCAGCAGCTCGGACTGCTCGAGCAGCTCCGGCAGGGGCTCGAGCTCGAGCCCCTGCTCGCGGCCCTGCTCCGCGGTCCGGCAGCGCGCTGCTCCGCGGTTGACCGCGACGCGAGCCTCGATCTCTCCGCCGCGGTCACGGCCGAACGCCCGCACCAGATCGACGAGATCGTGCGCGGCCCGCAGGGCCTGCATCGCGTCCTCCGGCGTCGAGCGGGGCAAGCCCAGAAAAATCCTGTGCCCGCCGCTCCAGCCGCGGTGCACGCCGTGCACCTTATAGGCCAGCTCGCCCACCAGCCGCCCCAGCTCCTGCCCGGCGCCGTCTCGCCTGGATCGATCATCAGGATCGATCTTCGCGGTGACCGCCACCACGGCGCGCCTTTCCTCCTTGCCGGCATCGCCGAGCCGAACAGCGCCGCGCGCCGCCGGTCGGTGGAGCGGGGTGGCGCCGAGATCGGACGAGGCCTCCCGCTGCTCCTCCGCCTCCGTTTCCGAAGCGGCGGGCAGCAGCTCGCCGATCCATTCCTCGAACGTCTGCGCGTCGTAGATCTCGGGCTGGGAGTGCAGGTATCCGCGCAGCGACTGGGCCATCTCCCGCGCCGAGGGGAAGCGATCTTCGGGCCGCAGCGAGACCGCGCGCCGCACCGCGGCGTCCAGCTCGGCCGGGACGTCCTCGTCCACCTGGCGCGGCGTGGGGTGGTGTCCCGCGCGCACCAGGGCCAGCCGATCCTCGCCAGGCAGATCCGGGACCAGGGGCCGTCCCACCAGCAGCTCGTGCAGCACCGCTCCCAGCGCGTAGATGTCCGCCCTCCGGTCGACGAGGCGCCCCTCGGCCTGCTCCGGCGCCATGTAGGCCACCTTGCCCTCCACCGCTCCGTCGGCGTCGCGTTGCAGCCAGCGGGCCCGCGCGATTCCGAAATCGGCGATCTTGACCGCGCCGTCACGCGAGACCAGCACGTTCTGCGGCGAGATGTCGCGGTGGACAATATCGAGCGGCACCCCGCGGTCGTCGCGCCTGGAGTGAGCGTAGTCGAGACCCTTGGCCACCTCCTGCGCCACGTAGGCCGCGAACCCGTAGGGCATCGATCTCCCCTCGCGGCTCGCCGACCGGATCAGGTTGCGCAAATCCGCCCCGTCGACGTACTCCATGGCGAGCACGAAGGCGTCCTCGAACTGCTCGAAGGTGTAGACCTGAACTATGTTTGTGTGGTTGAGGCGGATTGCCACCCGCGCCTCGTCGACGAACATCTCCACGAAGCGCGGATCCCTTGCCAGCACGGGGTGGATCTTCTTGATCACGAGCTGTTTCTCGGTGCCCTGCGCGCCCCTGGCCCGGGCGAGGAACACCTCGGCCATCCCACCGGATCCGATCGTGCGGATCACCGAGTATGGACCGATGGTCTGCATCGCCTGCCTCCGGCGAGCCGCGGCTAGCTCGCGCCTCCCGGCGGCGGCGGGACCCACGGATCGGTGAGCAGCCACACACCCTCGGGCAACTCGGGAAAGATGTTCTCCCCCACCTCGGGCCGCAGGTCTGGAATCGGGCCGTCCTCTCCCGGCTCGCCCCGCGGTCCACGCTCGCCGGGCAACATCGGCCGGCCCTCGGCGTCGCGACCGCCCGGCGGGCCGCCCTCCCCGCCCGGGCCGCCCTCCCCGCCCTGGAAGCGGTACTCGATGAAGCTCTGCAGCAACGGCTGACCAGCGTCGAACAGGCCGCTGATCACCCCGCCGTCCCCACCGTCGCCGCCCGGGCCGCCGTCGCCGCCGTTGCCGCCCTTGGCTCCTGGGCCGCCCTCCCCGCCCGGGCCGCCCTCGCCGCCGCGGCAGTCCACGACGAAACCCTCGGGCGAGGCTGGGTCGAGCAGGAAGTGCCTCGCCTCCGCGCCGCCGGGCTTCACGCGGACCAGCACCGCGGCCGGGTGGAGCTGCGTCCTGACCATCGCCGAGGCGACCTCGACCTCGGCGCCGTTGTCTCCGAACCCGCCGTCCTGGCCGTTGCCGCCGTGCGGCGTCCCGCCGGCGTCGGCTCCGGGCGGGTTGCCGGGGCGGCCCTCGGCTCCCGGCTCGCCCGGCTCCCCGCGCAGATCGGCGACGCTCTCGCAGCCGAGCAGGAGCGGGTACTCGACGCTGGCGTTGACCGCGGTGTCGTCCCGCACCGCGGCGGCGACGGAGTAGCCCCGCCCGGCGGCCTCCAGGGCGTCCTCGGAGGTGTGCAGCACACCGTTTTCGTCGACGCGGCCTCCTTGCACGCGGAACTCGAACTCCGAAAAGTCGATGTGACCGGACTTGTCCGGAGCTCCTCCTTGCGGCGGCCGCTTCCAGGTGACCAGCTCCTCGCCGTCGTCGGTGAAGACCCGGATCTCGAGCTGGTACTCCCGGCCGGGGCAGAGCCCCTGCGGCGCGTCCTCCATGCGGATCTGCATCCGCTCCACGCCGCCGCCCAGAATCGAGACGTACTGCGTTCCACCCCCGAACATCGCGCAACCGGCGACCGCCGCGACCGCCGCCGCCAGCCCGGAGATCGAACCTTGCGGGAACCAGCGCCGCTTCATCTGGCACCTCCTCGCCCGTTTCGGCTACGGTCTCCAATCATATTGCCAGGCACGGGGACTGCAACCGCGATCGTCGAGCGGAATCCCCACCGACCTCGCCGCTTTGATTCGGTTGCAAGCCCTGTCGAGTTGAGGATAACTTCGATTTCGTCGAAGATCGGTCGTCGCCAGGCCAGGAGGAACCGTGGAGCCCTGTCGCAAGTGCGGGACACCCAACCCGCCCAGCAATCAGTACTGCCGCAAGTGCGGGGCGGTACTGTCGGTGTCCACGGGCATGGTTCGCGCGCAGCCGCGCACCCTGATCCCGCTCAGGCGCGGCTTTCGCTGGCGCTGGGTGGCGCTCGGAGCGCTGGCGATCCTGGGCGCGACCGCGCTGTCGTTCGCCGCGCTGGTCGCGGTGGTGGTGCTCGCTCTGGGCAGGCGGATCGACGGGTCCTCGCTGGGCGAAATCGGATCGCGAGCTCCGGGGCTGGCAGCGACCGCGCTGGGCGTGCTGCTCGCCGCATTCGCGATCGGCGGGATGATAACTTCTCGGATGTCGCGCTTGCGCCGAGTCGGCGAGTCGGCGCTGGCCGCCCTGTGCGTGCTCGGCTTCCTTGCGGCGGTCGGCACGACTCTGAGCTCGGACGCCGCGCTGGTCGCCGCGGTGATGGCGCTGCCCTGCGCGGCGGCGGCCGGTCTGGGCGGCCGGCTGGGAGCGACCTCGGAAAAAGAGAGCCGGGTGACATGATCTCGCGCCGCCCAGATCCTAGTCCGGGGCCGGTCCTCGCCTTCCTGCCGCTGCTGGCGCTGCTGGTCGCTCCGGAGATCGCCGCCGCCCAGGACGAGGAAGAAACGCCGGGCGAGGAATCCGACACCGGCGACGAGCCCCCTCCGCCCGTGGAGCCCGGATTCGAGCTCGCCGGCCCGGCGCCCGAGTGGGGCGACGGGAGCGAGGACGCCCGCATCCCCGAGACACTGCACGAGGCCGAGGATATCGTTCCGCCGGCGGTGGCCTGGATGGAGGAGCCCGCCGAGCCGGTCTTCCACGGCGGCGAGTTTGAGGGAGAACAGCAGGAAGAGGAGATCGCCGGCCCCAGCTACGTGCTGGAAAAAATCGTCGTCAAGGGCAACCGCAAGACCCTGCGCCAGATGGTCCTGCACCACATCGCGTTGCGCCCCGGCGAGGTCTTCTCCGCCGACGATCCCCGGCTGGAGCGCGCCAGGTACCGGCTGCTTGCCACCGGCCTGTTCCACGACGTGAGCCTGCGCCTCAAGAAAGGATCGCGGCGCGGCTGGGTCAAGCTGGTGGTGCGGGTCAAGGAGAGGAATACGATCATCGTCAAGGACCTGGTTGCCGGCTTTTCCGAGATCACTCCCTACGGCGCGGTGGGCGTCCAGGAGCGATCGCTGCTGGGCTCCAGCGTGCGGGCCGGCGCCTCGGCCGTGGTCTCGAAGAAGCAGTGGGGCTACCGGCTGGAACTGGCCGACGACCACTTCCTCGACTCGGACGTGGGGCTGCGCCTCTCGGGGCAGTTCGTCAACGCGCGCGACTTCTTCGGCCACGAGAAGGTGCAGGTGGTCAGCGACGGCGGCTCGCGGGATCCCTACGCGGTGCTTACGTACGACCGCGCGATGCTGCGGCTCGGCACCGGCTATCACCTGCTCGACGAGTACTTCCTGACCGTGGACTACCGCTACGACAACATCCGCGCCAGCGTACCGGTCGCGGGATCGCACTACTCCTTCGGGGAGCGGCGCCCGATCGATTTCGGCCACGTGCTGCCCGGACACTCCGACGTCTCGAGCCTGACTCTCGGCGGCGTGCGCGACACGCGCGACCATCCGGTGCTGCCCTCCGAGGGCTCCCGCACCGACTTCTCGGTCGAGCTCGGTACCGAAATCCTGGGCTCGGACTACGAGTTCTCGAAATTCGTGCTGGCCCACGACACCTGGTTCCCCCTGCGCAAGCGGCACTCGATCAAGCTGGGCATCTTCCTGGGGCTCGTGATGGGCGAGGCTCCCTTCTTCGACCAGTTCTTCGTCGGCGACTTCTCCGCGTTCGTCCCCTCGCGAGTGCTGGGTCTCAACTTCGCGCACCTGCACTCCTCGCTGCTCGACACCTCGATCGAAGAGATGCGTTACGAGGACCTGGCCGGCAGCCTCAACATCGAGTACTCGATCCCGTTCTACCGCGGGCATCGCTGGATCTACGGCGTCGACGGCTTCGTCGGGATCGGGGCCTTCGCCCTGGCTTCCCGCCGCGACCTGCGCACTGATCCCGAGGGGTACTCAGGCTTTCGCGCGATTCCGATGGATCTGACCGCCGATCTCGGCATTCGAGTCGACACGGAGTTCGGCGTGCTGGTCTTCTCGCTGGCCAACCTGTTCAGGTTGATTCCCAACGTGGGGGAAGAGACGGCGAAATGAGCCGACGCCTCACCGTCTTCGCGGCGCAGCTGGCGATCGCCGCTCTCGCCGCCGTCGTGCTAGCCCCGATCCCTGCCGAGGCCAAGCGCCCGCTGCGACGGATCGGAATCAGCGTCGATCACGGCGAGGTGCAGGTCACCTCCGGCTTCCGCGACGTCTTCACCGAGAAGGTGCGCAAGAAGATGAAGTCCGGTCTGCCGACGCGGCTCTCGATCAGGGTCGGGCTCGAGAGGCGGGGCAAGCGCAAGCCCGTCACCTTCTGGGCGCGCAACATCGAGATCGTCTACAACCTCTGGGAAGAGCGCTTTCTGGTCACGTTCGAGGATCGCAAGGGCAGGCGCAGCACGCGCGTCGAGACCGTGGACGACGCGGTCGGCATCGCCGGGATCCTCTGGAAGACTCCGGTCGCCTCGACCGAGAATCTGGAGCCGGGGGCCTACCGGGTGCGGGCGGTGATCGAGGCCAACCCGGTCTCCGAAGAGATGCTCGAGAACATCCGCCGCTGGCTCTCGCGGCCCTCCGACGGCCCGGGCGGCACCGAGTCGCGGAGCAACTTCTTCGGATCGTTCGTAGGGTTTTTCGTAGATCGGGAGATCGGCGAGGCCGACAAGAAAATCAACTTCGTTTCTCAATGGTTCGAGCTGGGCTCGCCATGAGCGAATTTCGATCATGAGCCGCAGGCTGGACGTAAAGATCATCATCACGCTGCTGGCCACGGCGCTGGTCCCGCTCGGTGTCTCGATCTACCTGGTCGCGGAAGCGGTCGACAGCTCGCTCGGGCTCGGGATCAACGAGGAGATCGCCGCTCAGATGCAGCGCAGCCTCGACACCTACCGCGCCTACGTGGCCTCTCTCAAGCACGGGCAGAAGGTCCGCTTCGAGCACCTCGTCGACTCGCGCTCCCTCTCCGATTCCGTCGCCTCGAGAGACGAGGACCGCGTTCGGGCGGTGCTGGAGGAGATCGTGGAGGGCGATCCGTCGCTGCGCAGCGTGCGGCTCGAGAGCCGCGAGGGACGCTCGGTGGTGGTCCAGTCGACCGGGGTTCCTCAGCCCAAACCGGTGCGCACCACCTCCCACAGTGCCGGGATCGAGCTGGGATCCTACCGCTCGCTGGAGGCCGTTTTCGCGGTCGACGCCTCGATCATCAGCGCCTTCGAGCGCACCGCCGACGACGTGGCCACCTACCAGGCGCTGGTCAGCGCGCCGCCGGCCTACCTCAGCCGGGCGTTCATCCTGGTCTACGTGGTCATGCTCGGCGCCGTGGTCGCGGTCAGCACCTCGCTGGGCATCGTCTGGACACGAAGGCTGATGCGACGCATCCGGCGCCTCAGCCGGGCCACCCGCGAGGTCGCCTCCGGTAACCTCTCTTTGCGCGTGCAGACCGGTCCCCACGACGAGCTGGGCATCCTGATCGCCTCGTTCAACCGCATGGTCGCCGAGCTGGCGCTGAACCGCTCTCGGATCGAGTATCTCCAGAAGATATCAGCCTGGCAGGAGATGGCGCGCAGGCTGGCCCACGAGATCAAGAACCCGCTGACGCCGATCCACCTGGCCGCCCAGCAGCTCCGCGAGAAGTACGGCGGCGACGATCCGCGCTTCAGTCGCCTGCTGGAGCAGTCGACCGAGATCATCGAAGAGGAGGTCGCGACCCTGCGGCGCCTGACCTCGGACTTCTCGGCCTTCGCCCGGCTGCCGCGGGTGGAGCCGGTCGTCGTCGACCTGCGCTCGTTCCTCGTGGAGTGCGCTGGATCGCTCGGACACCTGGGAGAGAGGGACGACATCGAACTGGCGTGGAACATTCCCGAGCGCCGGATCCCGGTCCGGATCGACACCATGCTGATGAAGCGCGTGATCGACAACCTGGTGCGCAACGCGGCCGAGGCGCTCTCGGAGGCGGGCGTGGAGGAAGCCCGGATCGAGATATCCACCGAGCTGTCCGGCGGCAAGCGCCAGCGGGAGGTCTCGATTCGCATCACGGACAACGGCCCGGGAATCACGCCCGCGCATCACCAGTCGATATTCGATCCCTACTTCACCACCAAGAGCTCCGGAACAGGCCTGGGCCTGTCGATCTCGAAAAAGATCGTCCTGGAGCACGGCGGTCGCATCCAGCTCGACGAGAAGGCTCCCGCGGGCGCGTCGTTCGTGATCTCGCTGCCGGTGACCGTCGATCCCGGCTCCAAAGAAGAAGGTTCTTCTCGATGACCTCGCAGCAGAACGACAGGGCTTCGCCCTCCCGCTCGCAGGCGATCGTGCGGCGCCTCGTCATCGCCGTCGGCGTCGTGCTGGCTCTGTGGCTGATCTGGAGCGCCCTGGGCGGTGATCTCCTTCCTGTCGGATCGAAGGCCCCCGGCTGGACGCTGCCGCTGGCGGACGGCTCCGGGAAAAATCTCTCCCTGGACGATCTGGAGGGCCGCGTCGCGGTGCTCGACTTCTGGTCGACCACCTGTCCTCCCTGCCTGAAGCAGATGGAGGACCTGACCGCGCTGTGGCGCCGGATGAAGCCGCGCGGGCTGGAGGTGGTCGGCGTGGCCTGCGGCGGGGAGTCCGTGGCCGAGATCGAGAGCTTTGCCGACGGTCGCGCCGTGCGCTACCCGCTGGTCGTGGATCGGACCGGCGCGGTGGCCGGCGCCTACCGCGTCTCGTCGCTGCCCACTCTCTACCTGATCGGACCCGACGGCGCGATCGCGGCCGCTCACAGCGGCTACTGGCCGAGGGACGA
Source organism: Polyangia bacterium (assembly GCA_046484285.1). Lineage (GTDB taxonomy): Bacteria > Myxococcota_A > Polyangia > JAAYKL01 > JAAYKL01 > CAZHCG01. The sequence continues at coordinate 37,911 of JAWOBP010000157.1, forward strand.
TCTCGCCGCCGCCGTCTCCGAGCTGATCGAGGATCGCTGAGCGCGCTCGGCCCTCGGCTCGCTCAGAAGATCACCGCGCCGAGGCGCAGCCCGGCCAGGGGCGGCCCGCCCTCCATCGGCGCGATCAAGGTCGGCCCGGGCGGCGACCAGTCGACCGGCGATCGCCTCGCGGCGACCAGCTCTCCCTCGTCCGTGCCGCTCGGCTCGACGAGCGGCTCTCGCCAGATTCCGTATGCCGCCGCGGATCCGACCGCGGGCAGCCCGACCACGGCCGCGTACCACCGGAAGCGTTCCTCGAATGTCCGCCATCTCCCGTACTCCCGGCCCAGGGTGATCGCGACCGCTCCGACCAGGGAGCCGATGTATGACCCGCCCAGCATCGCGGCGTACGAGATGCGGTAGTTGCGACTCCTGCGCGCCACGGCCCAGGCCACCGTGCCGGAGATGGCGGGCGCGACGACGGAATAGCCGTAGAAGGTATCCAGCGCGGGCCACGGATCTCCGTCCAGCGCGTAGAGACCCCAGACGAGCGCCGTGATCAGCCCGGTTCCCACCTGGACACCGAACGCCGCGCCCCCGCTGGTGATGATCCTTCCGATCCCGATCGGAGGCGCCGGCACCACCGCGCTTTCCGGGCGCGGGGGCGGGCCGACCGGAGGGGGCGGCGCCCTGCCGGCCCGGATCGGCTCGTCGTACGGCGAGTCGGGAATCGGTGCATCGCCGTGCGCGGAAGGGACGGGCTCGGCGGCCCTTTTCGTGGACTCGAGCGGCTGCTCGGCGGGCAGCGCAACGACCAGCTTCTTGCTGGCCGGGGCCGGCGGGAGCAGCTCGCGCAACTCGGAGCGGGCCTGAGCCGCGGCACTGGCCGCTGTCGCCATCCTCAAAGAGCGCAGCGAGCGCCCGCCGTAGGTGGAAATGACGCGCACCGCGATCTCGATCTCGGGGCCCACCTCCCGCATCTGCACGGAGACGACCAGACCGGCGCCCTGCCGCCGCCCGAACTCGACGATCTCGCGCGTGTCGGCGTCGGCGCCGGGGCGCTCCACGCCGGGAGCCGGCCGCATTATCCCGTAGCCGGCGTCGCTACAGACTTCCTCCAACCCGGAGGTCACGATCTCGACCGCGGCCCCGGCTCCGAGCGGCAAAAGCACGATCGCCAACGAGGGGTCGACCACGGTCGGCTCGCTTCGTTCGTCTCCCGAGCGCTCGTCTGCGGCGCAAGAGATGGCCGGAGCCGCCAGCACCGCCAGCGTCGCGAAAAAGCACCGGAATGCCCCTGGAGCGCGCATCGTTCCTCTCCCGTCCTCCCGCTTCGTTCAACGTCGCGATTGTCCCATGTCGGACGCCCCGCGCACAACCGGAACATCCTCGCGGACCGGATCCATGACCCGCTCGTATTCTCCGCCCTCGTATTCTCCGCCCTTGCCGCGCCGGAGACCATCTGCTATTCGGAGCGTGTGAAAGCGACCGCGACCGCCTCTGCCGCGAGCAACTCGAGCCTCGCGGTGCGCGTGCTGTACGCCGACACCGACCAGATGGGAGTCGTCTACCACGCCACCTACCTGCGCTGGTTCGAAGCCGGTCGCGCGCACCACATGCGCCGCCGCGGCTGCACCTACGCCTCGCTGGAGAGCCGCGGCGTGATGCTGCCCGTGGTCGAGGCCGGCCTGTCCTACCACGCTCCGGCGCGCTACGACGAAGTGTTGGACGTGAGCTGCACCGCGGGCGATATCGGCCGCGCTCAGATTCGTTTCGAATACGAGATCTCTCGGGACGGCGAAACCCTGGTCACGGGGTTCACCCGCCACGCGGCGCTGGGCGCCGGGGGACGCCCCACGCGACTCCCGCACGACGTGCGCGGCGCGATCGCCGGCCCGGAGAACGCAACCGGTGAGCAGAGCTGATCCGCTGACCCGACCGGTACGCGGCTCGGCCCAGAGCTGGAGGAGAAAATGCCTATTTCGAAGAGAATCGCCGCCTACCTGGAGAAGGGATCGTGGATCCGCAAGCTGTTCGAGGAGGGCGCCCAGCTGAAGGCGGACGGCTCGGGCGAGCCGGTCTACGACCTGACCCTCGGCAACCCCGACCTGGAGCCGCCGGCCGAGTTCAACGAATCGATCCGGAAGCTGATCGCCGACGAGAGCCCGGGCCAGCACAAGTACATGGCCAACATCGGTTTTCAGGAGACCCGCGAGGCGGTCGCGCGCTCGCTCGCCAGCGAGTACGGGCTGGACTTCGTCGCGGATCAGGTCGTGATGACCGTAGGCGCCGGCGGCGCGATGAACGCTCTGCTCAAGGCGGTTCTCGATCCCGGCGAGGAGGTGATCGTGATCGCGCCGTTCTTCGTCGAATACAGGTTCTACATAGAGAACCACGGCGGCGAGATGGTCACGGTGAACGCGTCCGACGATTTCAATCTCGATCTGGACGCGATCTCCGCGGCGATCACCGACAAGACGCGCGTGGTCCTGATCGACAACCCCAACAACCCGACCGGGGTCGTCTACCCCCAAAAGACTCTGAACGAGCTGGGTGCGCTACTGCGCGATCGCTCGCGGGGAAGGTCTCGCCCGATCTTCCTGCTCGACGACGCTCCCTACCGCAAGCTCGTCTACGACATCGACCGCTGCCCCAGCGTCTTCGAGGCCTACGAGTGGTCGCTGATGGCGACCAGCCATTCCAAGGACCTGGGTCTGCCCGGGGAGCGGATCGGTTTTCTGGCGATCTCGCCGAAGTGCGAGAACTGGCAGGCCATGGCCGCGGCCACGGCCTTCACCAACCGCACGCTCGGCTACGTCAACGCTCCGGCGCTGATGCAGCGCGTGGTGACCCACCTCCAGGACGTCACGATCGACCTCGACTGGTACCGTTCCAAGCGCGACCTGCTCTACGGCGAGCTGACCCGCATGGGTTACGAGGTTCCCTACCCCGGCGGAGCGTTCTACATGTTCCCCAAGGCGCCCGGAGGCGACGACGTGGCCTTCATCAACGAGCTCAAGAAGATGCGCGTGCTGGCAGTGCCCGGCTCGGGGTTCGGAAAGCCGGGTCACTTCCGCGTCGCCTACTGCATGGACGAGTCGATAATCAAAGGCGCGCTGCCCTCGCTGGAAAAAGCGATCAAGGGCTGATCCGCCCCGACGCCGATCCGCATCCTGGTCCCGCTCCTTGACAGCCGCCTCGCCGGTCGCCTATCTCTGACTGCTCCACCTTTGACGGAGCAATCGAGATGGAAGAAAAAATACGCGAGCTGATAGAAAACAGGATTCGACCCGCTCTGCAGCAGGACGGCGGCGACATCGATTTCGTCGAACTGGACGGCAAGGCCGTCAAGGTCAAGCTGCGCGGGGCATGCGACGGCTGCCCGATGGCGACGATGACCCTGCAGATGGGCGTGCTGCGCGTGCTCCAGCAGGAGCTTCCCGAGATCGAAGCAGTCGTTCCCGTTTGAGATGACCGATCCCGACGAGAAGAGCGCCAGGCTCACCAAGGCCTTCGAGGACATGCTGCGCGCCGTCGATCTGTCTCCCGGACGCTACCCTGAGCTGCTAGACACTCCGGTCCGCTCCTGTCGGATGTGGATCGACGACCTGCTCGACGGCTACGAGTGGGACCCGGCCGATATCCTCTCGGGCGGCTCGCCGTCCACCGGCGACCAGGGAATAGTGATCGTCCGCGACCTGTTCTTCCACTCGGTCTGCCCGCATCACCTGCTGCCCTTTCACGGAGTGGGACACATCGCCTACCTGCCCGGCGACCGCCTGATCGGCTTTTCCAAGCTCAACCGGCTGCTGGACTGCTTCGCTCATCGCCTGATCCTCCAAGAGGAGATCGCCGCTCTGGTCGTCGAGGCGCTGGTCACGCACCTGGGCGCCAGGGGAGCCGGTTGCGTGCTGGACGCCGAGCAGCTCTGCATGATCATTCGTGGCGTACGCAAGCCCGGCAGCCGGGCGATCACCTCGGCCTACGCCGGGGCTCTCGACGAGGACCAGGCGCTGCGCCTCGAGTTTCTGACCACGATCAACGCCGCCGAGTAGCCCGCTGGCGACGAGGCGATGAGCAAGTCGGGCGAGAGTTCCTCTCCGGGCGTCTGCTCCGTTCGCCTCCACCAGCGCAGCGGAGAGAAGCGGATTCCGGTCAGGCACTACTCCGCCGGCACCTTGCTCGAGGACAAGTACGAGCTGGCCGGGGTGATCGGCGAGGGGGGAATGGGGGTGGTCTACAAGTCGGAGCACCGCTCGCTGGGGGTCAGCGTCGCGATCAAGATGCTGCACCCCTCCGACGCCGACGTACCGAACATGATCGACCGCTTCCGCGGAAACGGGTCGGCGATTCGGGTCGGCGCGTCTGTGGAGCGCATCGTGGTGGAAAACGCCGCGCGGTCGGCGTGCGCCTCGACTACGGGGAGGAGATCCGCGCCGCGCGGGTCGTCTCCAGCGCCGGGGCGCGCAAGACCTACAACTCGTTTCTGGAGGGCGAGGAGCTGGTCTCCCAGCAGCGCTCGAAGGTCAACGGCGTGCCGCTCAACTACGAGTACATGTACATGAACCTGTTCATGGGCTTCGACACGAATCCGGGCGAGTTCGGGCTCGGCACGGAGAACCACTGGATCTACGAAAGCTGGGGCAGCGAGCCGAAAGACGGCTTCTCGGCACCTCGCTGTCCTACCGCACCTTCAGCGGACAAAAGGCCCACCTGGCCCGCTGGACCAGGCGCGCCGCGCCGGAGTGGCTCTCCGACGGCAGCCTTTGCGACGAGTAGCAGCCTTTCAGCACGGGAAGATCGCGGATGGGTTCCGGCGTTCGGATCCTGTAAGGGCTCGCGCAAGAATAGGTTCGACGCACCGAGGCTGCCGAGGCGCCCGGCCCGCAAGGAGCGAGGAGGGCGAATACATTGACGTATTCAACCGACGAGCGACGCCGCGGGCCAGAACGGATCGGCGGCCGAATGCCGAAGTTATTCTTGCGCGAGCCCTAAGTCGCCTCGCGCGTCATTGCCCGGACCTTTCGCGGCGCGGCGTGGAAAAGCGACCTCGCCGGGCCGAGACAAACGAGCCGCGGCGCGAGCTGGACTGGCCGGCGCGGGTCGCATAATCTCGATTCATGAAAAATGATCGGAGAATCCCCAGCGAGCCGAACCGAATCAGCCTCGCCTGCGGCGCGCTGGCCTGCCTGCTGACCGCGGCCTGCGCGACCGGGACCAGCGGCTGCGGAACCACCACCTGCGAGCGGATTGCGGCCGACCGCGAGAAGTTCTTCTCCCGCCCCGTCGGCGGCGTGGGCCCTCACCTCGAGGCGGTGCTCCCGTTCGCGATGGCGAACGGCTTGATCGACGAGCAGGTGAAGAAGGTCGATCCGATCGAGGTCGGCATCCCCGGGCTGGGCAAGGTCGGCTCCTATCTCGGCGATCTGAGCATCGATCCCGCCGGGGCCGAGCTGATCCCGGCCGCCGCCGATCACGTCCGTTTTCGCCTCGACTTCGACGTGCGGCTGGACGGCAAGCGCGCCTTCACCCTCTCGGCCGAGGTGGAGGTCGAGCCCGAGATCGACCTCGAGCGGGGGATCGCCCGGATAGGCTTCACCCCCGAGATGCTCGAGGAGGTCGAGCCGTCGCTCTCGAAGGACGCCGAGCGCGAGCTGGGCGGGTTGATCTACTCCAGGATTCCCAAGCTGGCGCGGATGGTGATTCCGCGCGAGGCGGTCGACTCGGCCGCCTCCCGCGCCGTGACCCACCTGGCCGAGCGCTTCTACGAGAAGAGCAAGAAACACCTGCTGCCCAGGCTGGGCAAGCTGTCGCGCTTCTCGCTGGAGCTGCCTCCCGTGCCGCTGGAGAAGATCGAGCTGAGCTCGTTCGAGGGCGGCGGCGGCGGGCTGCGGCTGCTGGTCACCACCCGCCTGCCGGTCGACAAGGGCCTCGACCCCCAGGCTCTGGACCCCGCAAGGCTGCCGCGCGATCTGATCTCCTTGCGCGCCTCGGCCGCGGCGATCGCCGAGCTGGTCAACTGGGCGATCGCCGCGGAGCTGGTGCCGGCGCGCTACGACCGCGAGGGCAAGCCGAAGAAGAACGGCGAGCTGCGCCCCGGTCTGGCCTGGGTTCCGGGCAAGCGCCCGATGAGGATCTACCTGTGGGATCTGAAGAAGCCCTGCATGCGGATCGAGATGCGGGCCGCCGCCGCGGTGAAGAAGGAAAACGGCGAGTTGAGGATCGAGGCGCTCGAGGCCGAGATCGAAGGAGTCGAGGCCTCGGCGTTCACCAGGGCCGGAATGTGGTTCTACGCGCTCTGGAAGGACGCGCTGGACGTGACACGCAAGACCGAGGCGAAGATCGAATTCGACCTGGCCGGAAAGCCGATGCGGGCCGAGGTGGAGCAAGCCCGGCTGGAGGCGGACGAGCTCGTGATGCGAATCGGCCTCACCCCCGCGCCTCGGGCACTGGAAAACGAGGTCTCGATCGCGGGCGAGTGAACACCCTGGGCGGCGTCATTCACCCTACCGGCAGCTTGTTTGACCCACGAGCCGGCGCGTCGAATAGCGGCTTGCGGTTCGCGAGAAAAAAGACGAGGACGACCGACGAAAAACAAACCTTTTCCAGCGCTTACAAAAAATCAAAAAACGCTTGACAGTAGTTGAAGGGGGGAAATTATAAGCCACAGAATCGAACGAACCGGAGGGGTCGCCATGAAATCCATTTCGAGCGTGTCAAAGAATAGCCCGTGCATCTGTCCTGAAAAGGAACCGATTTGGAGGACTATAGGAGCCAGGACCGCGTTCCTGGCCGTTCTCGCCGGGCTGCTTTCAGTGGGGTCGGTTGCCTCGGCGCAGACCGGGGGGATCTTCGAAGTAGGGAAATACAACGACCCCAATGGCGGGCATTCAGAGCCAGAGCGTTGTGACCTGGTGACGAGCCATGTCAGCGCCTCGGAGACCCAGCGCCCGGTCACCATAGAGACGGTTCTCGCTCCGGTGGGGATCGAGAACTACGATCAAAGCGCGTCCTACCCCAGGCCGGTCCTCTTGGCCTGGCAGGCGGGGGTGCAGCTCGATGGAGCTGACGGGCCCAGCTTCACCGAGTGGAAGCTTGTGAGGCCTTAGGTTGGTTCCAGGTGGCAAGAAGTGCGGGCCTGGCACACTCTGTGCCGCCGTGTTGCGGCAGCCAGAGACATATTTACCAATAAAATCGTGTTGTTGTCTCTGGCGATTCGATGGCATGGAGCTTGCTTGCTCTATTTGATTGGAAGGATTGTTTTCCCATTGGCGGGGAGGATGAAGATGACGGTCGAGAAAACGACGACATTCGCGGCAGCGGCGCTGGCTGTTCTTGCCTGGGCGCTGCCTGGGTGCGGCGACGGCGGCGAGGCCGAGGGAGAGGCGCAAGCCGACGCTGACACGGATTCGGACACGGATTCCGACACCGACACGGACACCGACAGCGACACGGATTCCGACAGCGACGATCCTCACCACTGCGCCGGCGGGCGGCTGGATCCGGCAACCGGGCTCTGCTGGCAGAATCCTCCCCTGGACGAATCGGAATACTTCTGGCCGCAGGATTGCCTCGACCTGGAGCTGGGCGGCCACGACGACTGGTACATACCCACCCGCCAGGACTTCGTAGAGCTGCTCGGCGGGTGCGACCAGGGCGTGCTGAGCGGCAACTATGGATACTGCAACTCGTGCGCGCAGAGCGAGACCTGCTCGGCTCTTTTCGGAGATGACCAGGGATACTACTGGGCAGCCACATACTATAAAAAAAGATGCCCATTGCGGACCCTGGGAAGGGGGAGACGAAAGTGTCTGGACAACTTGGTTTGCCAATGGACATTTCAGCACTTGTGGGCTTGAGGATTGGGCGGCCGCCGTTCGCTGCGTGCGCCACGCCCAGGATCCCGAGGTGGACACTGACACTGACACAGACGCGGATACGGACACCTCGCAGTGCTGGGAAGGGGACTGGGAGATCACCAGCGAGCTGGAGATGGAGCAGTTCCAGCCGTATTCCTGCATCACCGGAGATCTGACGGTCTATGCCCAGGGCTTGACCTTTCTCGACCTGCCGAACCTGGAATCGGTGGGTGGAGATTTCAGGATCCACTTCAACGCTGACCTGAGCGGAATGGACCTCGGCGCGCTGACCTCGGCGGGCAACCTCTTCATTTACGACAACTACGCTTTGTCGAGCTTGCAGGGGTTGGATGGGCTGACAGAAATCGACTTCATGGTAGTTTTTCGCAACAACGCGCTGACTGATTTTGAGGGATTGAACAATCTAAGCGATCTAACGGAGGGGCTTTCCATAGAAAACAATCACAATCTCACCAGCCTAACCGGGTTGGAAAATTTAAAGATAGTAGAAGGCGGGCTGTGCATTCTTGACAATGATTCTATGACAATCCTCGATGGTCTGAACAACCTCGAATCATTGAACACTATGAGTATTCGCGGAAACGACTCACTGGTCAGCCTCGCGGCCCTTGGCGAGCTCTCCTCGCTGAATGGTCTGGGGATACACAACAACAGCGCCCTGACGAACCTGGAAGGCCTCGGAAGCCTGGTCTCAGTCGGTGGGTTGAATATAAGTGATAACGATTCACTCGTCAGCTTGGGCGGGGTGAGCGGCATAGAATCCGTGTCCGGCGGGCTCGAAATCGAATACAATCCCATCTTGCCCGACTGCGAGGTTTGCGATCTGCTCGACAGGCTCAGCGAAGCTCCGGAGACCATCGACGTCTACGACAATCTCAACGACTCCTGCACCCCGGTTCCGGACAACTGCCCAAAGTGAGCTTCCCGCGTCAATCGTGAAAAGCTCGGTACTACCACCCAGCTTCACCGAGTGGAAGCTGGTGAGGCCCTAGTGCCTCGTCAACCCCACAATGCCGGGTCGGGAAGGCTTGATTGGTGATTGTTGCCTGGGGCGTGGGGGGCGGAATTCGCGCTGGATATCGGAGGGTCTCGAAAAAACGACAGGACCGAATTCGCGTTGGGGCGCTGAAGAGGCCTTTTGGGAAAAAAAGGCCGCGAGGGGCCGATTTTTTTGCACCTCGCGGCCCCGAGCGGTTTACCCGTGTGATATCTTCACCACACGGGCTGGCGGTGGAAAGGGCCAACCTTCACGCGCCAACAACCTTGGACCTTCAACTAGGAGGCTCAATGAGAAAAATCAAACCTCCCAAGGACAGAGTAAAACGTTTCTTGGCAAAACGCGCAAGAAACAAAGAGAAGGGCTGGGATTTTTCCGACGCCCCGGACGAGCGCCAGCAGGGCAAAGTCGAGCACAACAAGGGCTCGGTCCTGTGGGCGTTTCTGCTGGGACTGCTCGCGAACCTGCCGACGCTGCGCGACGTGGAGGCGCTGACCGAGGGCCTCGGCGCGTGG